>JBBQSU010000104.1:0-12045 GCA_038234815.1 Tepidisphaerales bacterium | reverse complement strand
AAGCGCTCGCGGCCCAATGTTCGGGGCGATAGCCGCTCAGCTTCCATTGAAGCGAGGTGAGTAAGTGTGTTGCCTTCATAATGATTTGTTATTGACCTGCGTTCAAGCCTGCAGATATTATCGCAAGGGTGGGGCAAAACGGAACAACCCTGTGGAATGTATCTCGCTGCGTTAAGTCGCCTATCTCGGCGAGTTTTCCAGCGGTAACAAGCATCTGATCAAGAAGCCTCCGAATCGCGCGACATTAAAGTTCTCTCGACTTGGAACGATTTTTATGCCCACCCCACAAGAGTTATCATTCGATTTGTCGCCGGCCTATAAAATCGCCTTAGATGTCAGATTCGAAATGACCGCCGAAGGCCTGAACAGGCTTGAGATGACAATTCGCTGCGACCGTACAATCATGGCGATTGGAAATGCCGCGTTGCCTTCGGCCATGGTTCTAAAATGCGTGCAAGGTCAGCGATTGGTCAAGCTGAAGCTTATTAACCCAAACGGGGGAGCGTCGGCAGGAAAAGGAAGTTGGTCGCTTGCGTTTCTGGCCGCGACGGACGAGCCGCTGATACAAATCATCGAGCGATGCGCCGCGTCACTGCCGCAGTGGACGCTGGATTTTCCCGGCAATGCCGCATTCACCCATCGACAACTCCTCGCCGTCCCCGCGGTTATCGATTCCACATTTCGGTTTGGGGCCTTTTCTCAACATGGACAGTTGTTCGATTTCAAGGATTGGTTCGCTGTCGCGGACAACGAGCAATCCACCGTCGTTGGCAGTCTACGTCCCGGAAATTGGACTCCCCAAGCGCGTCTGGTGCCGCAAGGGCGAGTCCTGCGTGACGGCGTATCGCTGACATTGCCGCTGGCTGAAGCGAGCGCTGGCCAGTTGCGGCGGACGTATTTCATTGCATGGGGACGCACAAAAGACGTTGTGGCCAATCAACCGGGGTTGCCCGCGACAGGCGAGATCGAAGAGCCTTACGTCGCGTGGGCTTCCCGAAGAATCGCTCGCTACGGTTTTGCCCGTCCCGAACGCCTCGCCAGCTATGCGCGTCAGGCCGGCCGGCTTATGCCGCACCCCACACCACCATGTGTGTTTGGTCCAGCAGCCTTCGAACTTGGGTTACACCGGGTAGCTGCGGATCATGCGTGGGCAAACGGCCATGCATTCTGGGAGGGTGATTACGAAAAAACTTGGACATGGGCGAGCGAAGCATTGCGGCGGTTTCGCGTGGCGCTGGAGTCTTCAGGCTATCTGCACCCGCTGGGAAACCCCGTCTCAGCCCGCGTTCTGGCACCGGCGGCGGCGACGATCCACCTGCTTGATTGCGCCGGTCGATTGCCGGACGAGCGGCGCCACGCGGCTGCCGAGGACGTCGCGGTTCTGGCCGAGCTACTAATCCGTCGCGACTTTTATCCCCATCATTTCGCCACCCGCCCACCCGAATGGCCCCCTCTGGAAGGCGCGTTTTACCGTGGCATGTTGAACGAGAATTTCAATACCGACCGGTATGCGTTCGTTGGCATGTGTGGATGCGTTCTACCCCACCATCCGCACGCTCCGCGATGGCGGAGACACTTTGTCGAACAGTTCCGGGAACAGATGAGGGCGTTTGTCCATCGGTGTGGGGCATGGGAGGAGAGTCACACCTATGCCAATCATGTGAAGCTGGTCCTGTTGCCGGTGATGATGGCCATGCGTCATGCTGCCGAGGCCATTGACCTAACCGTCAACCCGGCATTCCGCGCTTTCGCTCGTTTCTTTGTGCCTCTCCTCTCTCCGCCCGATGCGCTTCTGAACGGTCGGCGCGGCATTCCCGCCATAGGGGATCATGGATATGGCAAGCACGGGGACTACGGATTCCTATTTGGCTGGCTCGCCGAGGCGCTGCCCGACCTCGCCGAAGAATTTCGCTGGGCCTGGCAGGAAACTGGATGCCAGCACGGCGAGGCGAGTCCCCAGATCAACACCTATAGCGCCATGTTTTCGCCCGAACGGCGCTCCTTGCCTGCATTGATGCCCGGGCTTGACGGCGTGCGGATGCTGGACGGATATGGGGCTTCAGCCCGCCGAGCGGCGGGCACCGAGCGTGAAAGTTTGCTGGTTGTCCGCTGCGGGCGCACGTGGGGTCACTATCACGCCGACCAGGGAAGCTTCTGGTGGTGGGTGGATGGGCAGTTGATCGCCTGTGACGCTGATTTGGGCGATGGACCATTCAAATTCGATCACGCGGGCCACAACGTCCTTGGTTATCCCGGCCGGAATCCCTCGCAATTTCTGGATTACGAGCCGTACCAGATCGAACAATTGTCAGGTGCGGAACCCGGTTCGGTCGAATTTCGCTGTCAAATCCCCGTGCCCGGCTGGCACATCGGTCACCAGCAGGTTGCGCCTATTGCGCGGGATCAACGTCCACAAAACACCCGCGCCATCTGTTGGAATGCCGAGGGGGATCTGAAGGTTACTGACATGCCCGTGCGCTCCCCCGGAGAGAGGGTGATGTGGTCATTGCACGTTCCAACCCAACAGACGCCCCGGTGGATCGACTCAAGAACGCTCGCATTTCCGCTTGGTCGGCGGCGACGACTGCTGATCAGTCTCTCCAACGAGCCGCTGGAAACCCGCCTGGAACAATCCCAAAAAACCTGGGGAGTCCATATCGAATATCGCCAAGCGACCATTTCACACCGCCTGCGGGTCGTATGACTCGGTCGCCAAGCATCTCTATTCGGCTTACCCTTTGATGCCCGTCGTCGCGATCCCCTCAATGAACGTGCGCTGGGCAAGGAAAAACAGAACAAGTACGGGTGAGATGACAAGTACGCTCGCGGCCATCAGTTGATGCCAAGGCGTGCCGCCGAGCTGGCTTTGAAAGTTTTGAAGGCCTAACGCGAGCGTAAACTGTTCGGGGCGTTGCAGGTAAACGAGTGGACCGAGAAAATCATTCCATACGCCCATGAAGGCGAACAGGGCTACGACGCTTAAGGCCGGCTTGGCCAGTGGCAGGGCGATGCGGAAAAAAATGCCCAGTTCGCTGCACCCGTCGATGCGGGCAGCTTCGGACAGTTCGTCCGGAAGGGTCATGAAAAACTGCCGCAACAAGAAGATGTTAAAGGCCGAGCCGAACCATGCGGGCAGCCACAGCGGCTTGAAAGTGCCGAGCCACGGCTCGCCGCTAACATCGCCCAGCCAACGGAAGAGGGAGAATAGCGAAACCATCGTGACCGGAAACGGCACCATCATTGTGGAGAGCATGATGATGAACAGAACACCGCGGCCTTTGAACTTCACTTTGGAAAAACCGTACGCCACCAATGCGCTGGACAGGGTGGTGCCAACGACCGCCAGGGCCGCAATTATCAGCGTATTCCGCGTCCAAAGAAGAAAATCGGTTTTGGTGTTGCTGAGTACGTCCGCATAATTGCGCCATTGCGCTGGCCAAGGCCACCATGACGGCGGAAACGCCAGCGCGGCATCGAGTGTCTTCAGACTGGTGGAAAGCATCCACAAAAACGGCACAGCTGCAACGACGCAAATCGGCACCAGCACGATATGAACGCGCACATGCCTGCCGCCAGCGCGTGAACGGCGCGTCGATCCGCCGTCGAGGGCCGCCGTGATGGCGACGCTTTCCTGCACCGCGGAAGTGGCAAAGCCTGATTCGGGTAGATTTGTTGCCATCAATGCTCCCTTCCAGATCCCAGTCCCTCGGACACTCACGTGAATGCGTCACCCGTTTGAATTCGCTCGGCGACCTTTTACGACCCCATTTCGTATTCCTCTTGGGATCGGCAGGCCATCCGTTAAACGGCCAGCCAGACTGCGCCTATTTCCCTTGGTAATGAACCCACCGTTTGCTCGTCCAAGCCGCCAACGCGGTGAGGAAAAGAACGATCAATAGCTGTACCCACGCCAGCGCGCTGGCATAGCCCATGCGCAAATATGAAAACGCGTTGTCGTAAAGATACATCGTATAGAAATAGGTACTTCGCGCCGGCCCGCCGCCCGTCATGATGTATGGCGTGCCGAAGACTTGCAGCGTGCCGATGATTCCCATGATCAAGTTGAAAAAGATTACCGGTGAAATCCCCGGCAGCGTGACATGCCATACCTGACCCCACGCGCCGGCACCATCCAGCTCGGCAGCTTCATACAAATCACGCGGAACGTCTTGAAGCCCGGCAAGGTAGATCACTACGGTGTTGCCGACGCCCCAGAGACTCATGAAAATCAGGGCTGGCATTGCCCATGACACATCCGCGAGCCACGCCGGCGGCTGAGCGATGCCTAAGCCGCGCAAGCCAAGGTTTATCAGCCCCAGCTTGGCGTTGAAAAGCCACAGCCACAGCATCGCCGACGCGACCGCGGGGACCAGCGAAGGCAGGAATATGACTGTCCGATAGATCGTTTGCCCCCGCGTTTTGACATTCAACAGGATTGCCACACCTAATGCGACGATCATCCCGAGAGGCAAGGCGACAATCGCATACACGAACGTGTTCCAAAGTACTTTCCAAAATATCGCGTCATGTACCATTTCCACGTAGTTGTCGAGGCCAATGAAAACGGGCCGCTGCAGAAGGGAGTATTCGCAAAAACTGTAATAGAGAGATAACCCGATCGGCAGGGCGGTGAAGAGCACCAAGCCGATAATCCATTGTGATAAAAAACCAAGGCCTTTGGCAAGGGCCTTCATCTCCGGGGCATTCATTGTAAGCCGCCTTCCAAACCCGTTGCCGCTCGCCGCTCGCGTTGTCGTTTCATGAATAAATCGTATTTTGCCTGCAACCTGGCCTGGATCACGGGCAGCTCCTCGGCTGGCGTCACCTGCATCAGTGCAAGCTTCTGCGTAAAATTACTAAGCTCATCCAACACCTGCGGCAATATGGGCACTGGCGGCGTACCGTGGGCGTTGGGGCTGGCGGCGAGGCGTTCGAACACACGGATCTGTGGATTTTGGTGCGTCGCCAGAAAAGACTCGCTCACGTTCGCCAACGGCGAAATCTTGCAATGGAGGTTGTTGAGTTTCTCAATCACTTCCCGACGATTGACGAAAGCGATGAATTCGAACGCCTCGTTTTTGTGCTTGGCGCTCCGCGGAATCACCAATACGTCGGCGGTGCAGTAGGTAACGTCGCGAAGATCAGCGCTTTCAGAGGGGAAGGCGGCCGCGGCCCATTGTCCGTCCATCGACGGCCGATTGTTATGGATGAAACTTGCCAGGAACGTTCCCTGTTGCACCATTGCGACGGTGCCGGAGATGAAGGGATTTTGCGGTGAATCGAAATTGCCTGTGCCGCTGCGAAAGTCGGAAATGGCCGACTTGCCAAGACGGCGATAGTAGCTTTGTATCCAGTCAAACGACCGTACCACAGCGGGGTCGGTCAATGTAAAGCGTTTGCTGGGGTCATCCCACCAACTGCCACCGAACCATAAACATGTCCACATCGAGTACCATCCCGGCTCCAGAGGAAGGTAGCCGGCAACGTCAATGCCGCCGGCCGAGCTGATTTGATCGAGCGCGGCCGCGTAGGCGTCCAGCTCATGGATTGTTCGAGGCGCACGCATGGGATCCAAGCCGGCAGCGCGTATTGCCTCGGCGTTCTCGGCGAAGAGCTTTGTGCTGTAGTGAAGAGCAATGTCATACGGCGTACTGACCAGTCCGTATAGCTTGCCATTATAATGACACTCGTCCCAGAACACGCGCTTGTACTGGGCCGCCGTGATGCCGTGCGCGGCTGCGAGATCATCTAGCGGCTCGAGGGCGTCCAGCGCCGCGAACTGTGCCAGGTTCGCATCGGTAAGGCCGGCGACATCGGGCGGCACTCCGGCCGCCGTGGCAATCAGTGTTTTCTGGTTGATGCTGCTGGTTGAAAAGTAGCGAACAAAAATCCCTTTATCACGCCCGACTGTTTCGTTGAACCAGTCCACGATCTGGCGCATCTGCGCTTCTTCTTTGTTGGTCCACTTCTCCCAGTATTCCACCACTACTAGCCCGGCCGGCGGGGTTTTGCCTGTCCGCGGTCCAAATATCAAAACGCCGGCCGCAGTGCCCAACAGGAGAATCACAAAGGCCGTTCGGATCAGTCTCATGCCAAGCCCGTTAATTCGCATTGCCCGTATTGAAAGGCTAGCGCCAAGTAATCTTGAACGGCTTACTGCCGTCTTTTTGCGCGATGGTGATCGTGAATTTTACGCGATTGCCAGCCTGTTCAAGCTTCAGTGCCTCGCCGGCAAGATCCCCGCTCACGGTTTTGATACCGTCGGGAATGGAGAGCGTGACCGTTCCGCCGTCGCGACCAACGATGCGGCCCTCAACGCCGTCTGGCATCCACACCGCGCTGACCCCGAAATCGCCCCCCTCACGTCGCACCGTGTTTTTTCCCATCCGCAGCACCGTGCCGTCGAACAACGCCAGATGATCCCGCGCTGCGTATCCACTCCGACCTTGGAACTGCAAGTCGCCCGTCGTGAAATCCTGTGCCTCGGCGGTCAAAAACACATGCTGATCGTTCACGCTCGCGCCATATTGAGTTGCAACCGCCTTGAGGGCACTGGGTGCCACGATCGTGAGAAAACTGCCCTTGCCCGTGTATTTTCGACACGTCACTTTACGTGCGGCGGGTTTGCCCGGACGCGGGGGAGGCTCAACCGCCGTGTACTCCGTCATCGCCGCTCCGGGCTTGACTTGGTAGATCTGCGGCATCTCGAAGACGTTGGCCCATACAAATTCGCCCGTCGCGTCGGCGGCAACTTCGTCAAAAATGGCAATGTATTCATCCTTCACCATCATCATTGCGCGGGCGAGATAAGGTTCTATCCCAGGCGATTTGTAGAATTGCACAAAATCAAAATCATAAAGCAGTTGGTCGGTGGGCGACGTCTTTAGTCCCTTGCCACCCCCTCGGAACATCGTCACACGGTCAGGGTTGAATTTATCTCCGTTGTCTTCTTCGAGGTTGTAACTCCAAACTTTGCCTTTGGCTCCGTAGTACAACTGTCCCGCTCGCTCCCAGCGATAATTCAGCGGGCCGGCAATGTTCTGCATGTGCAGATAGCTTTCATTAGTTCCGCCAAGGTCGTAACGAAGGAAGGCGCCGTGATCGACGATGAGTGTTGATCCGGCGGTCGGTTTTTGCCCCGCCACGCCATTCGTCTCGATCCATTTGATTTCCGCCGACAACTTCGGCTGGGACTTACCTAGAATTTTTGCGACGTGAAAAAAGTTGTCCCGGAAGCTGTAGGGCACGCCCGATTCCTCGAAACTGCGGGCGTGCGCGCCTTCCGGTGGCGCGTAACGCACGCCGTCCTGCGGGGGCATCATCACGTCACGATACCATCGCACCCACTCGGTGATGTGGGGATACGAATTGATCAAGTCGGTTCCGTCGTAGGATTGAAGCGCCTGTTGGGATTCCATTAGCCCGATCAATGCCTGACCGGAGTAGCAAACCAGATTTTCCGTCCACCGCCCGCCGCGAGCGTTGTGTTTCGGGTCATCCGACCGCTGGTATGTGTTCAGCCATTCGTCGAAATAGCCTAGAAATGACGCCTTCCACTTCTTGGCGTCCGGGTGGTTGGCGAATGTTGCGCACGCCAGGGCCACAGTGGACTTCTGATCCATGATGAAGTTCGGGTGTCCGCCGAGCATACTGTGGTGCGGCACGTTGTTGTCGTCTTCGGCGCTGTAGGTCATCATCAGGAGAATGCCACGCACCTGCCGACGTTGTTCAGGCGTCCATTGCGAACGACTTCTGGCGTAGCGGCCGAACCAATTGGGCATATCGCGAAAACTAACTGGCCCGGCGGTGGACGAGAAATCCCAATGGCTGTTTATGATCGTGCTGAGAAGCGCGAACTCCGCATCCAGACCATAGTTGCTCATCCACTCTTCGTAACTGACCTGCTTCATCCGCTTAAAGCACGCCGGTGGTTCAAGCGTTTCATCAAAATCGACGACGCGGTCTTTCCAGTCGTTGAGGTTTAGATCGCCGAGTCGTTCCCAAAGCCGCACTTCCGGGCCAGCCGGCGCGCCTTTGCCCGACGCAATCTTGCGATTAACGATGGCTTCTCGCGGAACGGCAGCCATTGCCCAATGACGTTCTTTGCCTTGCAGACGTGTTTGGAAGTATTGGTGTTGCCCGTCCTGATAAAAGCATAGATTTTCCGGACCGGCGCTGCTCCAAACACGGCGGACAGAGGTCTTCCAATCGCGCAGGCGATTGGTGGCCAACAGAAGGCCGTCCTGCGTCGCCTCATCCCAGAAGGCCGCCGCGTGCATGACGCCCAGGGCGTTAGGGGTGTAAATTCCCAGCTCGATCGGGAGCTTCCTTCTCTTGATGTCACGATCGTATGCGCCGGAATAAAGGCCATAACCATTGTTGCTCATCACTTGACGACGAGTGGGCTTGAGGCCGGCGAAATCGACTTGCCAGTACGCTTCATCTTCGGGGGCAAATCCTTCGATCGATTCATCGACCAGCAGTTGGTCATCGCCATTGGAGAGCGTCAGCCGCACCTCATAGCTGCGGGCAGTGTCAAAGCTGTATTTCACGGAGTAGACCAGGCGCACAGGCCCGGACTCACGGACGGCGGCGTCGATCGCCGTAACACGCAGCACGTCCGGGGCCGCAAAACGCCCCGCGACCAGGTTCTTCACACCCCCCACCCGTTCGAGCGAAATAATCGGCGCAGGCGCTTGCGCGAACGGCTGACCGGCGGCGAATTCCTGCCGGCCCGCAGGCACGAGCACATTAAGGCGATCGCTGACGAGCCGCATCTGATTCTTGCCGGCCGGCTCACTCCGTAGCCCAGCGGCGTTCCCAGGGGCCGCGTCGGCTGGCAGGGTCAGCAGCCGATACTTACGCGTCGTGCCGGCTGGCAGGCTCGCCCGAAACCAGACCGTGGCACGGGTGAGGAACTCGCCCGATTGCTCAACGTCGGACAACTGTATCGGTTTGCGGACCGCTTGGTCCGTGAGCATTTCAACCCCTGACAACTGCCCGGCGCGAACTGTGTTCGGCGGAAAGGTAACGGCGTAGCCTACCGTGTCTTCTGGAAAGTCGTAGATGTTCATCGCATCGGACATCACCAGATCCTGGTGCCATGTCGATTCGGGTTGTTGGATCACTTGCGTGTAGAGCGCACGCGCCGCCGCCTGTTCTTTCTTTTGCGTCTCGGCCCACTCCTCTCCACCGGGGGCTACCACGGTGAGCAATGTCGAGCCGTCAGCGCCGACGAGGGCAGTAAGCGGATTGAACGGCCCCTTGGGATTGGAAGAGACGCCGCCATGGTAGTCCATATACAGCGTCAGTTTCTCAACCTTGCCATTGGACGTAATCGACAGCGCATATCCTCCATTGGTCGGCATCAGTTTGACGTCGGTGGGCAAATCGGCGGCGGCGTTGCGGATTTCAACCCGGCATTTGCTGACGCCCTCACCGAACTTCACTGCAAACGGCTGCGGGTGCATGGTGACGCGCTTTCCGCGCAGGGAAAACCCGCCCGGATTGTCCGGGAGAGTGATTTCGCCGTTGGCATCAATGTCGAGCGTGAGCGTCCCTCCGCCATACAACAACTGGTGATGTCCCGGAACCAGCGTGAACGTTTGCGTCGGCTTTGCCGGATCAAGCACCTTGGTCACATCGCGAATCAACACGGGCAATTGATAACCGCCCAGATCCAATTCAATGCTCGTCGTAATGAACGTCAGCGTGTTGCTGGACACGTCCCATTTCACGCCCGCCGGCTGCCCATGACTAAAACCTATCTTACCGTTCAATACACGCATGGAAAAATCGAAGCCCGCTCCGACAATGCGATATTCGCCGTCGGGCAGATCCCCGTCGAAATCTTTTTGCTGGTCCCCCTTGGGCATCGTGACGGGCGTGTCGGATTTCGGATTGGCGAAATGGTACGACCCACCGGTAACGCTCGGATCCCAACGTACTCTAAATGGGACTGCCTGGCTGCTGGCGACCAATGACAAGACGACGGTGACACAACAAACTAGCGGCAATATTCGATAACGCATAAGAAACCTTTTTCAGTGGCCGTCTTTACTTATTCACGTGCGGCGTTGCACAAGTTTGCCATCACATCATGGCCGCAGACCGCGCGGGCTTGGCAAAATAGAGTTCAACTTCGTTCGCCCAGTGCACGGCCCAAGTCCCGGTGGAATGCCAAATAATCGCGTCGCGAGATCGCCCGGCTGTACTTGCGGTGCTGCACCCGTTCGATCTTGCCAGCGGCCTTAATCGGCGTATTTCGTTTCTTCTGGATCTGCGGTGTCCGTGTCAACTGCTCGCCGGGCGCGACGATCCCGCCCGTTGCGCCGGGTTTCACCTGCACTGCGTTATAAGGATAACCAAGCAACCCCGGCGTGGTGTCCAATACATCGTCGAAATGCTTTATCCGCGCGCCGCTGACCATCTGGGCAAAAGCGAGCGGCGTGACATGTTGGAAGTACAGAAATCCGGCAACGATACTCAGCAGAATCAGGACCCCGCGAGCAAGCCCTGGCCGACGACGAATGAACATTGACGCGTTCTCCGAGTTTGGAGCATCCACCCAGCAGGACACTAAACGATTCTGGCAAACCCCCTGTGCGAGCGACGATGCCCCTCAGGTTCCCCCACGATCTCATTATTTCTTGGCGCACAAACGCTGGTCTGCCAATCTGCCTTTTGTCGCCGCAGCGCCGAACCCGCCCCCAGCGCCGTCCACGTCAATTGTTCGCAAATTCTCGGCGTGGCCGTCGAAATAGACAAAGTTGCCCGACAGGTTTGGGTGCCGGAAACAAGCCCGGGTGCTGGTGTGATAGTTGCCGGGGCCACCTTCCCAGGCCATCCACGTGTCGGCAGATTTTTGAACGACCGTCATCCGGCGCTGCCCTGTGTCGAACTCGTTTTGAGCGGGGTTTACCCCGGCGTTGGCGAAGGTTTCGGTCACCGGCCTGCCGTTTATCGACAATCCGTAGTTACCCGTCACACCGTCTTCACCGTGCGCATCGACGTACGCATTGAAAATGTAATGCGAGTACAACTTCTTCCAAACCGTGGTTTCGACATACACCCATTGCGCTTCGTCAGCGCCGCTGTCCTTAAGGATGTCCAATACAATGGTGTTCCGAAATCGTCCTTTGGTCGTCGTCTGCCCCACGCCTTGAGAAGTGCCAATTTCGTCCGGCCCCTCGGGGCAACGCAGCAGCCGATTGGTATAAACGTTCGTCGTCGTCCCGCCCCCAAAGCGTTTAATGGGGCCGGGGTTCAGCTCGTTGGCCTGGAGAAACTTCTCGTTGCTCAGCACCGCCCAATGTGCCGCTCCACGGTTGCTGGCGTAGGCTTTCTTAGCGATATAGGCGTACGGCAACTTGCCGTCGTTCTGCGTCGAGTACAGGAACATAAATGTGCCGACCTGCCGGAGGTTGGATAAACACTGCAGCGTGTTGGCCGACCGCCGCACGCGTTGCAGCGCGGGCAGGAGCAGGCCAATCAATATCGCGATGATACCGATGACCACCAGCAATTCGACGAGGGTGAAAGCCTTGGATTTGCGTCGCATGACAACTGCTCCTGTCCAAACGGTTTCCGAAATGTCGCCTCAATCGGACAAGAGCGGGACGGGCCAGTTAGGCCCCGTCCCGCCCGGAAATCCGGAAATCGCCGCGTATCCGCCCTTCACGCGACGATGCCGTAGCTTCAAGCCATACGACGACGACGCATTGCGATCAGGCCGAACAGGCCCAAAGCGGCCAGGCTCGTCGGTTCGGGGATGGCGATTGCGATCTCGCCCGCCGTCCCGTAGTCCATGGAATACCCGGCCGGCAGATTGACGACGGAGTTAAACGTGCCGCTAAGCGATCCCGTGTAGGTCGCAAAGACGTAACGGCTCAGCGTTTGCGTGCCGGTGGCGGCGAACGTCACGTTGTCGCTCGCGCTCGACAGATCGATGTTGCCCGTGATGGCCAACACGTCGAAGGTGTCGCCGAGCAAGTCGATGTTCAGGTTGCTGCCATTACCAAAGGTCGTAGCGCCGCCGAAGTTCAG
>JBBQSU010000103.1:0-12414 GCA_038234815.1 Tepidisphaerales bacterium | reverse complement strand
GGTGGACAACTCTTTTCTGCTAGCCCCTCAACCGGTTGGTGCGCTTTTTGGCGCCAAAAAGCGCACCAAGATTTGAGCCTTTCCAAAAAAAATAAAATTTTTTATAAGCTCTGAAAAGCAAAAGGTTTAACTGCATTTTGGAGCACTCCAAGTTGCGCGAAAAAGCGCCAATTCGCGCACCTTCGGGCGTTTTTCTGCCCCTAGTGTAGAGGGCTTTACTTATGACTAATAATGACTTGGTGACGTTGATTGCCTCGGACTCCATGACGTTGATTGGCTCGTTACGCGCCGGTGATTGCGCGGCGTGGTGGTTGCCCGGCGTTGGACTCGGGCGGGGGAAATCGTTCGGCGACGCCGGACCGACAAATGTCCTTTTAGCCGCGTGCGTCTCCCCCGCGCAATCTCCCTTGCTTGAAGGCATCGGACGATCGCAACAAACCGGACCCTCCCCGCACCCCGCCGGACCCGGAAAGGACTTCGCCAAGACAGCAGTGGGACCCCAAAGGGACCTCTTCGGGACCCCCTTTGGACCCCTTTTTTCATCCAAACGGGTGCAAAATATGCAAATTTGCCTGATTTTCGAAGAAATCCGATCTGCGGCGCCACGGCGATGGTTTGGAAAGTGGTGGATGCGGCTGAGGCGGCATTTGTGGTCGATGACTATGAGAATTACGTTCGTGTACATTAGGTCGGGCTTGGCGGGACGATTGCGCCCGAACGAACTCGACCGTCGGAAGACAAATCCGCCGAACCGGAGAACGCTAAGCGCCCGAAGCCATCACGCTGGAATGGCGGGATGACCAGGATGAATAGGTCGGCATGGGGCCGCTATCCGAGCGCACTAGATTGGTCGGGCTGGAATTGCGGAATGGACACAATGAATAGGGACCGTTTAATAACTCCCAGCAAATTGCCTTGTCGATGGTCAAGTTCGCGGGCGCTGTTGTTGATCCTCCTTCTGCCGGGCTTGGCGGGATCGCTGGTGGCGCTTAAGCAGGCGCCCCGCGGGGGGCACGACTTCGCCGCGGTGTACGCTGCCGCCAAGACCTTTTGTGCTGGAGGCAATCCCTACGCGCAAGTCGCGATCGACCAAACATGGCAAGCCTCCGGCGGCGAGGCCGAAACTCGCCCGCGCGCTGAATCGACACCTTCGGTCTATCCACCGACGACCTACCTTGTCCTTACACCGATGACGATCGGGCAATGGCCCGCCGCTCGGTGGGCTTGGATTGTCGTAAATGTTGTTTCGATCTCGGGCACGATCGTTCTGCTGCTTCGATTCGCTGGGTCGTGGCGATCGCAGGTGCATCTACTTCTTGCCGGTGCGCTATTGCTCGGCGCGCTCCCGTGGGCGACGAACATCATGATGGGGCAGACCACACCGCTAACGGTCTTTGCGATCGTGGCATCGGCGGCACTGGCGCGGGCGGATCGAAATATTGCATCGGGCATGTCGCTCGTTCTCGCCATCCTCATCAAGCCACAAATCGCTTTGCCGTTCGCGGCGTACTATCTGTGGACGCGACGATGGCGTCTGTCGGCAACGTGGGTATCGCTGGCAATACTTTTCTCAGCCGCCGCAATCATTCATCTCAGGCCTTATGCCGGCACATGGCCAGACGACTGGATGGCGAACCTGCGCTCTGCCGGCGCCGCAGGCGGTATCAACGACCCAGGCCCGGCCAACGCGGTTCGTTATCAACTGGTCAACATGCAGGTCATGCTGAGAACATTCATCGTTGACACGCACGTCGTTCGGTTCATGACTTTGGGATTGACCATCGTGCTTGTATCGCTGTTCGCCTGGGCCACCTGGCGGCGACCGGATGATCGGACAGCCGGGAACGACATCGCTTTGCTCGATCTGGCGTGCATCGCCGCGATTGCGTTGATGCCGATCTATCATCGGGCCTATGACACCTGGCTGCTGGTGTTCCCGCTAATCTGGGCGGCGAACCGGTTGTGGGACGCCGATGCGCGTGACGACAACCGGCGGCGTCTGGCCCCGCTGCTGACGCTGGGGGTCATCCTGACGCTTATTTACCTGGCCCCGCTCGCCTATCACGTCGCCCAGTCGCCGCGGGTGGTCGCCCGAGCGCCGGGGTTGTGTGCCAGGGTTGGAATAGTGCTTGAAAACGCGCGGAGCGGCGGGGTTCTGCTTACTTCGTTGATCGTCCTGCTCGCCCGGCTTCAACTCGCGCGTCAACTCAAGACTCCGACGTGCGACGTTCCCCGGCCCGACTCCGGCGGCCCGGCGATACCAATTTCCAAAAGCGAAGCGCACGGCGAATTAGCAGAGCGCCCAAGCAAAGCATCGAGCGAAGACTTGGGCCAGCGGCAAGAATCCTCGAGGCCACGGTAGGCACCGGCCTGAAGCTTGGATCAGGCCGTCAGAATCTCAGTCATCGTGGACTGGGAATTTCCGCTCGTGATGCCGCCACCGGCCACGAATATCTGCCCGGCCGCGAGCAGTGGGAAAATGCCGTGCCGGGCCGTCGGCATCGCCGGACCCATTCGCCAGGTGTTGGCGATCGGGTTGTAAATGTCGACCCGGTTGTAAACGCTCTGGGCCGTCGCGCCGGCACCGTTCAGCGTCTCGCCGCCCATGACGTAAAACTCGCCCTTGTAGAAGACGGCTTTGCCCGTGCCGCCGCGGGCTTGGGGCAGAGGCGCGAGCGTCGAGCCGGCATTGGCACTTGACTGCCATGTATTGGTCGCCGGGTCGTAGATTTCGACCGTATCGAAACCGTTGGAGACGACATTCCCGCCGGTGCGCCCGCCGAAGGTGTAGAACTTGGAACCGTCAGTAGCGGCGGCCGCGTGATTACGTCCCTGGGGCATCGACGCGATGTTCGACCAGGAGTTGGTGGCCGGGTTGTAGACTGCTGCCTGGCTGGTGGTGGTGCCGTTGGTGAGTATCCCACCGGCTGCGTACACCTTGGCGGCAATGAGGGAGGTGGAAATGGAGCCTGCCGCAAACGGCATGTTGGCCCCGGTGGTCCAGAGATTGGTCGCCGGGTCGTAGATTTGCACCTTGCCTTCAGCGGATCCGCCGAGGCCACCCAAGAGATAGAGCTTGTTATTGATGACTTCGGCCGCATGGTGGCTGCCGACGAAGAGGCGGGTTGCCACGGTGCCCCAAATCTTGGCGGCCAGGTCGTAGACGAAGGTCGAACTTGAGCCTTCGCCGACGACGTACATCTTGCCGTTGAGGATGCCGCCGGCCACCTCGCCAATGGCAGTCGGCAGGGAGGTGCCGCTGGCCCAGGCGGCCTGTGTGCTGGCATTGAGCTGGATCCAGTTGACGTTAGCGACAGAGCCATTGGATGAGACTGTGTCGAATGCCAGCCGCAGGATGTGCTGGCCGGCAGTCAGTGCGATATTGCCGACGGTGAGTGTCTGCCAGTTCTGCCAGCCGCCGGTGTTCGGCACGCTGACCGATCCGCTCACGTTGGCCCTATCCACTTCGATGTGCAATTTGCCGCCGGCATTGGGATTGGCAAGGCGCAGGCCAACGTCGTAGTTTCCGTTCGCCGCAACGTTGACCGTGTATTCAGTCCACTCGCCGGCCTTGGTCCAGCCGACGTTGTATCCGCCGCCGCTGTCCGTTGTCGTCTGCAGGTCGACGCCTTCGGTCGAACGATACGCGCCGCCCTGGTTGGCGGTGTCGGCATCTGAATAGGCCACGCCCTGCCCGCCGTTGTCAAAGCCTTCCGCTTGGATGACGCCCGGGATGCTGGCCGGCGTGCCACTGTATGGTGAACGGCCGCTGGCGACCGGCCCGGTGAGCTGAATCCAGTTCAGGTTGCCTGTGAAATTCGTCGCCCCATTGGTGTCGAAGGCCACGCGCAGCACCTGCGTGCCGGCCGACAAGGTGATGGTCTTGCTGAGCGTCTGCCAGTTCTGCCAGCCACCGGTGTCGGGGATTGTGAGTGCCCCGGTCTTATTGATGCCGTCGGACTCGACGTGCAAGGCGCCGCCGGTGCCGGCCGAGGCGACACGCAGCGCCAGCGTGTAAGAGCCGGGGGTGGGAACGTTGATCGTGTATTCGGTCCATTCACCAGCCCGGCCCCAGCCGATGTTGTATCCGCTGCCCGTGTCGGTCGTAGTCTCAAGATCGACGCCGTCCGTGGGACGATAGGCGCCACCGAGATTCGCTGGTTCGAAATCGTGATAGGCCACGCCCTCGCCGCCGTTGTCGAAATTTTCGGCCTGGAGCAGGCCCCCGGGAACGTAGGGCGTACCACTGAACGGCGTCTGCACGCCGGCGGGAGTGACCTTGATGAAATCGTAGGTGGCAGAGAAAGTCGTGGCAGCGCCTCCGGTGGTGGTGATAAGTCCGACCGCCGGTCCGGTGGCAGCGCTGAACCAGACAGTGGGGATCGACACCGGGGTGCCCAGATTGATCGCGCTGCCCTTAACGCCGTTAACGGTCAGTTGATAGGACGGCTGGACTGTTCCCGCGGCCGGATCGACGGTCATATAGAAATCAACCGCCTCGGGACCCGGCCAAACGACGGAGCTGGTTGCGCCCTGCGTGACCGTGCCGCCGACTTCCTTCAGGAAGCTGACGCCGCCGGCCGTGGCGACGAGTTGCGCGTAGTTATCCTGGTCACCCGTGCCGACGTACACGCCCATCTCCCAGCCGTTCTGCGGGGCCAGGCCGGCGTATGGGCTGAGAATGGCGGTATGAATGACAAACGGCGCGTTGGTATTTGTGACGCCCAGGCCGAATTGGAAAGCCTGCTTCTGCGTATTGGCCGTGCCGTGCGCCGTGCCGGAATCAGCCTGATCGATTGTGAATACACCCGCAGCTCCGCCGGCGGTAAAGGCGTTGGGATTAAACAGCGCTTCGTAGTTGCTCGAACCGTCGGTCATCAGGCCGGTGAAGCCCAAGCCCAGGAGTTTGCCCGGCTTGGGCGCGTTGTTGTCCCAAGTGTAATCGATCGGCAGAAAAGTCGTTTTACCATTGTTGGGGTCGATGGCGAAAGGATCGCTGGTGTCGGGCATCGAATCGTTGTCGTCATTGGGATCGATGAGATTAGAGTCGTTTGTCGCCGAAGCCGGGTTAAAGTCCCAATCAGGCGGGACGTCCGCGGCCGACAGGGGATTGGTACCGTTCAGGATTTCGTCGTGGTTGTTGTAGCTGTCGTGGTCGTCGTCAAGATTCGGGTCATCCGCGCCGGTCCCGCCCCCGCTGCTCGAGCCGCCGTAATCGTTCGGTTCAAAGGCAGTGATGGTCCCAAGCTGCCAATCGCACACCCAGATCGTGCCGGGGAAGGGGCCGGTGTCGCCGATTGTCGTGACGTCGAGCGGGGTGTTACCCACGGTGCTGAAAAGCGGACTGCTGCTGGTCGCGCCGGTGCCGGCAGCATTCAACTGGACACGATACACCTTGTTGTCGAAGCTCGCGGCCAAGAGATTGCCTTTCATCGCGCCGCCGAAGTTCGAGGCGGTGTATTCAGTCAGGCCGTCGGTGGAGGTGTTGAACAGCGTTAATGAGCCGTCATTCACGCCGGGCGTGAGGAAGGTGCCCTCAACCGCGTCTCCTGTAGACACCGGTGATTGAGGATTGGAGGTGTTGAATTTGTTGTTCGGATTGGCCCGCGTGGGGTTGGGGTGCCCGGCATAGAAGCCGGCGGTGACAAGTTGCAGGCCGTCATTAGTGGTGATGCCCGGCTCATGAACCTGATTGGTAGCGTTAGCCCCCGAGCCAATGGGCACATCGCCCCATCCAGCGTTGGCGCCGTTGTCGACGGTGTACATCTTACCGCTGGCGGCGATGATCACGTCGTAAGGGTTGCGATAGCCCGACGAATAGACTTGCACCGGCCCACCGGGGACGAGCTTAGCCTGATTCTTCCCGTTGTTGCCGCCGAAGGGGTCATTGGCGTCGTTTACGCCGGATCGCGTTTCGTCATCGAGCGTCGGCAAGTCGTAGGTGGTGTTCCCGATTTGGGTGAGGTTAATCGACAGAATCGCCGCTGAAAGTGCGTACTCCGGAAGGAGCGCAAAGTTGTTCGATGGCGCGCCCATGTTTGTATTGCCACCCTGAGCGACGTAGAGCGTATTCGTCGCCGGGTCCAGGGCCAGGCCGTTGGCGGCGTGGTTTTCCTCCGATCGCGGCAGGCCGCGCACCAGATCCAATTTCGACCAACTCGACCCGTTCCAGGTCAGGCGCGAGACGATCCCGGAGTTCGTGTCGAGATTCGTGTCCGTCCCGCTGCTGCCCCCGCCGATGCGAGGGTCGCTGCTGGTCACATAAATCACCGGGTTGGCCACCGTGCCCACCACCAGAATGCCCGTGACCATTCGTGCGGTAATCGCGCTGTTGAGGGTACCGTCGTCGTTGTGATTGGGGATGTTCTGGACGAGGTTGATCGTCTGCGTGCTGGTGACGTTATAACTATTTGCGGCCGTTCGAGCCACCGTCATCACCTTAATCGTCCCATCCTCCTGAGCCACGTAGAGCTTGCCATCCGGGCCCCATTGCAGGGAGGTCGGATTCGTGAACCCCGCGTTGGCCAGAGTACTCTTGCCGAAACCGACGGGCGCCACGCCACCGGTACCGGCCAGCGAAACAATGACCGGCGTGTTCGAGCCGGAGTGCGCGATTGCCAGGTTGGCGATCTTGCCTCCCGAACTGTCAGGCGAGAAGGTGACATTGAAGTTCGTGGACTGACCAGGCGCCAGAACCGCGCCGGTGGCGTCGTTGAAGTTGTCGGCAAACAAAGTGGCATTGCCACCGGTGATCGTCGTGGAATTGACCGTGATGTTCGGATCGCCCGCCCCGCCGAGATTCGTCAGGGTCAATTGCTGCGTGGCCGTTTGTCCCGGCATAACCGCGCCGAACGAAATCGAAGTGGCCGTTATGCCCAGCGTATTCGGGCTGGCCGAATCCTGGAGCACCTCGATGCCTTTAATCATCGGATTCTCGACGACGTGGCCGAAGTCGATGTTGAGAGTGGAGTCGCTGGCGACGGTAAACGACTTGACCACCGCGGTATTGGCACCCACGTTGGCGAACACATCATAGTTGCTTAAGACCGGGTTACCCTCGATGGCGACATTGAAGGTCCGCGCGCCCACGGAAGACGTACCCGAATAGATCTCCGCAAAATACAGTCGCACAGTGTATGTACCTGGCGTGACCGGCAGCGCATAGGCCAGCTCAGACCCTCCGGACGCATCCCATCGCTCCGTCTGGAACAAAGCCATGGGAGTCCCCGCCGGTACCGATGGGTCCGTCATGTTGATCGATGACGCAGTTGAAAAGACCGTATTCCCGGTCGCCGACCCATTGCCATAGGTTGACGGCGATGCTGACGAATCGGCCAGCCAGTTGGGACTGGATGCAAGTTGTGGCCCGCCGGTGTTAATGCGAAATATTGGCACCGCCGCCAGCAGTATGCGTGATTCGAGCGCCTCGACCCCAACCCGAACCGCGCGAGCCAATGAACCTGCCCGGCGGTTTCTGCGCCGAACGTTATGCGCGACCGCAGTTCGTCCTACCGTGTTTTGCATCTTGGCCTTCCTATCCCTCTGACTGACGCGATTCCGATCACACCCAAGCACATGGATATGCAATGCTATATACGGTAGGCCCAGTCGGGAAGAATCGTCAAATTAAACCCCTGAGATTGTTCTGGACCCTATTTTCGCCCCTATCCCAGCTTCCAATGCACAGACATCGCCCCTTCAAGCAGCTTCAGGCCCCTGCCGGTTCCTCGTTCAACAAGGCTCATTGCAACTCCACGGTACTGATGCGGCACGGGAAGTTCACATGGCCGGTTGCGCGCTCTACTTCCGTGTCAATCTGGGGTGAACTTTTCTTCTCTTGCTCAGGACCACCAGAGGGAGCGCGGATTGGTCCCCGTTGCCGTGCAGGCATCGAGGCAACAGGTTAGTATCACGATCGCTAAAACCCGGAGGAACATGATCCGCGAAACCACTAAACCCACCGTGCCCGGACTCTTCGCACTAAGTATTTTCATCCCCACGCTCTTGCTGCTGGTCGGGCTGTTCATCCTGTCGGTGGCCAACAACCAGCCCGTCCTGGTACTTATTTTTGTATTTCTCTTTGCTGCCACTCTGGTGTTGTCCAAGGGCTTTTTTGTCGTCAACCCCAATGCCGCCAAGGTGCTGCAACTGTTTGGCGATTACGTCGGAACCGTTCGCGCGCCCGGCCTGCACTGGGCCAATCCGTTTTTTTCCAAGCGAACGATCTCCGTAAAAGTGCGAAATTTTGAGAGCAGCAAGCTGAAGGTGAACGATCACGACGGCAACCCGATTGAAATCGCTGCGGTGGTGGTTTGGAAAGTGGTGGATTCGGCCGAGGCGGCATTTGAGGTCGATGACTATGAGAATTACGTTCATGTACAGAGCGAATCTGCCGTACGAAACCTGGCGGCGCAGCACGCCTACGACGCGCACCAGGAGCGGGACCTGTCGCTGCGCGGCAACACCAACGAGGTCGCCGAACTGCTAAAGCAGGAAATCCAGGCACGCTTAAGTAAGGCCGGAGTGGAAGTGATCGAAGCGCGCATCAGCCACCTGGCCTATGCACCGGAGATCGCGCAAGTGATGCTACGCCGTCAACAGGCCGCAGCCATCATCGCCGCGAGGCAGAAGATCGTTGAAGGCGCCGTCAGCATGGTGGAAATGGCCCTGGACATGCTTAGCAAGAAGGGGATTGTCGAATTCGATGCCGAGCGGAAGGCTCAGATGGTGAGCAACCTGATGGTGGTATTGTGTGGAGAAAAAGAGGTCTCCCCGATCCTAAACACCGGGACGAATTGACCACGCCGGCATCGGCCGGTGATGAGCCAAAGCACTTACACCTTGAGCTTGTTGATGATCTCCTGCCGGCGATGCTCGAAAGCCTCATCGTCGAGCACGGCCACAGCCCCGGACGTATCAATCGGCTGTGCAAGCGGAACCCAGCTCTTGCAGCCGGCATACTCCGGTGTGCTGCAAATCGTATGGCTTTCAGACAGGCGATAGCTGCGGACCAGGAGCAAATACAGGGGGTTTTTCGGGCGATAATTGAAGCGCATGTCGATCAATGGGCTGGACCAGATGTGCTGATCGTTGATCGCGTCGGCCTGCTCGCGGGACAAAAGCTGGATGATGTCCGTGATGACGCCCGCAGTCGATATCTTCACCTCGGCCGGCTCTTCGGCGGATTTTCTAAACCCGGCATGTTTACTGGCTTTTAACATGTCGAGGTTTTGATGCAGGTATGTTGGGAAAAAGAGGAATTGCCGGTGTTCGATCTCAAATCCGCCGACCGATTCGCTGATGCCGCCCTTGCGCAACAAAATCATCTGCCGCCCCAGCGCGTGTGCCTCGCACACCGTCGCCCATTCTTTCAAACCCACCTGCAGTTTTTCGGTTGGCATCGCTTGGCCCACTGTTTTCTGTTGACGCGAATCAACTATTTCGTAATGTCGCCGCCAGTCGTCTCGATCTTTAGGTCCGTCTCTAGGTCCGCAAGATTGACCACAAGACTTCAAGCAATTTATCCACGCCTTGCCGGCTTACCCCGCTAATGGGGAAAATCTCCTTGCCCGGCAGGCGACTGCGCAGGTCGGCAATCGCCGAATCGTCCACGGCCAGGTCCAGCTTATTGGCGGCGATGATCTCCCGCTTTTCGGACAGCGTGCTGCTGAAGGCTTCAAGTTCTTTACGGATTTTGTGGTAGTTTTCGGCAGGGTCCGAGCCATCGGTCGGATACAAATCCAGCAAGTGGACGATGATCTTGGTGCGCTCGATGTGTCTTAAGAAGGCATGGCCGAGGCCGGCCCCGTGTTCGGCCCCTTCGATCAACCCGGGGATGTCGGCGAAAACCATCCGCCGATCGCCGATGAGTTCGACGATGCCGAGCTGGGGTTCGAGGGTGGTAAAGGGATAATCCGCGACCTTTGGCCGTGCGGCGCTGACCGCGCGGAGCAGCGTGCTTTTGCCGGCATTGGGCATCCCCACCAGCCCGACATCGGCGATCAGTTTCAGCTCCAGTTTTAGGTGGCGTTGCTCGCCTTCGGTGCCCGGCTCGGCATATCGCGGGGCCTGCGTAGTGGCCGATCGGAAATGCCAGTTTCCCCGTCCGCCCCGACCGGCGCGGGCGATGACGATCCGCTTCTCCGGCTGATCCAAATCAGCCATAAGCAGGCCGTGTTCGGCATCATAAACGAGTGTGCCCGGGGGAACGGCAATGACCAGATCGTCGCCATTCACGCCGGCCATCTTCTTGCCCTGCCCGGCTTCGCCGCGCTTGGCGATCCAATGGTGGCGTCCGGCAAAGTCCAACAGCGTGTCCTTGTTGGCGTCGGCGACAAAAACCACGGCTCCGCCATCCCCACCGTCCCCGCCATCGGGTCCGCCCTTGGGCACGAATTTTTCGCGTCGAAATGAGACGCAGCCGTTCCCGCCATCCCCGGCTTTCACGAATATCTTCGCTTCATCAATGAACATTCGAGGCCTGGTGAAAGACGGTTGCCCAACGCAAATACGTGATTACGGGAGGTTGATCCGCAAAGGGCGGGGGTGCGACGTGTGAGGGGTGCAGTCGCCTCACCATGTCGTTTCCACGTCTCTTGGCCAAGTGCCTCGCGCAATCACGTATTCCTGTGACTGCTCTGGGTCGATGACGGCGCGGGTGTTAAACCGCAGCGGCTTCTTCGATCCGCACGTGGACCTTACGGCCCTGAAATTCGACCATGCCATCTTTGAGCGCAAATAGCGTGTCATCAGTGCCGATGCCGACGTTGAAGCCGGGCCGGAAACTGGTGCCCCGCTGACGCAGGATAATGCCACCGGCCGGCACGAACTGCCCGCCGTACACCTTCACGCCCAGATACTGAGGATTGGAATCGCGGCCGTTTCTCGAAGAACCGGCGCCTTTTTTATGTGCCATAAATCACCTTCAGACCAAAAAAGAACCCGCCGCGTTATCTCAGGCGGGCCGGAGAAGATACCGGCTTAGCCGCCTAAATGCAACCGGTAGTTTTATGGCCAAAATCGCGATTGCGACCCCGGGAATCAGCCAGACCGGCGATTTTTCGATGAAACCCAGCCAGAAGAACGGCGCGCAGGCGAGGATTGTCACGATCAGCACCCGCTGCTGGAACTTGGGACCAATCGGCTCGGCCTGGCGATGCGGCACGATCGCCACCCACACGTAGACGGGGAAAACCAGCCCATAGAAGCCCATGAACAATCGATAGCCGATTTCCCCGGCGCTCATCCCGCGATAGTTGATTTGGGGCAAAAAGACCGGCGAAACGAACCAGACCAACGCCGCGATCACAATGACTTGCTCAACCCGGCGGAGCCAGGCCGGGCCGATTCGCCGGATTTCGGCATGATGCGCGCCCACCGTGAACGCGATCTGAATGACGAAATGCCCCACCAGGAACCCGATCGCGGCCGATCCGGCAGCGGGAATTGATGCCGAGTACAGCAAGGAACCGACGATCATGGCAAAAAAGATCACACCGAAGCCGACGCCAAAAGCGAAGCGCGCATCGGGAACGCTGCACGCCTGGCGGGCGCGGTGAAAGGTCAAGTCAAGATAAGGACACAACGCAAAGCCGAAAACGCAGACGGCGGCCAGGCCGGCCAGATCGGCTGGGGTGGTGGGCGAGACAATCCACGCCGCAAGATGCACAGGCGTCTTCAAGAACATCAGGCCCAGGAGCAGGATCGATCCGAACCAGACCAGCACGGCAACGACATGATCTGCCGCCGGGCGAAATCGTCCGAAGAAATAGCACGCAACGACAATCGCAACCACCGCAAGCCGGGCCGACGAACCCCACGCGCCCCAGAGCGCCAACTTAACGAAATAGAGTTGAAACGCGATGGTCACCAGCGAGAAGACCACGCAGGCCGTGCGATGCCGCTGGACCATCTCCTGGCTGTCGGCGCCGCTGCCCAGCACCCATCCCATGGCCGCAGCGCCGATCACATTGGGCACGGCAAAGATTACCCAACCGATCGCGCCGAACTGCTGCACCAGCAGCACCGGCAGAAACATGCCGATACACCACGTCCAGCTCACGCCGAGGAAAAATGCCCAACCCAGGCGATCGGTCCATCGAGATGGCGGTGGCAAACTCTCCGGCATTTCAGCGATTGTCACAGCAATGGATGGTTTTGCAATTGACGTGCAACCCATGGGCCGACGACCGCAACCAGCGGTTGCTCATGTGATTTTTGCCGAGCGTGCCAGATTCCATCTCCTCAAGGCTGCGTATTCACTCGCCGGATCGTCGCCGGGCCGCGCGGGCCTTGTGTTGCACCTTCGGCGTGACGTGAAACGTGGCCTCGCAACGACCAACGCGCTTGTCTCTCTCGCCAAGCCGCGCGGCCTCCTGCGAGATGTCCATCTCCACCAGAAGATTGAATTCTTTC
>JBBQSU010000102.1:0-12508 GCA_038234815.1 Tepidisphaerales bacterium | reverse complement strand
GTATTAGTTGAACAGCCCTGTTCATCTAACAGGAAGGCTTGTTCATCTAACAAGACGATAACCGATGTTAGATGAACGCCCAAGCCAAAATTTCTATCAGAATTTGTTGGGTGCTTGTTCGCCCCATCGCTATGTTGCTCGTCGATGCGGTTGATCGAGCGATTCAACAACGCGATTGCCCGGCGGCGACTCGCTCAAAGGACGCGGGAATGCTACTGGGGGTGGATCGTCGAATTCTTGAAGTTTCATCGCACCGCCGACACATGGCGGCAACCGCGGGAACTGAACGAAACGCATGTTGAAGCGTTTCTCACTCATTTGGCCGTGCAAAAGAAGGTGAGCGCTTCGACGCAAAACCAAGCGCTGTGTGCTCTGGTGTTTCTATATAAGCAAGTGGTGGTGGATGAGGTGGGGGAAAAGCATTTGGGCCGGTTCGAGGCCGAGCGGGCGCGACGCCCGGTGCGGGTACCGACAGTCCTCAGTCAACCGGAGGTGGCGCGGCTGCTGGCGACGATGCGGGCGGGGTCGGTCCAGCGGCTGCTTGGCCACTCGCATCTGGAGACGACGATGGTCTACACCCATGTGATGAACAAGCCGAGCATCGCGGTGCGAAGCCCGCTGGACGGGCTTGAATGTCTGGCGATTGCGAACTAACTTGCCGTTACCCAACAGAAAAGAGGAATTCGCAAGATGCCGTGGTTCAGTAAAGAGTCTGTCAATCTGTCGAAGCAGGAAGTGACCGAGATGTGCCAGCGGACGCTGGACGAGGCGCGGGCGCGCCTTAAATGCGACCTTCGGCGGGTGCTGCTCTTGCCGCCGGATTTGACGCGGGCGCACAGTGGGGCGGGATGGATCACCGAGACGTTCTACAATCTTCTGCCCAAGTCCTGCGACACGCACGTCATTCCCACCCTCGGCCAGCATCGGCCACACACCGAGGCTGAAAACAAGTGGATGTTCGGCTCCATCCCCGAAGGGCGGATTCATGCCCACGACTGGCGCAGCGGGTGCAAGATGCTGGGCACCGTGCCGGCGGACGTGCTGAGGGAAAAGAGCGGTGGGGTAGTGGACATGGAACTGCCCGTGAAGCTCAATGCCATGCTGCTGAACGAGCGTTGGGATTTAATCATCAATGTCGGGCACGTCGTGCCGCACGAAGTGCTGGGCTTTGCCAATCACAACAAGAATTATTTCATCGGACTGGGCAGCAAGGAGACGATGTGCGCTGCCCATATCGCGTCGGCCACTTATGGCATTGAGAACAACCTGGGCAATCTGGTCACGCCGCTCCGGGCGACATTCAACTGGGCCGAAGAAAAGTTCCTCTCGCATCTGCCCGACGTGTATTGCCAGATCGTCATGGCCCGCAACGAGGACAGCAAGCTGGTGCAGACGGGCTTTTATGTTGGCGACGATGTTGAAACATACATGCAGGCCGCGCGACAAAGCCGGCGGCAGAACGTGACGCTTTTTGATAAGCCACTGAAGAAAGTGGTGGCGGTGATGCAGGCCGATGAATTCCGCACCACCTGGGTTGCCAACAAGGCGATCTATCGCACGCGCCTGGCCATGGCCGATGGCGGGGAACTGCTGGTCATTGCTCCGGGCCTGGAAGGCTTTGGCGAGCAGCCGGAGATCGACGCCATCATCCGCAGGTATGGCTACTGCGGTACGCCCAAGACGATGGAGTATTACAAGAACAATGCCGACCTTCAGGAATTCGCCAATGGCACGGCTCATTTGATGAACGGTTCTTCAGAAGGGCGTTTCACCGTGCGCTATGCGCCGGGCAAACTAACTCGCGGGGATATTGAACTGGTGAAGTTCGAATACGCGGACCTGGAGGAAACGCTGAATCGCTATAATCCGGCCAAAATGACCGAAGGCTGGAACACCATGCCCGACGGGGAAGAGGTCTATTTCATTTCCACCCCCAGTGCCGGGCTATGGTCAACCAAGGCGCGGATGCAGCGAAACGACATGGTCGTCGTCGAATAGATTGCCGGCGATGTCCAGGAAATTAGCCCGCGCGCAAAATCAGGAATTCGGGTACCGCTGGCGAAACTGCTGCACGGCTGCGGTCAGGGTGCTTTGAAATCGGCTGACCATGCCCGCCTGCATAATCACCCTGGCGGTGACTGACGGCGTGGGATAAAAACTGGCGATGAAATCAAAGAAGAAATCGGTCGGATTGTGTCCGATCAGCACGCTGTTGCAGTAGCTGCCCGTCATCACGTCTTCGGGCAGCTTGAAATTCTCGTAAATTTCCTGAATCGTCGGTCGCGTAGGTGGCGGGGGAATGTTTAACACCGGCGGGGGACCGTAGGTTTCGGTAAACCGATTGATGTTCTGCTGAAGCGCGCCGAGAAACTCCTGCATCGTCTGCGGGGCCATAATCACGCGGGCCACCACCTGATGCGGGCGCGTTAGACCCTGAAGGAAATCGATCATGAATTCCTTGGGGCTATCGAGAATCACCTGCCCGGAGCTGGTGACCCCGCGGGAAAGTCGCTCGGGCACGCGCGCGGTCACGGGCTGATGCTGCACGGGCTGCTGCACGATATCACGGCCGGGATCATTCGGGTTTGAAAGATTAGGATCACTCACGCGGGCCGATACTAGCAGAGCCATGCCCGCGGCGATAGACGGCTTTGACCATTGATGTGGGGCGCGGGATAGGGAAACGAATAAACCTCGGTCGATATATGAAGATTTCTCTCGACGGCCGATAGCCCGAACGGTATTCTCTGCGCGGGATTAAAATTCTTTCACGCTTTGAGGTAACGATGGATCGTTCATCCTGGATTGATGCTGCGTCGCTGGCTGCGGGTTTGACTGCAGGCGCTTTCTTAATCGCCCAGATCATCGCCATGGTGGGCAAGATCGGCAGCTTCTAGCCAGCTTGGTCTTTGATATTGTGCTGGCACGCCGGCCCGCCTTCCCTAAACTCGTCAATTGTGATGCTTCGCCCGCTTCAAATCGGCCCGGTTCGCCTGGCGACCAATCTGGTATTGGCCCCGATCGCCGGATATTGCGACCTGGCCTTTCGGCTGGTCGCGCGGTCTTGTGGCGGCGTGGGGATGGCCTGCACCGAACTGCTATGTCCCGAGGGCATCCTGCGCGAGAACCGCAAGAGCTTGGAACTGGCCAGCACCTGCCCGGAAGACTCGCCGTTGTGCATGCAGATTTATGGCGGGAACGTCGATCGCCTGTGCGAGGCGGCGCGCTGGGCCGAAAATCGCGGGGCGCACGTCATCGACATCAACATGGGCTGCCCGGTCGATAAAGTCACCAAGCTGGATGGCGGCAGCGCGCTGCTGTGCAAGCCAGATAACACCCTGCGCATGGTGGAAAAAATCATCGCCGTGCTGAAGCACGTTCCGCTGACCTGCAAATTGCGCCTGGGATGGGACGACTCGAGCATCGTCGCGCCGTATCTGGCCCCGCGGCTGGAAGGACTGGGCGTGTCGATGCTAACGATCCACGGGCGCACGACCGCGATGCGGTTTTCCGGCGAAGCGCGGCTTGAGGGCATCGCCGAGGTGGTGGCATCGGTGAAACGCATTCCCGTGCTGGGCAACGGCGACGTGCGGACGCCCGAGGAGGCCGAGCGAATGTTTCGCCGCACGGGCTGCGCGGGGATTATGATCGGCCGCGGGGCGCTGGGGTCGCCGTGGATTTTCCACCAGATCGCCGAGTATCTGGCCACCGGCCAAATCCCGTCAGAACCGACGCTGGAGAAAAAATGCGACCTGATGCGACGGCATTTTTACGGCATGATCGAAAACCGCTCATTGCACGCGGCGCTGAGTGAATTCCGCCGGCGGATCAGTTGGTATGGCCGAAACATGCACCCCTGCAAGCGCCTGCGCGAGCGTATGCGCCTGGTGAATTCCATCGACGAATTCGAGCAGAACCTGCGGGATTTTCTCGACTGGCGCGTTGAGCATGACAACGCCGTGCCGCTGCGCAGCGAGTCCTGCGCCGCGGGCTGAATCATTGCCATCTCCTGGCCTGGCCGATTACAACAGGCCCATGCTGCCAATCGACCCCGACGATGCCGTCGATCGCCTGAAGCGGTTTCAGGCTGCTGTCCGCGATGCGCTGGTGCGCTCGCGCGACGCGCAGGGCCTGAGCGCCGTCAATCGCGCCAGCGCCGCCGACACCATCTATCAGATCGATGCGCTGGTCGATCCATTGATCGTTGATTTCTGCACCGACTGGGGCCACGCCACCCCGCTGGTTTTGATCGCCGAAGGAATGGAAGACGAAAACGGAGTGGAAGGCGCGCGCGTGTTTCCAGAGGGAAGCAGGATCGACGATGCGCAAATTCGGTTGATCATCGATCCGATCGACGGCACGCGGGGAATTATGTACGACAAGCGTCCGGCGTGGGCATTGGCGGGGGTAGCGCCCAACAACGGCCCGGCCACCTGCCTGCGGGATATCGAGCTGGCGGTGATGACGGAACTGCCCACCAGCAAGATGGGCCAGGCGGACGTGCTGAGCGCGATCAAAGGTCGCGGGGTGCACGCCGCGCGGGTTGATCTGGCCACGGGCGTGGCCCGCACGCTGTCCCTCCGGCCCAGCCAGGCGGTCGATTTGCGCCACGGCTTTGCTTCCATTGTAAATTTCTTTCCGGGCACCAAAGCAGTGGCCGGCGGGGTGATGGAGCGCCTGGCCCGCGAGCTTCTGGGTACCATTGATGTGACCAAGGCATTGGTGTTTGACGATCAATACATTTCCACGGGCGGGCAGTTTTATGAACTAATCGTCGGACACGACCGTTTCGTTGCCGATCTTCGCCCGCTGTTCTATCGGATTCAAAGTCAGCCGCCGGGGCTTTGCTGTCATCCTTATGATTGCGCCGCGATGCTGATTGCCGAGGAGGCGGGGGTGGTGATAACCGACGAAACCGGCCAGATGCTGAACGGCCCGCTGGACTGCACCACGGGCCTGAACTGGATCGCTTACGCCAATGAAGGCTTGCGCCAGGCCATCGCCCCGGTCCTCAAACACATTCTGGAAACCATCCCGTGAGCCTCCAATCTCCGCAATTCAGCATCATCACGCCGTCACTGAACCAGGCGGCGTTTTTGCCGGCATTGTCGGCCAGCGTGCTGGGGCAGCAGGGAGTTTCGCTGCAATGGATCGTTATCGATGGCGGGAGTACCGACGGAAGCATCGAGTATTTCCACCAACTGGATGATGCGCGCGTGCGCTTCACCAGCGAGCCGGATACGGGTCAGTCCAATGCCCTGAACAAGGGAATCGCCCGAGCCTCCGGCGACTTCATCGGCTGGCTAAATAGCGACGATGTTTACGCGCCGGGCGCGCTGGCCAGCGTTGCGCAGGCGTTTGACGCCAACCCGGACAAGCGCTGGCTGGTGGGGCGATGTAATATCATCGACGCCCGCGGGGCCGGCATCCGCAAGTGGCTGACCGCTTACAAAAATCACCGGCTGGATAATTATCGATACGACCGCTTGCTGATGGAAAACACGATCAGCCAGCCGGCGGTTTTTTTCAGGCGGTCGTTTGCCCAGAGCGTCGGCCCGCTTGACGAAGGACTGCATTTCACGATGGATTACGATTTGTGGCTGCGCATGGGGAAGGTTCAGGCCCCGCTCATCCTTCGGCAGACGCTGGCGTCGTTTCGCGTGCATGGCTCGAGTAAAACCGGGCGTGACAAGCGGCGGCAATTTGAAGAAGATTTTCGCGTCGCCTGTCGCTATATCGGGGCCAGGCGTTGGCTGCGGTTTCGCAAGCGGCTTCAGGTGGAAAAGATCGTCTGGGCCTATCGCATCCTTCGATTGTTCGGAAAATAGCCCGGCTTGATCAGCCGGAAAGGCTGGAGAGAAAATGCCTGTTGCCGCGGGTTGGAGATGGTGTGTTAGTGGTGTGCTGCTAGTGGTGGCGAGCGCAGTTTATGCTGCGGAAAAGGTGCCCGATGCGGCGTTCGTGACGGCCGCGCAGACCGCGCTGCGCGAGCAATTCAAACCGCAGTATGGCGATACTTCGGCGAGCGGGCGTTTGCTCCTCGGCCGCAGGCTGTTCACAGAAGGTCTGAAGGAGCCGACGGACGTTTCGCGGCGCTACGTGCTGCTTACCGAAGCTCGCGAAGTTTGCGCCAAGGCTGGCGACATCACCACCGCGCTGGGTTGTGTGGCGCAGTTGAAGCACGATTTTGCGATCGACTCTATCCCCATGACGGATGCGGCGCTGCAATTGGCCAGTCGCGCCGAAGGCCTTTCACCGTTGGCCTGTCGAATTATCGCCGAAGCAGCCCTTCGCCTTGGGCAAAGCGCGCTGGGGATAGGGCAGATCGACCGCGCGGGGCAGATGCTGGAAATCGCACAGGAGATGGGGCGGGGCGCAAAGACGCCGTCGCTCACTACGCTGATCGCCCCGCTTGCTACGGACTTAAAGCTGATTCAAGGCGAACAACCCAAACTGGCCGGTGCGATGCAGCTAATGAAGGACAACCCTCGCGACAAGGGCGCGAATATGTTCGTCGGCCGGTTTGTCTGCTTGATCGGCAACGACTGGACTGGCGGGCTGCCCATGCTGGCCAAGGGCAGCGACGTACTCCTGGCCGACCTGGCCGCGCGTGAGCAGGTCAAACCATCGACCGCAGAGGCGCTACGGCGCCTGGCCGAAGACTGGGACGCGCAGGCTGCCAAGCAGCCCCCCGCCTATCGCCCGGCGATCGCCCGCAGGGCCGCGCGGTGGTATCAGGCCGTGCTGCCCGAATTATCGGGTGAGCAGAAGCTAAGAGCGCAGAATCGCCTGGGGGCGCTCGAGGCCGATCAGGCCGTTTTGCCCGCGCCGGAACTGGAACCGGCAACCAACCGCCTGCTGGGCTTTGATCCGGCCCGCGACATGACCAAAGGCGTATGGCAGGTCGTGCCCGAAGGCCTGCTGTCCGATCGCTCGCCACGCAGCCGGATCGAGTTGCCGGTCGATCTTCCCGCAGAATATGAACTGCGCCTGGATTGCACGCGCATTGGAGGCACCGGCTCGCTGCAATTGCTGCTCCCCTTCGGGCGAACGCAGTTTGGCCTGGACATCGGCGGGGGAGACGGCCTGACCTTCAGCGTGTTCGACACCCGCGGAAAGCCCGTGCGGGCGCGTGCCCCGCGGGCGTGGATCGTCACCGGCCGGCGACTGCTGCTGCGTCTGCGCGTGCAGCCCGAGGGCCTCAGCCTCGGCATCGACGATCAGGCCCCGCTCAGCCTGCCCGTCCGCTGGGGCGAAATCTCCCTGCCGGAAGGGACGCGCGTCAAATCCGCCGCTTCCGCTAGTATCGTTAGCAATGATGCCGCCTGGTGCCTGCACGGATTGTGGGTTTTCAAGATCGGCAAGGACGAGCCGACCCGTGGAAAGTCGATCTTCGATTGAATTGACGCCGGGCGCGGCATTGCGTATCCTTTGGCATCTACTTCGGGGCTTGATCTCACAAAAGTTTGGCCGTCGGAGAAGTCATTTGTTGCGTGTCACGGGTCGAGCCGGGCAGAAAATCGCCTTGCTTCAACCACTACCAGTGACACCTGACCGATTCCTTGTATAGATTTCTTCGGAATTTAGGGACTATTGCATGACCACCACGCACGTGGAAGGAATTCTCTCCGTTACGGACGAGCGACGTGACGGCACCCTGCGCGATGTCAATCACCTACTGAAGCCGGCCAACGGCAACGTACAGGTTCCGCGGCAGTTGATCCGCGAGCTGCACCTGCGGCCCGGGCTGTTGCTGAAAGGGCAGCCGCGCGGGCGGATGCTCAACCGGATTGATGCCATCGAAAACCGGCCGGTGGACGATTATATCGGCCTGACCACTTTAACCGACGCCACCGCGCTCGATCCCGAGCCGATGATCAAGCTCGAGCACAGCCCGACGGAAATGACCACACGGGTGATCGACCTGCTGGCCCCGGTGGGATTCGGCCAGCGCGGGCTGATCGTGGCCCCCCCGCGGACGGGAAAGACCATCCTCCTGCAAAATATCGCCCGCGGGATGCACGCCAACTATCCCGACACGCACCTGGTGCTGCTGTTGGTGGACGAGCGGCCCGAAGAAGTGACGGACATGCGGCGAAACGTGCCCGGCGTGGTTTATGCTTCGTCCAACGATAACTCCGTCGAAAAGCACCTCGATCTGGCCCAACTGGTCATCGAGCGGTGCAAGCGGCGCGTCGAATTTGGCGAGAACATTGTCGTGCTGCTGGATTCACTGACTCGCCTGGGCCGTGCATTTAACACCGGTGGACCGAGCGGGGGCCGCACGATGACCGGCGGGCTGGACAATCGCGCGCTGGAAATCCCCAAGCGGCTCTTCGGCGCTGCCCGCAAAATTGAACATGGCGGATCCCTCACCATCATTGCCACCTGCCTGATTGATACCGGCAGCAAGATGGACCAGATCATCTTCGAAGAGTTCAAAGGCACCGGCAATATGGAATTGACGCTCGACCGGGATCTAGCCAATCAGCGGATTTACCCGGCGATCAACATCCCTGAATCCGGCACACGCAAAGAAGAAAAACTGCTGAGCGAAAAGCAGCTCGCCGCTTCACGGCAAATCCGCAGGCTGTTGACTAACATGCAGCCGGTGCAAGCCATGAAGCAATTGCTGACCGTGCTGGGCAAGCAAAAGACCAATGCCGATCTGCTGGCTGCGGCCGGCAGAATGTGAATTCATTCCCCGCACAATGGATGCTGCTTGGCGCGGCTGATGGCGGCCAGAATCTCCTCGTGGATTTCCTTCGGCCGGGCGATGGTTTGCCAGTAATCGACCGGCCGAATCTCGTCCTGCGGGATGATCTCAATTGATCCTGTATACACCACTTGCTCCCGGCAGGTACACACCAGACGCGTTCTGGCGATGTGGCGCAGCGGGCATTCAAAAACATCCACGCTGAAGACGCCCGAAAGCCGCAGGATGCGCCGATCGGTCAAGACATAAATCCGGCCCATCCAGTTCAGCATCGCCCAGGTGAGGCGTCCGAAAATCAGGAATGTGCTGAGTTCCAGATACAATCGCAGGCTGGCGGGCGAACTGTCGTAATACACCCGCGCGGCGATGGCGGCGATCAGCACTGCGGCGATGAACCTCAAACTGACCAGCAAAACGTACCAGAGCGAGGGCTTGACGATCAGCAGGACGATCTCGCTGTCGCGCAGGACGTGGGCGGCGATGAGCGTGGCCAGCGAAGCCCGGGGCTTGACCGGCACCACCGCCGCTGCGGCACCTTCGATCGGATGCAGGGGCAGTTCGGTCCGGGCCGCGGCGACGGCTTTCAGGTCAAAGTTTGCTTGCGAACTGGTTCGTTGCTCAGCCATTGACGACGCTCGTTTTCAGGCTTGCTTCCATCGCTCGATCGCTTCTTTCTTCAGCGTCACGATGTCCGGCAGATTGCGGTAATAATCGTTGTAATCCAGGCCATAGCCGACGACAAACTCGTCGGGAATCTCAAACCCGACGTAATCCACCTTTACCTCGCGGGCCGTCGGCCGATCCTTCTTTAACAATACGCAGATTTTGACACTCGCGGCACCGAGCTGCTGCATCGCGGGGAGGACCAGCTTGAGTGTCCCCCCGCTATCAAGAATGTCATCGACCAGCAGCACGTGCCGGCCTTTCACATCGCCGATCTGGTTGCTGACAAGCTGGCTTCCACGCGTTTGCTGGCTCGGCCCGGGATAGCTGCTGACGGTCATCAGCCCGATTTTCATCTGGATGGGAATCTGCCGGATCAGGTCCCCGCAAAAAACCATTGCGCCGGTGAGAATCGGCACGATCGTCACTTCGGCGTCACCGCTGATTCTGGGCGGCGTGTGGTCGTGAACGATCTGCCGGGCCATTTCGCGCACGCGGGCACCAATCTGGTATTGAGAGATCAGGACTCGGTCGATGTCGCGGTGCATTGGGTTTATGTTAACTTCGGCGGCTCGATTCCGGCAACGCGCCGGATACAATTCGCCCGACGTGATACCACCCCCGACGCCCACCGATCCCCGTGCCGACCGTCTGCAGCGCCTGCTGGACGGCGTCACCGACTTTTTTCGCGGATATTTCTGGTTCATCTTCAAGAACGTCATGGGATGGATTTTGATGCTGGCGGCCTTCCCCATCGGGGTGATCGTGCCCGGCCCCGGCGGGCTGCCGCTTTTTCTTATCGGATTTGCCCTGGTCACGTTTCCCGGCAAACGCGAACTGACCAGCCGGGTGATGCGCGGCCGGGGACTGCCCCTGGACGCCAGCATCTTCACTTTTCTGACCGCGTTCGTCAGTATCGGCCTGACCTGCTCGCTGATGTGGATTATCAGCGATCAGTACCAGCGTATTCTCGAACACTTCAACATTTTTCTGCACGAGAACGATTCCACCTATACGGCGCTAGGTGTGGCGCTGGTGGGCGTGGGCCTGATTGCTTTGCTGGTGACGTGGGTGATTACCCGGCTGGGCCTGCAAGTTCTTAATTTTTTTCTGCGCCGCGCGCCGGCCGTGCGGCGGTTTATCCGCCCGTGGCTGCGCCGGCGGGGGATTAACATCCTGCCCGCGCGGCGAAAGAATCGCCTGGAGGCGGCCAATGACGAAATCCTCGAGTTCAGCGTCGAGAATCGGGACCGGGTTCGCTCGGTCTGGCAGTTCCTGCGGCCCTGGGTCCGGCGCGGCGTCTCCGTTGGCATCACCAGTGTCATCGTGTGGAAGATGCTGATTCCTCTTCGGCGGACCTGGCCCGAAGTGCGCACGTGGGTCGATCAAATCACCATACCCGCGCTGCTGGTGGGGATGGGAATGTTCGCCATGTTCCTGCTGCTGTTCAGGGCCTTGGTCTGGCGGCGCATTCTGGTCGGTTTCGGGCATTGTCTGCCAACTGCGCCGGCGGTGCGCATCTGGATTACATCGGAATTGGCGCGCTACCTGCCGGGAAGCTTCTGGCAGATGATCGGCAGAGTGTTTCTGGTCAGACCGTATGGCGTCACCGCTACGGTGTGTGCTTCAACACAGGTGCTGGAGCTGTGCATCTTCCTGCTGGCCAACGCGATGGTGGCAGTTGGCTCCTCGATTTTTCTGGGCATACAAGAATTCGTTAACTTGCGAATCTATTTGTATGCGGCTTTGGCGATCGTGCCGGCGATGGCGCTGCTCCTGCATCCGCGGATTTTTTATACGCTGGTCAATTACGTTCTGGCGCGTTTGGGCAAAGTGCCCATCACCCGGCACCTGTCCGGCACGCAGCTTGGACTGCTGCTGGTTTGGACGATTTTTGGATTGTTCTGGCAGGGTCTGGCCGTGTTTTTAATCATGCGCCCGCTGTTCGGAATGGAATGGCAGTGGCTGTGGATGGTGACCGGCGCATACTGCCTGGCCTGGTGCGGGGGTTTCCTGGCATTCTGGATGCCCGGTGGGCTAGGCGTCCGCGAGGGGGTGTTTGTGCTGGCGATGCAGATCATGCTGCCGCCCGGCATCAAGGCCCAGGCCCATTTTCAGGACACGCATTTTCTTGCCGGCCTGCTGGTTTTTGTCTCGTTCGTGCTGCGTTTTTGGACGGTCCTGGCTGAATTGTTGTTGACGATCGTCGTCTATCTAATGGACCTTCCCGGCGTGCTGGGTGATTCGCGCGCTCCCGGGCGGGTGGACGTGCCGCCTAATGAAGAGGATGAGACAGATTCGTCAAGGCGCCGGGCGTTCGGTGCGCGTAGACGGTGGAAAAGTACAGATAGAGCAGGAACAAAGTCCAGAGCGTAAAGAGCGTGGCGGTGGCGATCAGCCAGGTCCGGCGCGGCTTGAGATTCGGACGGTGGTCCGAACCGGCATCGTTCGCCTCAGCGGGCTTCGGCTTCTGCTTCATACCCGGCTCCCGATTTGGTATTGCTGCTCGAAGGCGCGTTTGAAATCAAATACGTTGCGGAAATCCTCGACGCTATCTTCCTGAGTTTTGGAGAAGAATCCGCCATCGATCATGGCATAAACGATGCGCCCGAAATCCATCGTTGACGTGATGTTCCATCGGGCCAGCACCACACTGGCCATCAATCCCCATCGCTGCAGGGCGAAATCCCTCAATCCCTCGCTAAGCTGCCGCCCGGAAACGTGCCGGCTGGCGTCGGGATCGGTCAAATCAGCATGAATCTTCTGAACGGTGGCCTGCAATCCCTGCTGCACGAAATCATAAGCCTCAAGCGGATAAACCCCGACCGCTTCGACGATCTCGAGCATTGAGCGGGTTTTCTTCTTCTCGTCCGTCGGCATGAGCAGCACTGTACAACCACCGGGCCGCAGGTGACAAGCGCCGAGGCGCTACGCCGTTGAGCACCGTTCCGGGTCCTGCGTGGATTCTCCGCTGATTTTGGCTAGAATGGTCCAACTATGAGTAGTTTACGTGTAGTAGTGACGGGGGGCAGTGGGCACATCGGCGTGGCGGTGATGCAGGATCTGGTGGATCATGGGTATGAGGCGATCAATCTGGATCGTCGGCCGCCGGAGCGCCCCATCGGGCGG
>JBBQSU010000101.1:0-12822 GCA_038234815.1 Tepidisphaerales bacterium | reverse complement strand
GAACCATCGGATCGACCGCCTGGATCGCGGCAGCGGCGCCGGCGACGGGCGGGGGGTCGCCGTCCAGCCAGGACCGCTTGAAATCCCCGTTATACGTCGCCAGGTAATACCCGCCCCAGAACAGGAGCGCGCCCAGCACGGCAATGAACCACATCGGGATCGGCTCATAGCCGTCGGCCGGTTCAAACTTCTCGCGCATGATGGCGTTGTGCAATTGCGTGACATCCACCGTCTCGGGTGGCGTGTCGGGATTGTGGTCCACCGGCTCTTTAGACTCGCTCATTTGCGCTCCTCCAACGGCGGGAGATCGTAGGTGTGATCCAGCGACTTCAGGTACCCAACCAGCGCCCGTGCCCGTTCGGTCGGCACAATTTCGTACCCGGCTTCGGGCGCATTGACGGCATAGCGGCCAGTGAACTTGAGCGAATCGGGCGTGGGCTGGCCCGAAATCTTGCGCTTCTCAAACAGGAACGGATAAGGCGCCATGATCGAGCCTGGCACCACCATCTGCGGGTCATACAGGTGCAGATAATGCCACGCGGAACTGGGCTGACGGGAACCGATGTTGGTCAGGTCCGGGCCGGTTCGCATCGTGCCGAGAAGAACGGGGTAGTCATGAACGTAGTCGCGGGGGTCAGAGCGCCTTGGTCCCCAGCCGCGCTCGACGTCGGCCTGATAGCTACCGGCGCGAATCTGTTGACTGTGGCAATAGACGCAGCCTTCGGCAACGTAAACCCGCCGACCACTGGCTTCGAGTCCGCTATAGGGCCGGGGATTGGTGTTGGCCGATCCTTCGACGACCGCGGCCTGAACGTCTTTAAGCTGGGCATTGGGCATGAAGACCAAACCCACCCACGCCGCGGTGAAAGTGAGGAAGACGCCTAGGAATATCAAAGGGCCGTAATTCATAAGGACAACTCGATCAAATGGACCACCGGGATTTTTCAATCTCCGTATCGCCGGGGAAGTTTCTTCAAGCCCGGGCCATGTTTCCTTCGCTGGGTTCGTCGTGTTCGGTGCCTTCGTCGCCCTGCAGGGCCTTGCGGTATCCCTCTTCGTCACTGCGCAGCAATGTTGGACCTTGGCGCTTGGGGCCGATGCCCAGCAGGTTGACCAGGAATAACCCCGCGAACGCGAAGTGCCCCAATGCCATCAGCCCCCCGCCGATGGATCGGGAGATGAGCCACGGCCGGGTGTTTTCGACGATCTCAATGAACGGCACGGCACCGTTCTTGTATTTGAAGCCTTCGACGAAGAGCTTTGTTCCTGTCCACCAGCCGTGCGAGTGCATCAGTTTGAACAGTGAATCGCCGGCCTGGTTCATTTCAAAGCCCTGGATCATCCCGCCGATCGAGAGCAGCACGAAGTAGATCAGGATGCCAATGGCGCAGCTCCAGAAATGAAACCGGATGGTTCGGCTGGAAGCCCATTCGCGGGCGGTCAACCTCGGGACGATGTAATAAAGCGCGCCGAACAGGACCATCGTATAAAAGCCGTACAAGCCCAGGTGTGCGTGCGCGATCGTGTGATGCGTGAAGTGGAACGGTTCGTTGTACACCTTCAGGCTCATCAGGCTGCCCTGCACGCTGACGACGGTGTAGCTCATGGCGCCGAACACCGTAAACCGCAGCGTGGGGCTGTAGCGCAGCACGCCAAAGTTCTTGTACGTCGTCATGTGGTGATTAATCGCGGTCGTTGTCACCGGAATGAACATCATCATGCTGCCGACGATGGAAACCGTCACCAGCCAGGCCGGCACCGGGCCGCCGATGATGTGATGGGCACCGGCCCAGTTATAAAACAGTGCCAATGACCAGAACCCCAGGATCGACAGATAGTAGCTGTAGATCGGCTTGCCGATGACCTTGGGAATCAGGTAGTAGATTGTTGCCAGGCCGATGGGAGTGAAAAACACGCCCAGCGCGTTGTGCCCGAACCACCAGTGGATTGTTTCCTGTGAAACGCCTTTAACCGGCACGAGGTACTCAAGAATATACACGGTGGCGTAAAGCCAGGGGAACCAGAAGATCGCGCCGAAAAGATACCACTGCGAAACATAGACGTGCCCCGCATGGCGGGCACCGAAGGTATACATCGCCCAGATGCCCACCAGCGCGAATGACACAAAAAGGATGAAGCCCACCCAGAGCGGGAATTCGATCCATTCGATGCCCGTGGTGTAGCCGGTCAGCAGGCAGGCCGTGCCACAGATCATGCCGATGTTCCATGTCCCGGCGGCGATGACCAGCATGGCCGGAAATCGGAGCGGAGTCCGGCATAATCGGCACATCAGCCAGATGAGCGTGCCCAGGCCCGTCATAGCGCCCCAGCCGAAGGCCACGGTGGAAAGGTGCGCCGGCCGCACGCGGCCAAACGTCAGCCAACTCCAATCGGACAGGAAATGGGGGTTGTGCATTTTGATCGAGGCCAGCATGGCCAGGATCGAACCGACCAAAAGCCAGAACACCCCGCTAACGAAAAACGCCAACACCGGATACCTGCACGACAGGTCGATCTCGCTTCGCTGAAACAGTTCGCTGTATTTGCGCGCCTGCGCCAGCGGGCCGTCGGCCGGCTCGTGCCCGGAGGGAGATTTGCTCGGATTAAGAATAGCGGTCGTCATGGTTATTTCAGATTTTCCGGTTTACGGTCGGGAAAGGCGTCGGTGGGCCGGCCAAGCGGCTCCTCGTCGTCAAAAATACTCGTCGCGCCTTTTTCGAAATTGGCAAACTGCCCGGTTTTAATCGCCCACCACAGCGCCCAGCCGGCAGTACCGGTCAGGGCAACGATGACGACGAACATGATGATGGACGGAAGAAATTCCATTCTTGGCTCAACGATAAATCAGTAAGCGCTCATTTGTTCTCGGCGATGAGTTTCTCCATCGCCTGCTCGATGGGAATCCTCACCACGCCGGCTTTCTGGTCTACCCAACCATACGATTGCAACGTCTGCTGATTGGCGGCCTGGTGTTCAGTCAATTTAATCGCCCGCGCCTGCGAATCATCGACCACGACCGTTTTACCCACCAGCGTCATAATCACGATCAGGCTCAAAAGCGTGGCCAGGCCCAGCACCGTGCCCAGCACAGCGGCCAGCGGTCGCCAGCGCGAGGGTTCGGGAGAGGGGGCGTTGACATTCGGTGCCATGATTCAACCTCCGATCGGCTTCTGCTCGGCCATGTCGTGCTTGGTTTCGTGACCGACCGCGTGCCCGCCGAATATCGCTTCGTGCAAATGCGGATCGTGCGTGGGATAGGCCGAAGCCTTCCCGAGTGCGCGGTGAACAACCAGCCCGCAGGTTGCGCCGATCAGCAGGAGTACTGAGGCATCAATCCACATCGCGCCCCAGGCCGGACCGTCGGGCAAGTGCGCGGGCACGGTCAGCCAGTATAGATCAGCAAAGTGGGATACCAGCACGATCAGGCTGACAAAACTCAGCATCAGCGCGTTCTTCTTCACGTTTGCCGACATAATCAGCACGAAGGGGATGACAAACTGCCCCGCGGGCACCAACAGGCTCAAGATCCACCAGTCGCCGGACCAGCGGTCGATAAAGAAAACCGTTTCTTCCGGGATGTTCGAATACCAGATCAGAAAATACTGGCTGAAAGCGATGTAGGCCCAGAAAACGCTGAACGCAAACAGCCATTTGCCCAGGTCGTGAACCACGCTTTCGGGCACCTTGCCCAGCAAACGCCCGTTCCTCATCGCCAGCGTGACCAGCGTCAGCAGCGCGATGGCAGCGGTGGCCGAACCGGCAAACAGATACACGCCGAAGATCGTGCTGGACCAGTGATGATCGAGCGACATGATCCAGTCGAACGCTGCGAAGCTGATAGTCAAGCCAAAGAGGATCATCGCCGGGGGCGCGAGTTTGCGCATGGATTTCGAAAGCGCCAGGTTCCCCGTGCGGTCCTGCTTTAATGACCAGCTGCGGAAAAAGTGACTGAGCGCCAGCCAGATAGCGAAGAATATCCCGGCCCGAACGAGGAAAAACGGCAGATTGAGATAGGCGGACTTCTGGTGCAGGAGATGATCGCCCGGATCTGGTGGATACCACCTAAATAGCTTGCCCTGGTAAGTGCCTACTGCGATCGGGATGAAAGCCAGCAGGAGAATCGGAAACGCGGCAAGAATCTGCTCTGCCGGACGCCGCACCACCGTGGACCATCCGGCATCGACCAAGTGGTGCAGAATGACGAAAAAGAGCATTCCCAGCACGCAGGTCAGTACGAACAAAAACGCAGGCAAATAGGATACGTAAAACTGCGGGCGATAGCCGACCCAGGCAACGCCGGTGCCGATCAGGCCCAGCAGGGCCAGGCCCAGAAGCAGCGGGGAAAACTTTCCGGAAGTTGTCGAATTCTCTGCATTCATGCGTCGTCGATTCCCGGTCTTAGCCGATGTGGCCGCTGGGGCCGGTCCACTGGCCCAAGAACCTTATTTCTGCAATTCACTCCTGTGGCTTTCGGGCACGTCGACGATCGTCGCGTTATGCGATCGCTGCAACGCGCGAACGTAGGCGACGATGGCCCAGCGGTCGGCCCGCTTGGCTCGATCACCAACCGGACCCATCAGGCCCTTGCCCAAGGTAATCGTTTGATAAATGTAACCATCGGTCACTTGGCGCAGTCGCGTCTGGTGATAGCTAGGGGGATTGGTCATGCCGTAAATCGTCGTCATGCCCTGGCCGGTACCGTTGGCGTCGTGACAGGCGACACAGTAGATGCCGAACATCTCCTGCCCATGTGCCAACAGTGCCCGGTCGATTTTCACGGGTATTTTCGCCAGCTTGAACAGTTCTTCATCGGGCGTTTCAAACTGCGGATCGGGCAGGTGTGCATCGCGGCCCCAGGGGATCGTGCCGGCGGGCTGGGGACGCTCCACCCGGCCGTCGGCAAAAAATTCGCTCTGTTGCTGCGGCTTATACTTCGATTGAAGCACCATGTCGTCCCAGATTTGCACGGGCGCGTTTTCGCTGGTGGCCCCGCGGAAGCCAAATATGGCCACCATCAGCCCGCACACCGCCAGGATGCTAATCAAAATGACTTTCATCATAATAATGCCGCGTTCATAAAAATCCGTAACGCCTACGCTTCTAAAACCGCAATCGATTTCCCGCCAATCGCGCCCAGAAATTCCCGGGTTTTTTCGGCATGAAAAGCCGGGTCGCCGGATTCAATTACGAGGGTAAAGCGGTCGTCGGTGGAGTCCATGGTTGAACGGTGCTTAAGGGTCGGGTGATACCACTGCGGGAGGCCGTTGACGGCGATCATGCCGATGACGGCCGCGAAGGCGGCAAACAAGACCATCAGTTCAAAGCAGACCGGCACCCAGGCCTGCCAACTGTTAAATGGTTTTCCGCCGGTCATAAGTGGGTAATCGATGGCCGCAGCAAAGACCTGCATGCCGATGGCGGTGGCCAGGCCGATGATGCCCCCGCCGAGGACAATCCAGCCAACTTTGCTCCGGCCCAGGCCCATGGCGTCGTCCATGCCATGCACGGGGAACGGCGTGTGAACGTCGAATTTCTTGTAGCCGGCCTCACGGACTTTTCTGGCGGCATCGACCAGATCGTGCGGGCCGTCGAAGGTGGCGACCATACCCCAGGGCTGGTCTTGCGCAGGCTCGGCCGGCGTGCCAATGGCTCCGGCGGCGGGTGCGCCCGGAACAATCTCGGCAGCGTCGGGCCGATGCCCATGGCCCCTGGTCCCCTGCTTTTCTTCCATCACACCTTTTACCTCGGCGATGGCCACCATGGGCACGAAGCGAACGAACAGCAAAAAGAGCGTGAAGAACACGCCGAAGCTGCCCACGAAGGTGAGAATGTCCACCCACGTGGGGCTGAAGTAGGTCCAACTGGCCGGCAGCGGATCGCGGTGCAGCGAGGTGACGATAATCACGAACCGCTCGAACCACATGCCGACATTGACGAATGCCGCCAGGACGAACATCAGCCACGGGCTGGTGCGGATTTTCTTAAACCAGAACAGTTGCGGGGTGATGACATTGCAACTGACCATGATCCAGTAGGCCCAGGCATAAGGCCCGGTCGCGCGGTTGATGAAGACGAATTTTTCGTAGGGGTTGGCACCGTACCAGGCGATGAAAAATTCCATGCCGTAGGCGTAGCCCACCATGCAGCCGGTGGCCAGAATCACCTTGCAGATGTTTTCAAGGTGGCGGACGGTGATGAGGTCTTGAAGCTGTTTGAAGAGCGCGCGGGCCGGCACGATGAGCGTAATGACCATCGCAAATCCGCTGAAGACCGCGCCGGCGACAAAGTAAGGCGGAAAAATAGTCGAGTGCCAGCCGGGGATGACACTGGTGGCGAAATCGAAGGAGACCACCGTATGCACCGACAACACCAGCGGAGTGCTGAGTCCGGCCAGCAGCAGGTAGGCCATTTCGTAGTTGCGCCACTGGCGATTGGTCCCCCGCCAGCCCAGTGCGAAGAAGCCGTAGGCGATCTGCTTGATCCTGGAAGTGGTTCGATCGCGGATGGTGGCCAGATCGGGGATCAGGCCGACGTACCAAAAGAGCAGCGAGACAGTGGCATAAGTGCTGACTGCGAATACGTCCCACAGCAGGGCGCTGCGGAAGTTGGGCCACATGGCAAAATTGTTGGGCACGGGGGCCAGCATCCAGGCATACCAGATGCGGCCGATGTGGATGCCGGGAAAAATGCCGGCGCACACCACCGCGAAAAGCGTCATGGCCTCGGCCGCGCGGTTAATGCTGGTCCGCCATTTCTGGCGCAGCAGGAACAGGATGGCGCTGATGAGCGTGCCGGCATGGCCGATGCCCACCCAGAAGACGAAGTTGGTGATATCCCAGGCCCAGTAGACGCCGTTATTCAGGCCCCACACGCCCACGCCGGTGGCCATGAGATACAGAATCATCGCCACGCACATCGACGCCACCAGGCTCGATATGCCGAAGGCAATGAACCACCATTTGGGCGTGCTGCCGTCGATGATCTGGAGAATCAGGTCGGTGATCCGTCGATAGGAATGCCCGCCTTTAACCAGCGTCGGGCGGGACTCGATTTGCGCCGGCGCTGCGGCGATTCCGTGCGTGAAATTTTCCGGGGTGATAGCGCTCATATCCGCACCTCCCCAAGAATCGGCAGGCTCAGGCGAGTATGCGCCTCGGACTTGGTTTCGATCATCTCGCCGCCGGGCATCTTCGGATTCACATTGCGGATGCGGGCCAGATAGCTGGTCCGCGGGCGGGTATTTAAGTTCGACAGCACGTCATAGCTCCGCGGGGATGTCTTCATCTGACTGACCCGGCTTTGTTCGTCCTTCAAATTACCGAAGACGATCGCCTGCGTCGGACAGACTTGCTGGCAGGCGGTCTGGATGGTCCCGTCGGGCACTTTTTCGGGGATGCTCTGGCCGGCCTTGATGTTCTGATCGATCTTGGCCCGCTGGATGCGCTGCACGCAGTAGGTGCATTTTTCCATCACGCCGCGCATGCGCACCGTTACGTCGGGGTTCATCGCCATCTTCAGCAACTCTTGAAGGGGCGGCTGAAAACTCTGCGGAGTCGATAAACCGTGCAGCGGATCGGGCGCGGTGGATTCGTCGCGGGTGATCTTGCCCGATTCCCGGATCGTGCCCTTGTTGTAATCAAAGAAATTGAACCGCCGAACTTTGTACGGGCAGTTGTTGGCACAGTACCGCGTGCCGATGCACCGGTTGTAAACCATGGCGTTCAGGCCCTCTTCGTCATGCACGGTGGCGTTCACCGGGCAGACCGGCTCGCAGGGGGCGTTTTCGCAGTGCTGGCACATCATGGGCTGGGTGACGGCGGTCACTTCGCCTTCGGGATCGGCCCCCTCAAAATAGCGGTCCATTCGTAACCAGTGCATTTCACGACCGTTAATCACCTCATCCTTGCCGACGATGGGGATGTTGTTTTCCGATTGACAGGCGATGGTGCAGGCATTGCACCCGAGGCAGGCGTTCAGGTCGATCGTCATGCCCCACTGATGGAAACGGTCGTCCTTCTTATATTCATCGAGCGGATTGGGATGGATATTCCCGATGTCCGGTGAATGCACGCCCTGGTGCGCGACAAAATCGGGCTGCTTCTCAAACTCCTCAAGCGTCCCCTGCCGCACAATCCCGCGTTCCTTTAACTGCTCGTCAATCACATGATGATCGGCGATGGTCCAGTGGTCGCGCGTGGTGGCCAGCTTGCCCTTGCGGCCGGTCTTGGTGATCGTCGCACCAACGACGTGGCCGAGGGTTTTTGACGTGCGTAGCGGGTTGACATTCGTGCCCACGCCATCCCCGATCGCGCCGGCTTTACTCCGACCATAGCCAATGGCCAGTTGGATGCTGTAGTCCACCACACCGGGCAGGATGAATGCCACGATTTCGGCAGATGCGCCCTCGGCCGCAACACTCAGGATGTCGCCGGACTGCACGCCCAGTTCACGCGCCGTCTTCGGCGACAGGACGGCAGCGTTGTCCCAAGTCAGCTTGCTGATCGGGTCGGGCAGTTCCTGAAGCCAGCCGTTATTGGCGAACCGGCCGTCGTAGACACTGGGGTCCAGACCGAAAGCAAGTTCAAGATTGGTCTTGCCAAGCGGGCGGTCGTCGCTGACCTTTTTCGTGGGTTCCGCGTTGGGTGCCGAAGGTGCTGCGCTGCCGTTGGGATCAGCCTTGCCCCCCGCATCGCCTGCCGGCTGAAATACCCCTTCGTGCAGATACTTTCGGAAGGCCTGGTCGGAGTCGGCAGCGCCGGCCAGTCGTTTGAAACTCCTGCGAACGATTTCATAACCGTCCTTCGTGTCGTAGCTGCCGATGCGGGCCAAAACTTCGAGCGCGGTCAGCCCGCCAAAGAGTGGGTCGATCATCGGCTGCATCGGCGAGAGCGTGCCGTCGAAGGCTCGCGCGTCGCCCCAGCTTTCCAGCGCATGGGCCGCAGGGAAGTGCCACCTGCAAAATTCTGTCGTCTCGTTGACGTGCGAAGAAAGCTGGATGACGTTGCCCGCCTGCTTCAGCCAATTGGCAACTTTCAGATCCGCGGGGGCGTCATAGACGGGGTTTCCACCCAGCAGCACCACCACCGACGCCGGCTGGCCGAGCAACTCGCCCAGCGCAAGGGCTTGCGGAGCATCGCTCGAACCATTTTGTCTTCCCACAGGCTTGGCCCCGAGAATTTTGTTGATCTGCGCGACGATCGGCGCTGCTTGTGGATGTCGCGCGCCCGCCAGCACCACTCCGCCGGCCTTCAGATCGCTGGCCAGTTCCGAAATCCACGCATCCCCCGACGCTTTCCCCTGCAACTCGCCCAGCAATTTGCCGGCAAATTCCACCATTTTCGACGCGGGCAAACGCAGCCGATGGTCGGCGACTGTTCCGGTGAGGCTGAAGCCCGGCTCGACCGCGTACAGCCGGTTCATCTTCCCCTTATTGTTTTCGACCGCGCGGCCCCGCCCGAACGCCCGCTTGTAGAAAATGCCCTCGTCGTCGTGCCCCAGAAAGTCACAATCCAGACTCAGGATGGTCTTGTACTGGGACAAATCGTAATGACGAGAAGCCGGAGGGGTTTGCCCAAACCACGACGGTTCAAAAATCGCGAAGCGCGCCTGCGGCAGGACCTTGGCCAGATGCTCGCGCAGCATGTCGATAGCGGGCGAGGCGTAATCGGCACTTAATATCGCCAAACCCTTCCCGCCCGATTTTTTCAGCTCCGCGGACAGTTGATCGAGCATGCCCAGCAGCGCGATCTTCGTCGCCAGTTGACCTTGGTTTAGAACGAACCGGCTGCGGTCCGGGTCGTAAAGATCGAGCAAGCTGGCCTGGGCGTAAACATCGGTCGCGCCCATCGAGGCCGGGTGCGCTGGATTGCCTTCGATCTTGGTGGGCCGGCCTTCGTTGGTTTCGGCCAAAATGCCAGTGACTTTCCCCGCCAGCACAAAACTGCTGGCAAAATACATCGCTCGGCCAGGCACCTGCTCTGCGGTCTTGAATTTGGCCGGCAACAGCCGGGTTTCAGTCCGGCGACAGCCGGCGCCCATCGATAGCCCCGCCAGAGCCATTGATGCGCCCATCAATTGCAGAAAACGCCTGCGGCTCGGCCCGTCGGACTTATATGAATCGTCCAACTCACTGGCCAAAGCCGGAAACTCCGCAGAAGCCCACTGCATGAACTCCGGCGACTGCGCCAAATCGTCCATCGACCGCCACAGCGCCTTGCGCCGCAGGGTCGGCTCGGGCATCGGCAGTCCGTCGGGTTTTCCTGGCCAGTTCTTCATGAATGCTCTCTAAACTCGTTCCGATCCTCAATCCGCTCGACGGTTCAACCGCCCGACCAAAATCTACCGATGGCACCCGGTACACGTCACCGGCGCGTTAATCCCGCTATGGGCCTTGAGCAGCTTGCCGTACTCTTCCTGCGTCTTTCCAGCCAATGTCGGGTCTTTTGTGGCGTCCCAGGTGAGATTCGTCACCTGGCTGTTCGGCCGGAGGTTGCTTTCAGGATTGCGGTGGCAATCAAGACACCAGGACATCGACAGCGGCTGTTCGTGACGCACGACATCCATCTCATTCACCTGCCCGTGACAACTCAGGCAACTTACCCCGCGATTGACGTGCGCCGAATGATTGAAATAGGCATAATCGGGCACCTTGTGAACCTGCACCCAGGGGATCGGCCGACCGGTCGAATAGGTTTCCTTCAGCACCTCTAACTGGCCCGAATCGGCCTTGATGTTCCCCTTGTCAGCACCATGACAGTTCCAGCACACCTGCACGGTCGGGATATTGGAATGCGGCGATTCCTTCACACTGGAATGACAATGCAGGCAATCGAGGCCCACCTGCGAGACATGGATTTTGTGGCTGAACACCACCGGCTGCTGCGGGGCATACCCCACGCGGTAATACTTTGGCGTGCCGTAATACCAAGTCGCCCCCACCGCCAGGGTCGTCAGCAGGATCACGCCCACCAAAGCCTTGGTCGCCAGGAGCCGGGTATTTTTTGGAAAGACGTTGGACACCAATTACGCCTTATTTTGCGGGTTCAGGCCGATCCTTTCGCCGTCACAAAAAACAGATGAAGGCGATGCGAATTCGGGAAAATTTTCACGAAGTCTATAAATCCTCCCCAGCAGGTCAAATTTCAGTTCGACTGAAACCAGACTAGCTAAGGATGATTAAACACATTCGCAGGGATATATCCGCCAACGGAATGTTTGGCAAGTGTGGGTTTTCGTCCTTGCCCAAGGCGTTTGAAAAAATAAAACGCCAGCGCTTCCCGACGCGCTTTTTCCTAAAGGATAATGCTGAAATGCAATCCCCGCGACCCTTAAGTGCTGATGGCCACCGCGGCCATATCTGGCAGGTCTTGCGGTATTTCCGGGGACCGACGCTGAACCGGCGCCAGCGCCGACTTGGTATTAGTAATGACCACCGTCTCCCACAAATCAAGACTGCGAAGTTGATAGCGGTAATCAATCTCTACACCCGTGCGCTTCACAACGTCCTGCAGCGCCAAATCCGACCGCCAGCCCAGCTTTGTGCAAATCGGGCTAAGCCATTTCTCAACCAGCGCAACAAAGCGATTGGTGGATTGGAAATGGTTGACGATGACGATGCGCGCATCCACCCTGGCCACCCGCTGGGCTTCCTGGATCAATTTGATCGGATCGCTGACCACGCTGATGACATGGCTGATAAAGACATGATCAAAGGTGTTGTCGGCAAAAGGCAGTTCCAGGGCGTTGGCCTGAAAAACGCTGGCGTGCGTGAGGTTTCGCTCGCGGATTTTTTTGCGGGCTTCACGCAGCATCCCCGCCGACAGGTCCACCCCGATGATTTTTCCCCGATTGGGATAGAAATTGAGACTGCAACCGGTGCCGATGCCCAAATCCAGTACGCGATCGCTCTCCCCGATGTTCATATGGTGAATGGCCCGCTCCACCCGCCGGCGCACAAGCCGCCCGAAGGTGATGTCGTAAAACATCGAGTGAACGTCGTATATTTTCCGGGTGCTGGTCTCTTGCATTGTGCCTTCTCTGCGGTTTTTATCGCGCCGTGGCCCATCGAATCTAGCCGCAAGCCGTCCATTTGCCAAGCCAGGAATGTTTTTTCTTCCCGGCACGCTTAACAAAACGTACCCCGCCAAGCGGTTAGAGTAATCAGGGAACCCCCCAAGCGATCAATTATTCCACCCCCACGGTCGCGGTATGGCCAACGAGCCAGGCGCCCATTTCCCTCCACGCTCATCCCCACCCGCACGTATCATAAGCGGGGGTGTTTTCCACGATAAGCGTGCATAATTTAGGATGACCCCTTTATATTTCCGAGCCGTCAGAGATCGAGCCCGCCAAGACCAAGGAAGACATCACGGCGAACGCAAATAAATATTGAATTATCTAAATCTCCTTTTCAAGCCACTCGGTTACCGGTCGGTGCTTGTATCCACAACCTTGCCGTGCGAAAACGTAGCCACTACATTTCTAGGTCCGTGCAAAAAGAACAAATCCGGACGCTTTTTGTTGAGCTTCCAAATCGACGCTTCCAATTCCTTTTCCCATTGTTTTGCGTTGCCAAAATTTTCTTGTATTGGGCCTTGCAAGGCTCCTGCCGCCACCATTGTCCACAAACTCTCAGCCCCGCCGCGGACAACCCAAACGCCGCCTCCACCTCCGGATTGTGGTGGCTTATCTTTCGGGTTCGGATCGGTCCTATTCCATCGAAGCATTCCACGAACACCCGTAGTCTGTGAAACCGGCTGACCAAGCGTTATAAGGCATTCATCCTCGGTCATTCCTGTAATCAACAATCCGCTTCGCATGGCA
>JBBQSU010000100.1:0-12859 GCA_038234815.1 Tepidisphaerales bacterium | reverse complement strand
TCGGACCCGGAAGCGACCTTCCCAAAACACCCATGGGACCGCAAAGGGACCTCTTTGGGACCCCCTTTGGACCCCTTTTTTCCATTCAAACGGGTGCGAAATATGCAAATTTGCCTGAAATTCAACGAAATCTGGTTGGCGACAGCGAAGTATGTACAAAAAAGCGTGCCCCTCAGGCGAGAGGGTTCTGGCGACGAGCGGCGGCGCGAAATTGCGGCGAGGCGCTTCCCGCTCCGCCACTCTCGGATGAGAGAAGACCCGCGCGCCCGGCTTTATTGAGGGTTGCCGCGCCCGGTCTCCCCGAGCGCAGCGTGGGTGAGAGTGCGGCGGCGTCGGCTCAACCACGCGTTACAGCGGCTCATTGTGCAGTGGGATTTGTTGCTGGACTTTTCCATGGGATACTGGAAGAATTCGCCCCATAGTTCGCCCCGGCTCTGGCGGCGGGCCGGTTCCTTCAACTCACACCGGGAGGTTTTATGGGAAGTTTATTTCGCACGGTCGGGCTGGCATTCGTAGGGATTTCCTCATTGGCGACGGTTTTGCGTGCCGGTGATTTGTTCCAGGTGATCGCTACGCCTACGACCGGGGCACCGGTGACGGCATCGGGGAAGAGCGTGGTTGATCTGGTGAAGGACGTAGTAGACACCCAAAACAATTTTGCCAGCTTGGCCAACAGCGATTTTAACTCATCGTTGACTTACGCGGGGCTGAAGGACGCCATCACTTTCTCGCAGGCGGGGTCGGCCGGAAACCGGACGGTCACTCTTACCATCCCGTCTACCGGATTTGCCAAGACGTTCACCGATACCGGCAGCAAAAGCGTGCAGGATCAGATCGCCGATTTTTTGAAGAAGGACGGCGCCTCCGAGGTAGCCAAGTTCATCCAGAAGATGAACCAGATCACGCTGGCCGGAGTGACCGACGGCAATCCGCTGGCGACGACGGCGCTGATGAGCAAGGAGACCTTCAATCGTTTCGGTATTCGCCAGTCGCCGTTCCAGCTTAAGGGTGAAGGCGTTGAAGCCGCTTCGGACGGCGGGTTTGAACTTCGGCTGGATGCCTCGGCCGGGCAGGTCGATATCGACGCCGGCAAGGGCTACCTGGCCAGCGTTTCTCTGTCCACCGCGTTTCGCTTCGGCGACACCGTCTCGCTTGTTCTGACCACCCCAGTGGCCTATCGCGACCTCGAAGGATCGGCCATTTTCCAGGCGGGCGAGATTGTCGGCCTGCCCATCCGGTTGATCCCCGGCAAGGGAGACAACAGCCTTAGTTGGACGCTCACCCCGAGCGGGCTGGTTGCGGTCAGTGGCTCGGCCGATCTCGTCTCCGGCGGATTCCTTTGGGGTGCGAATCTCACCAGTTCGCTCACTTATACGGTCGCGGGGTTCAACATCACGCTTGCCAATCAATACGGACTCTATCAGGGCATTCCCGTCACGTACGGCGACTATCGCTTTGAAACGGACGTCGATCAGCAGATTCTTCGCAACGGCGTGCAGATCGGCAAGTCGTTCGGCGAGGCGTTCATTGATGCCGGCATCGCGTACACCAACTTCCTGAACGACGCGGCCATCGATGGGTTTTGGAGTCCGACCGTGGGCGTCGGCGTGCGATTTGGCAAAGGTCAGGCCAGTGGGTTGCGCCTCGGATATGCCGGCGACTTTGGTAATGGTTTCACGGTCAATGGCGCCGAGATGAATTTGTTCTTCAGCTTTTGACGAGCGGGCTGGCATCGAATGAGGAAGAAATCGAATGATGAAAAAGGGGTTTGCTGCAATCGTCTCGGCGCGCTTTCCTGGCTTGGTTTGCCCAGCCGGGCGGGTCTCCATACAATCCCCGCCGATGCGGATTCTTCGAGCGAGTGTTGTGATATTCGTCCTGTTAATCGCGCAGGCGTTGTGTCTGGCTGCGCCGGAGACTGCGGAGTTTCGTAACGGGCATTGGCAGACGACCAAGGCTCCACCCACCACCACGGCGGCGCCCGATCCAGCGCTGATCGAGATCGAGCGGTTGTTGAAAATCGCCCAGCCGTCCGAGGCGCGCGTGCAGGTTTTGAAGTGGCTCAAGGCCCATCCCGTCTCGCCGCTGCGCGATCGGGGTGTTTTCCTGCTGGCCCAAGCGTATTTCGACTTGGACGAGCGAATTCTGGCGTTCTATCACTTCGACGAAGTGATGGATCTTTGGGTCGACAGCAGGCTGTTCGGCGCGGCGCTGCAAAAACAGTACGACATCGCCGATGCGTTCCTTAGCGGGCATAAGCAAAAATTCCTGGGGATGCCGATTCTCGATGCTTCCGGCGACGCCATCGAAATGATGTTTCGCATCCAGCAGCGTGCCCCCGGATCGACATTGGCCGAAAAAGCCCTCCTCCGCACCGCTGACTTTTACTATTCCGAAGCCCAATTCGACGTGGCCAGCGATACTTACGCGGCCTACGCCCGCGCCTATCCCCGCAGCCCCTATATTCCGCGCGTCCGCCTGCGCCAGGCATTCAGTTCCCTCGCCCAGTTTCGCGGAACCATGTTCGACGCCACGCCCATGATCGATGCCCGGGCGCAGATGGTTGACCTGATTTCCGCATATCCCGATCTGGCCCGCGAGGAAAACCTGCCCGAATGGATAGATAACATCGATCGCACGTTTGCCAAAAAGTTGTACGAGACGGCCGCGTTCTATCGCCGCACGCACGAGCCGGCCGCTGCGGCCTACATCCTGCACTATCTGATCAACAACTACCCCCAGTCGTCGCAAGGCCAACAGGCCCGGGTAGACCTGGCAAGGCTGGAGGCTCGGAGATGAATGCCTCGACATCCCGCGGGTTTGTGCGTCCGGCATTTTTTCTTCCTGCGCTGCTGCTGGTGTCCGGTTGCTACTATCACCAAAGTGGCAGCGACGACGGTTCTGCGGCGCAGAAGGGGTATGCCTGGCACAGTCTTTATCGGCAGGACGTGCAAACCGTGTCGGTGCCGATCTTCGTGAACAAGAGCTTCACCCGCGGAATTGAATTTTCGCTGACGCAGGCGGTGGTGAAGCAACTGGAGGCCAACGCGCCCTATAAGGTGGTATCCAGCTCGCGCAGTGACACCGTTTTGGAAGGCGAAATTGTCGCCGTTCAGACGCGCACACTCAGTAGCGGATCGCGTAACGCTCTGCCGCAAGAACAACTCTCCAGCCTGCGCGTGAACTTTATTTGGAAAGACCTGCGGAACGGAAAAATCCTGACCGAGCGCCGCAATTTTGACGTCGCCGCGACGTTCTATCCCACGCTTGGCGAAGGTCGATTTGTCGGCCAGCAAGAAGCGGTCCAGCGCCTGGCTCTGGCGATCGTGCAGGAACTGCAAGCCGACTGGTAAAGCGCCGCCCGGACAACCAATCGAACCGTGCGTAGGCTGATACTGGATCAAGCAAAGCATTACTTCTCCCCAACAGTGGCAACCGCGTGGCCTGTGGCTTGATTCAATACATCCAGCAGCGCTTGCGTGTCATGCACGCTGGCCAGGATTAGCGGGTTGTCCTGATCGGGTGGATAAACGGCAGTGAATGGAATGCCCGCGCCTGGCGAAAGCGCGTTAAGCAAGTCCCAGCCTTCGTGATCGACATCCAATTTCATCGGGGCGACGCCGCCTTTCTTTATCGCTTCGAGTACGCGCGCGTCTCGGTAGACAGTTTTTTCCATGGCCAGACAATTCAGGCACCACTTGGCAGTAAACTTGATGAGAACCGGCCTGTGCTGCGCACGAGCCTGATCGAATGCCTGCCGCGAATACTCCACCCATGGCAGCTTCCCTTCAGTCTTTTCCGGCCATGCGGCCCAGAGACTCGTTCCCGAGACGAGAACCGCTAGCAGGGCTGCGATGCCGACGGCTCGGGGCGAGCCTTTGTAAAGTGTGCGCGTCCGGAAAATGAGATAGACCGACGCCGAAAGGGCGACTGCAAAAACCAGCCACCCCTGCACGCCGGCTTGTCGAAACGTCGCGCCGACAAAAAACGCCGCCGAGCCGAACAGCAGAAACGCGGTCATTTGTTTCACCAGTTCTGACAATGGTCCGGTGCGGGGAAATCTCCGGGCGATTCCGGGAAACGCGCTGAGCACAAAATACGGCGACGCCATGCCGATACCGACCATCAAAATCGTCGCGAAGGCCACCGACAGGCTTTGCACCAGGGCAAACGCGATGACCACGGGCAACAGCGGGGCAGTGCAAGGTGTAGACAGCACTGCGGTGAGCGCGCCCCACTGCAAATTTCCGCCGAGCGTGTCGTGACGAAAGTTCAGGCCATAGATGCCTGTCGGTAATTGAAGCGCCGAAAAAGCCCCCAATAACCAGGCGCCCAGCACCACCAGCACCGCACCAATGCCCCAGACGATCCAGGGGACTGAAAACCATTGCCCCCAGGAAAATTGCGTATGAAACACCTGTTTGGAAACGATCACGCCAAAGCCGAGCAGGGCAAATACGCCGATCAGGCCGATGGAAAACGCCGTGCCGAGCATCAACGTGCGCCCGCGATGGTGCTGCGAGACTTCATAGAAACCGATGGCCTTGAGCGGCAACACCGGCAGCACGCAGGGCATGACATTGAAAATCAGCCCCGCGAAAAACGCTGCCAGCAGCGCGCCCCAGATGGTACTGATGGTTCCACTGACGCCCAGCAAGGAAAACGTCGCCGGACCATTGGTTTGCGCGGTCGTGGAACCGTTTGACGACACCCCCGTGATGCCGCCGTTGATCGGTTGCACGATGGAATTGAACAAATCCTTATTCGCAGGCGTTACCGTTTCGCTCGGGGCAACCACCGACGTGCTGATCTTGAACTTCACGTTCTCAGGCTTAAAGCAGGTCTTGTCGTCACAGACTTGAAACCGCACGGACCCGGCGATCTCGACCGGGCCGACGACCCGGTCCGCGGCAACGGTGACGGGAACCACGATGATCGTCTTGCCGGAATAAACACTCACGTCCCCGCCCAATGCTTCGTAGTGGAGAATATGCGCTGCAGGAAAGACCGCCGGGCCGAACGTAAGGCCCGGCTGAGCATCCAATTTCACGTCCGTGGCGATCAGGTTGTCAGCCAGCGGAGCGTGCGATTGGGCATGGAATCCCTTGGGGATGTCCAGCACGACCGCCAAGCGGGCCGGCTTGCCCGGCTGAAGCGCCGATGCATCCAGCGCCGCCGAAACAGGCACCTTCTCTTGCGCCAATGCCTGCGTACAAACCAAAAGTAATCCCGCTAACCCCAGCAGCCAGTGTTTCATCGTGCCATTGTATACTGGCCAATCGGTACGAATCATTTTCACTCCATAATCTAGCGCACTACAGTTGGCGTTCTTTTTTCCGGGCAGGGGCAGAATCGGCGGCATAGGCCTGCCTCCTGTTGCCGGAAAGGCCCCCTCGGCTTTCCGCTCCGCCCGCGTCCTCCCGCGTACGACGGGTGTGACGCGTAATTGCGACGACCCCGGCGCACTCACGTCCGAGAGGGAATGGGGATGCGGCAAGCGCGCCGCCGCTCGTCGCCAGAACCCTCTCGCCCGAGGGACACGCTTTTTTGGACATACTTCGCTGTCGCCGACCAGATTTCGTTGAATTTCAGGCAAATTTGCATATTTCGCACCCGTTTGAATAAGAAAAAGGGGTCCAAAGGGGGTCCCAAAGAGGTCCCTTTGCGGTCCCGTGGGTGTTTCGGGAAGGTCGCTTCCGGGTCCGACGCGGCCTTGAGAGGGTCCCATTTGTTGCACGTCTCCGACGCGCCACGGAAAGGGAAACCGCGCGGGGTGAACGCACGCGGCTAAACGGACATTTGCAGGTCCGGCGTCGCCGAACAATTTCCGCCGCCCGCGTACGACGCCGGGCAACCACCACGCCGCGCAAGCGCTGGCGGGGTACGAGCCAATCAATGTCGCCAGGTCATTATTAGCCATAAGTAAAGCCCTCTACACTAAGGGCAGGGAAACGCCCGAAGGTGCGCGAATTGGCGCTTTTTCGCGCAACATGGAGTGCCGTAAAATGCACCTAAGTCGCTACGCGGAAATGATTTGTAAAAAATATTATTTTTTTTGGAAGGGGTCAAATCTTGGTGCGCTTTTTGGCGCCAAAAAGCGCACCAACTCGCGTGGGCCTTTTTTGGCCGACCGGTTCATCACGGTGTGCACGCCCGGCGTACCGAAAATTGGAAGGGGGCCAACAGAAAAAAACTAAGGGATAATAAAAAAACGAACTCAAATCTCTTGCATCCTCTTAATCTTTTTCATTCCACCCAGCTCGCGACGACGGGCGGTGGGGCGTATTTTCCGATAGATTCAAGCCAATTTCCCCCGACTAAGAGAAAAATTTCACAAAGTATGGACAATAGGATTGAAATATCCGATTGCCAGATTATACTAGGGTGCCGGAATGATGTTAATCACACGGCACAGGTGCTGGATTTAATCGACCAGTCCTGTTCAATTGGACGAAACCGGTCCACGGCTTGGCGTGTGGTTCCACAGGATGATCTCATCCGGCACCCTTTCCCCAATCCGGTTCGCTCCTTAACCCACGAAAGGTCAAAAAATGTCTACGACAGTCGCGTCTCATACCGGCAGCAAACAAGACCCCCTGGCTGGTGTTTCCAATGCAAACGCCAAGGCCTGGATTAGAGAATGTATCGATCTCTGTCAGCCAGACAAAGTGATGGTATGCAACGGCAGCAATGAAGAATTGCAGTCGATGTACGATACCGGTTGCAAGGATGGCACGTTCGTTCAGCTCAATCAGAAGAAGCTGCCCGGCTGCTATTACCATCGTTCCAACAGCAATGACGTCGCCCGTACCGAACACCTGACGTTCATCTGCACCCCCAGCGAAGACCTGGTGGGACCAACCAACAACTGGATGAGCGACAAGGCCGCTTATGCCAAGCTCAAAGGGCTTTATGAGGGATGTATGAAAGGCCGGACAATGTATGTCGTGCCCTTCATCATGGGTCCGCTCGGCAGCCCACTGGCCAAAGTCGGCGTTGAACTGACCGACTCGTTATACGTCGCTGCCAACATGAAGCTGATGACGCGCATGGGCGACGTGGCCTGGAAGCAACTGGGTGACAGCGACGAATTCACTCGCTGCCTGCACTCGATCGGCGATGTCAATCCCGAGCGGCGATACATCTGCCACTTTCCGCTTGATAACACCATCTGGAGTTTTGGCTCGGGCTATGGCGGAAACGCGCTGCTGGGCAAGAAGTGTCTGGCCCTGCGGATCGCCAGTTACCTGGGTCGCCAGCAGGATTGGATGGCCGAACACATGCTGCTGATGGGTGTGGAAGACCCCAAAGGCGAGCGCACTTACGTCGCTGCGGCTTTCCCGAGCGCCTGCGGCAAGACCAATTTCGCCATGCTCGTTCCGCCCGAAAAGTATCGCAAGGAAGGGTGGAAAGTCACCACCATCGGCGACGACATTGCCTGGATGTGGGTGGACGAAAAGGGCAAGCTGCGGGCCATCAATCCCGAAGCCGGGTATTTCGGCGTGGTGCCGGGCACCAACAGCACTTCCAACCCCAACGCTGTTGCATCAATTCAGAAGAACACCATCTATACCAACGTCGGACTGGTTCCGCTGGCCGATGGAACTTATGACGTGTGGTGGGAAGACAAGGACGGCCCGGTGCCGGATAAGTGCATTGACTGGCAGGGCCAGGAATGGACCCCGGCCCTTGGCAAGCAGGCCGGCAAGAAGGCCGCCCATCCCAACAGCCGCTTTACCGCGCCGATGGAAAATAATCCCGTGCTGGACCCTGCGGCCAAAGATCCTTCTGGCGTGCCCATCAGCGCCATCGTGTTTGGCGGACGTCGCAGCAAGACCATCCCGCTCGTCTATCAGGCCTTCAATTGGGTCCATGGTGTTTACATCGGTGCCACCATCGGTTCAGAAACAACCGCCGCTGCCACCGGCGCGGTCGGCATCGTGCGGCGTGATCCCATGGCCATGCTTCCGTTCATTGGCTACAACATCCGCGAGTACCTCGTCCACTGGTTCAAGATGCGCAAGAAGATGACGGACTGCCCGCGTATCTTCATGGTCAACTGGTTCCGAAAGAATGACCAGGGCAAGTTCATGTGGCCGGGCTTCGGCGAAAACATGCGCGTGCTCAAGTGGATCGTGGAGCGCGCCCACGGCCGGGCTTATGCAAGAGAAACCGCTTTGGGCTGGATGCCCCGGCCGGAAGACATCGATCTCGAGGGCCTGAACCTGACCGAAAGCGATTTCCACGCGCTGGAAAGCCTTTCGACAGACGAGGTGAAGGCTGAAATCCTCAGTCAGGAAGAACTCTTCCTGAAACTGGCCGGCGATCTGCCCAAGGAAATGGTCTTCCAACGCGAACTGCTCATCAGCCGCCTGTAAGTCAGGCCGCAAGCAAGTTTGTCTCACCGGCTCGCCGATCAACTCGGCGAGCCGGTGTTGCGTTATGGCAAGAATCTTTTCGGCACGGATCGGATAATCCCCTCACGGGTCGATTTCCTTTTCCGTCCCCATCGCACCCCTCTGCGACTGGGCTTATCCCTTTAATCGAGTCGATTCGCAGTCAGAAAAACCGCGCCCGGCGCTTACACGGGCCGGAGAATACGGATGGGTGATTTGCCAATTACGAGTGGTGTCATAGTCGCTCGCTGGGGCGATAGGCCAGTGCCTGTGGGGTCGCGACATTCTTACTTGATCCAGACGCTCTTGACGTTGACGAATTCATGGATGCCGAATTCCGACAGCTCGCGGCCGTAGCCACTTTGCTTAATTCCCCCGAAGGGTAAACGTGGATCAGATTTGACCGTTTCGTTAATAAACACGCTGCCGGCAGCGATTTCGGGGACGAATTTCTCGGCCAGTGAGGCGTTCTGTGTCCATAGACTGCATCCCAACCCATAAGGCGACGCGTTGGCCAGCTTGATGGCATGATCGACATGGTCGGCCTTCATTACCGCAGCCACCGGTCCGAAGGTCTCTTCGTCAAACGCTGCCATGCCGAGTTTTACATCGGCCAGCACGGTGGGGGGATAGAAAAAGCCCGGCCGGTCCAGGCGCTTTCCGCCGATAAGCAATCGCGCCCCCGCGGCGACGGTTTGTTCCACTTGCCGATGCAGATTTTCTAACAAATCGAGCCGGGCCAGTGGGCCGATCTCGGTGCTTCGCTCCATCGGATCGCCCACCTTTAGCTTGGACATGGCATCGGCCAGCGCGCGAACGAAAGCGTCGTAGACGGGTGTTTCGACGATAAATCTCTTGGCGGCGATGCAGCTTTGCCCGTTGTTGATACAGCGAGCCTGCGCGGCGATCTGGGCAACCGCGGGCACTTCAGCATCGGCCAGGACAATAAAGGCATCGCTTCCGCCGAGTTCAAGCACGCTTTTTCGCAATAATTTGCCGGCTTCGGTTGCGACTGCGCGACCGGCACGATTGCTGCCGGTGAGCGTCACTGCGGCCACAAATGGATCGGCTAAAAGATCGGGCACGGCAGTGACATCGACCAGCAGCGAAGAAAACACACCGGCGGGGAAGCCGGCTTCAAGGCAAATCCGCTCAATCGCCAGCGCACACTGCGGCACGTTGGGCGCGTGCTTCAGCAGGCAGACGTTGCCGGCCATCAGGCTGGGTGCCATGAAACGCACCACCTGCCAGAACGGGAAATTCCAAGGCATGATCGCCAGTATTCCGCCCAGCGGTTCAAATCGAACGTAACTCTTGGAGGCCTCGGTCGCGGCGGGTTTTTGCGATAAGAACCGGGCGGCGTTGTCGGCAAAAAAATCGCAGGCGAGCGAGCATTTTTCCAGTTCCGCTTCGGCCGCGACGATTGGCTTGCCCATTTCCATCGTCATGATGGAAGCCAACTGACTTTTTCGTTCGATGAGCAACTCGGCCAGGCGCTTCATCGGAATGGCACGCTCCGAGAGGCTGGCCTTACGCCAAATGGCAAACGCGCTCTTGGCCTGTTCCACTCGCTGTGCAAGTTCCGCAGGGGTAAAAAATGCGGGGGTGTCGATAGGCGACTCGTTGGCGGGGTTGAAATTTTGCATAGAACGTCGCTCCGGGCGAATTGTAGGCGAAGCAGTAGCCAGCCACGCGGGAAGGTGCCAACGTTGTAATATCTATTTTCGCAATTGGACGAGCTGCCCACAGGCCGCCGACACGTCGTCGCCGCGAGTTTCCCGAATATGCACGACCACGCCTCGGGCGCGCAGCCGATCGGCAAATTCCGCCAGGCGCTCCGGCACCGGCCGGGCATACACAGCTCCGCTGGTCCCGACGCCAATGTTATTCCAGGGGATGAGATTGACGTGCGCGCGAAATCCGTCGAGCAGATCGGCCAGCTTGTCAGCTTGCGCGCTGGTGTCGTTGATGCCGGCCAGCAGGCACCATTCGATCGTCGGCACGCGGCCGGTCTTCTCTTGGAACCTGCGGGCTGCGGCCACGATTTCGATGACCGGATACTTGTGCCCTGTGGGCACGATTCGCTGGCGGGTCAGGTCGTCGGCGGCATGAAGACTGACGGCCAGATGCACATTCAGATCGGCCTCGGCCAGGGCATCAATCCCGGGCACGATACCGACGGTCGAAACCGTCACCTGCCGCCAGCCCAAGCCCCCGAGGTCCGGGTCGGCGATTCTCCCGATGGCTGCGATCACGTTGGCCAGATTGTGCATCGGCTCGCCCATGCCCATGAAAACCAGCGAGGTAAGCCTGCGATCCAGCAAGCGCGCCTCGTGGCGAAGCAGCAGGAACTGTTCGACGATCTCGGTCACGGAAAGATTGCGTAGCAGGCCGTCGCGAGTGGACGCGCAGAAATCACATCCCATTGCGCATCCCACTTGGGAGGACAGACAACAGGCAGCGCGATCGGGCCGATAGCCGGGCATCAGGACCGACTCGATGCTCAGTCCATCCTTCAGGTCTATCAACAGCTTTATGGTGCCGTCGGTGCTGAGATGTCGCTGACGGATTTTCGTTTCTAAAATCGACCGTTGGGCTAAGTCTGGCTGAATGCGGTGGGGCATTACGGAAGTCGACCAATCCACCACTGGCGCCCCAGCATAGAAATGCCGCAATAGTCCGCGGGCATGGGTGGGCGCTGCGCCCTGTTCGGCAAGCCAATGGCGCAGGCCCGGCAGATCAAATTCGCAGATCGAGGCCATGAAGAGAACGACGATAGCAGAAAACAATCAGAAAAGTTGTTCGCGGAGGCGCATGGCGACGGCGGCGGTCCCCAGAACGATCAAGTAGATCGCGAACAGGGCAAAGCCGTGAACGTCGGCGACGAAGGCCAGGGGCAGGAAACGGAGGTGCTTCATAAGTCCGCGTCCCAGAATATCAGATGGCAGGTGGTAGCGCACTAGGAAAATGCGCCTCGCGACAGGCCGTTCGCAGAAATTTTGGAATCTGGGGGGACTATTAGCCCAATGCCGGGGTGCCGGGGCCTTCTGGCCCGCCGCAGCAACGCTTCAATCAACATCCACCTGCGTGTGCTCGCGGGCCATTTCGGCCAGATCAAGTTCGGTGCGGTTGATTGGTTCATCCCGGACCGTACCGGCGTATACCGACCAGCCCTGCCAACCCCGCGTCACCATTATCGAACGCACCGTATACATGCCCCCTTCGGCGACGAAGCGAAGCCCGCCCACCTTCTCATCGTGGTGCTTTTCCACCAGCGTGGCCGAGCCTTCGCTTTCGCGCATCTCGCTTAGAAAAAATGGCAGCACCAAATCAGGCCCCACGGGAAAGGGCAGCGAGAATCGAATCACCCCGTAAGCGGTGTTGCCCGACGGGCTGAGCCAGACCTGGTGAGTGTGATTTCCGCTCGATTTTAACGGCTCTGGAAGCCACCCGACCGGCGGGGCGCACAGGGCATGAATCGGCTCGACTTTCGTCAACTCGTTCAGCCCGATCCGCGCGAAAGTGTTGGCCGGTCTTGTTGTGGCTTGCGGGCGATGAGCGCAGCCTACAAGCCCCAACATCAGCACGAAAATGGCCACGCCGCGTATGCCCATAAAAATCAAAAACGCCGCAGGTCCGATGAATTTGACGGGGGCGTTCGGACCGGCGGCGTCGGATTGTAGGCCGGCCCTGCCGGCCGGTGAATCGAGATTTATTTCTTAGCCGGCGCAGGCGCCGCCGCGGGGGCCGCGGTCTTCTGAAAGCTATATGACCCGCCAAATTTCTTGCTGAATCGCTCGACGCGACCGGCCGTATCGACGAACTTCTGCTTGCCCGTGAAAAATGGATGGCAGGCATTGCAGATATCGACGTTGATCTTGGGCTGCGTGCTGCGGGTGACAAACGTGTTGCCACAGGCACAGTGAACGGCGCAGGCTTGGTATTTCGGGTGAATCTTGGACTTCATGAAGGCTCCAGTTATCCCAGGACGTGCGAAGCACAAAGCGCACCTCGTCAGCCGGGGGTGGAAGACAATATCCGTGATTCGAACAATAAACAAGGGCGCCACCTATGGGCGAGTAAATCGTAAATCGGGGTCTGCCAATTTTTCAGGCGGCGAGGGGTCGTGACCAGTAGGTCAGCCAGAGATGGCTTTGGTGCAGGCCCTCCAGGGCCATGACGGCTTCGGCATTGCGGGCCGTCCAGCGCATGCCCATTCCCTTGAGCCGACGGGCCTCGGATTTGCACCCGGATTCGGTCGGGCCTGAGCCGATCTTCAGGCCCGCCGCTTTGAAACGGGCGTAGTCGATTTTCTCGCGCCTTGCCGCCAGATACTGCATCAGACCGTCCAGCGATCGTCGTTTGGCCGGCCCACGCACTGCCGATCGTTTTCGCATCAGTTCCTCCCACAGCGACTCCCACGGGCCGTTCAGCAGCAGCCCGATCACCCGTCCCGCCCACGT
>JBBQSU010000099.1:0-12882 GCA_038234815.1 Tepidisphaerales bacterium | reverse complement strand
AATGAGATAAAGAGCCTGTTGGCGGCCAAGGGCCTGCATCTGGGCCAGAATTCCGAAAATCCCGAAGGCGTTGCGCACGCTGCGGTGCCAGATGCCAATGACGCGTCCTCGGAACTCCTCGGCAAATCGGTGATGGACATGGAACTGTCGGTGCGCAGTCGCAAGGCACTTCAGCGGCTTGACATCAACACCTTTGCCGAACTCGTCAGCCGTACCGAAGACGAACTGCTTGGCTGCAAGAACTTTGGGCAGACCAGCCTGACTGAGATCAAAGAGCAACTGGCGACTTTTGGCCTGACCCTGCGAAAGCTTGAGAGCTAGGCCGGCTTTTCACACGCGTTCTCACTGGCATGGAGGCCGATTGAGAAACGTCCTGCGATGGATGGTGATGCTCGTCCTGCTGTCGCCGATCGGTTGCAGCCAGGACGCGCCTACGTCTGATCTGACCGGACAGATTCCGATCGTCCGGGTCCTCCTTTTAAATAACCGGGAAAGCGTTGTGATATCGGCCCCCCGAGGGGCGTCGGTCAGCATTGATAACGCGGGCCTGATGCCCGTGCCGATGCCCACCGGAGGGGTGCGCATTGAGCTGGCGCCCACGGGCTGGCGCGTCGGCTCTGTTCAGTTGGGAAAAGGCTCGCTGGTCATCACGCCAGCCACCGGGACGGCGCTTGCCGTCAACGGCAACAACTATCGCGGTCGCCTGCGACTTGTCGCAACCGATGCGCTTCGGTTTGACTGTATTAACGACCTGGACATCGATAGCTACCTGATGGGTGTTCTTCCGCGGGAGTTGCCTTTCTCATGGAACGTCGAAACCTATCGCGCGCAGGCAATCGTCGCCCGGACCTATGCCCTTTTTTCGTTAATGGAAGCGCGGGCGTCGAATCATCCCACGTTCGACCTGTTCGCCGACACGCGCAGCCAGGTGTATGGCGGACTGGACGCAGAAATCGCCAAGAGCCGATCGGCGGTCAATGACACGTCGGGCATCGTCGTCGCCTATGGCCTTAAGGGGCATGAAAAAATCTTCAAAGCTTATTTCAGCAGTTGCTGTGGGGGGATCACGCAATCGGCGTCCGATGCGTTCGGTGATTCGTACATCGAGCCACTCAGCGATCAGGACGTACACGGGCGGTGCAATGCATCCCCGCGATTCAGTTGGGGACCAATCGCCGTCAAAAAAGACGAACTGACCCGACGGTTTCGACTGTTCGGCCAGCGCCGCAATCGCGCCGAGCAAGCGATGGCCCCGCTGGCACGGATCGACGTGCAGAAGGTCAGCCGGTTTGGCCGTCCTGTCCGGTTCCTTATCACCGACGCCCGGGGGGCACGCTTTAGCTGGACGGGTGAGGAAATGCGCTGGGCTGTGAACACGGACGCCCCACAGGATTCGAATCTATTCAGCAGTTTTTTCAGGATCATCAACGAGCCAGATACCGTGCGGTTTGTCGAAGGGCACGGGTTTGGGCACGGCGCGGGATTGTGCCAGTGGTGCTCAGAGAAACTGGCCGATGAAGGCATGCGCCACGAGGATATCGTGCTGGCGGCTTATCAGCGGGCAGTGTTGAAACGCGCGTATTAAGAGGTCAAGTCCGGCAGGCGCAAGACTGGTGGCGCGGTTAGCCGGTGCGGCACGACGATTCGAGTCACTTCAATTACAATTGCCTGCCGCGTGCCATTTGAACTTGAAATTCGGCTGCTTCTATCCCTCGGCCTTGCCGTGACGATCGCCATGGGGGCTTATCGGCTTTTGCGCAAGGCCCGTTATGCGGTTCCCGATGCCGCGTGGGGGGCGTTGCTCATCCTGTTTCTGGTGCAGTATCTGGCCGTCACCGTGCCGGGAATATTGGGGATACTCAGCCCCGTAACCGTCGGCGGGTTTTCATTGGCAGCCGCCTTGGTCATCTGGTGGTTCGCCAGCCGAAACCGCTCGCCAATACATGAGTGTTCACCCGCCTCGGCGGTGGCTTCCGGGCAGTTTCCCTTTCTCGTCGCCTCGGCGTTCATTCTCGGCTTTGGTGCGATGGTGGTATTTAGCCAACGGGGCGCGCCGGTGATTGGAAACGATGCCATTTCCTATCACTTTCCCATCGCGGCGAGGTGGTTACAGGATCATCAGTTGAGCCTGGTTCCGATCTGGTTCTACAATCCCGCCAACACTTATTCGCCGCTCGCCGGATCGGTCTTCGTCGCGTGGTGGATGGGTTTGACGGGTAACGATCTTCTCGCCCGCTGGGTGGCGTTTCCGGCCCTGCTATTGCTGGCATTCGCCGGGTACTCGCTGCTGCGACGATTGCGCTGTTCGCCGGGCGTATCGGCTTTATTGATGATCGCGCTGGCGTTGTGCCGCCCGGTGGTATCCCAAGTGACGACGGGGAAGGACGACGTGTACCTCGCGGCTTTATTTTGCTGCGCTTTGGTCGCAACGGCCCGCCGCCGAAGTCTTTGGATGACGGCCATAAGCTTGGGGCTAATGTTGGCCTGCAAAACGACTGCATTGCTCGTTGTACCCGTTTTTTTCCTGTTGTTGGATCGCCACCGGATAAAGCGGTCACTGGCGATAGCCATCGGCCCCTTGGTGCTGGCAGGGCCTTGGTTTTTCCGCACATTTGTGCGGACGGGCAACCCGCTGTTTCCCATAGATGTCCTATCAATGCCCGGTTTGTTTTCGACCGCCAATGCCCCGCAACTCCGCAGCGTGGGCGGGGTGATTGGCGTATTGTTTTGCGGCAGTTATAGCCTGCCGCCGCTGCCTGCCCTGCTGTTGATAGCCGGGTGGATGTCCGCGTGCGCATGGGCCATTTGGCATTCGCGGTTGCGCGATCCGCTGGTGCGTGCGGTCCTTGTCGGACCGGCGTTAATCGTTGCGCTGTTCATCGCCGTGGCACCTTTCGCCGAGGTGCGCTTCGTCATGCCGGCCTTCGTTCTGCTCTTCGCCGGCGCGGGACTTGGAATACGGGCAACGTTCGCAGCTCATCGTGTGCAGTATTTGCTCGGAGGGACAATCGCTCTCCTCTGTCTGATCACCAGTTTTAGTTGGGGCAATGCTTCGTCGATTGTGCAGTTCGTCGGCGGGGGAATTCTCTTCGCCGTCGCGGCGGTGGGGCTGACCTGGGCCGGCGCGCAGGCGCGCCGACTCGTCGGTGTCGCCGGCGGTATTGGTTTCGTTTTATTCGTCTATGTTCAATGGCAGGCGTATGCCGATGCCGTCGTCGAGACCGCGCCGCTCTATTACGCTCCGGTATATGGCCAGGATTCCGCCGACGCCTGGACGTTCATCGCCGCGCATCTCTCTCCGGGCGATACTCTGGCCTATTCCAACACGTTTTATATTTATCCCCTCATGTCGCCCAACCAACAGCGACGCATCGTTTACGCGCCAGTTCGCGCAGGTGTGCGGGGTATGCGTGATCTTCCGCGTTTCGGCGATCACCTCACCGGCGACCGGATCGGCCACGCGGCGTTTGCCACTCCGTCGATGCAGCCCGACGCCGCTGTTTGGATTGCCAATCTGCGCAGACTTGCGGCCAGGCACGTCATCATCTTTATGCCCGCGCAACAGCCCGTGCCGGAGATCGCCTTTGCAGATGCCCGTCCCGATCTCTTTCAGCCGGTCTTCCGCAACTCCGCTGCCGTCATCTATTCAATGCGATGACTCTTTTGACTTGTTGCCCGCCGGCAGCACGTCCATGGAGATTTGCGATATCCGCGTGCCGCAGGTGCCGTGAAGGCGCGTTCGCGGGTCTTTACGGGCGTTGGATTTACACCATTTCCCCGACATTGAGACGGTATTTCACCATTTTCTTGTAGAGCGTCGTGCGGTTGATATCCAGTTCGGTGGCGGTGGCTTGCCGGTTCCAGTTGTTCCGCTTCAGGGCCAGTTCGATGATCCGCCGTTCGGGCGTTTCCAATGCGGTCGCCAGCGGCATGGGGCTGGATTCAAAATCCTCGATCGCCAACCCCTGCGCGCTCTTGCGGGCGCTGGAGTGGGGCGTATGAAATTGGACGGTTTCGGGCAGGTCATCCACGTCGATCTGTGGCCTTCGACAAAGAACCACCGCCCGCTCAATGGCATTTTCCAGTTCTCGAACGTTGCCCGGCCAGTTGTATCGCTGAAGTGACGCCATCGCTTCTTCGGTGATGCTGATGATCTCCCGCCCGGATTCCTGCTTGAACTTGCGCAGGAAATGACCGGCCAATAGCGGAATATCTCCCAAACGCTCGCGCAGTGGAGGCACGCGCAGGGTCACGACGTTGATTCGATAGAACAGGTCCTGCCGAAATTTCTGCTCAGCGACCAGTTGTTGCAGATCGACATTGCTGGCCAGGATCACACGCACGTCAACATTCTTTGTTTCGCTACTGCCCACAGGTTCAAAGGCGCGCTCCTGTAACACGCGCAACAGTTTCACCTGCATCGCCGGGCTGGCTGAGTTGATCTCGTCAAGAAAGAGCGTACCCGCGTCGGCGACCATAAAACGGCCCTGCTTGTCGGCTATCGCGCCGGTGAAGGCACCTTTCGTATGCCCGAATAGCTCGGATTCCAGCAGTGTTTCGGGCAATGCACCGCAACTGACTTCAATGAACGCCTTGTCTCGTCGCGGGGATCTATAATGCGCCGCTCGCGCCAGCAGCGATTTGCCCGTGCCACTTTCGCCGGTGATGAGCATCGTGGTTCGGCTGTCGGCTGCGGCCTCAACCAGATCAAAGAGCTTTAGCATCTTATGATCGTGCCCTATGACATTTTCAAGTGAGAAGCGCAGGTCGAGCTGCTGGCGCAGCGTCTGATTCTCAAACAGCAAGGACTGTTGCCGAACGGCCTTTTCCACGACCACCCGGATTTCGTCGTCCACAATGGGCTTGGTCAGGTAATCAAACGCTCCCACCTTGGTCGCCTCCACCGCGCCTTCGATCGATCCGTAGCTGGTGATGACAATCACCACGACATGAGGAAACCGCCGGCGCAGGTTTCGCAGGAATTCCGCGGGCTTAATGCCGGGAGCGTTTACGTCTGCCAGCAGCAATTCCACCGTCCCGGCTTCAAGGATGTTCATCGCTTCTTCAGCGCGGTCGGTGGTGCGCACGTCGTAGCCTTCGCGACGAAGGAACTGAGAGAGTGACTGAAGCATGATGCGGTCTTCGTCGAGAATCAGCAGTCGCGACTTATCGGATGTATTGGCTTTGAGCATGGTGTTTTCCTGCAACGTTTGTCTACTGTGTGCATCGGCAATCGGCGATGTTTCGGCCACTCAACATGGGAAATTCCCGGCATGGCCGGATAAGATGCGTTCCGGCGTCTGTTATCGGACCGGCGCCACCGATGATGCCTCGGCAAACTGTGGAGCATCGGCAAACGCAACTCAAAGGAAGCAGGACTATGAAGATCGGTGTACCGCGAGAGGTGAAGCCTGATGAATACCGGGTGGCGATGATGCCTGCGGGGGTGGAAACGCTCCGCCGGGCCGGGCACACGGTGTTCATGCAGACACAGGCCGGCACGGGAAGCGGATTTGCTGATGACGATTACACTGCGGCCGGTGCGACCATTCTGCCCGACGCGCCAAGCGTCTTTTCTTGCGCCGATCTGATCGTGAAAGTGAAAGAACCCCAGGCACAGGAAATCGATCTGTTCAAGCGGGGGCAGATGGTCTTCACCTATTTCCATTTTGCCGCCGGCGCGGAAATGGCTCGGCGGTGCATCGCCGGCGGGATTGTCGCCATTGCCTACGAGACGATTCGGGACAAGCACGGTTCGCTCCCTCTGCTCACACCAATGAGCGAAATCGCGGGGAAGATGAGTATCCAGGAAGGGGCGAAATACCTTGAAAAACCGATGATGGGCCGAGGCATTTTACTGGGCGGCGTGCCGGGGGTGGCTCCGGCCAACGTGGTTGTGCTGGGCGCCGGGGTGGTCGGCACCAATGCCGCCAAGGTCGCCGCAGGACTCGGGGCCAATGTCGCGCTCATGGACATCAACCTCGATCGCCTGCGCTATCTCGACGACGTAATGCCAGCCAACGTCAGCACCATCTTCAGCGATCTGCATACGGTCCGACATCACCTGCAACAGGCCGATCTGGTCATCGGCGCAGTGCTGATTCCCGGTGCCAAAGCCCCGCGGCTTGTAGGGCGCGAAGACCTGGTGCGCATGAAGAACGGCAGCGTGATTGTGGACGTGGCCATCGACCAGGGCGGGTGCATCGAGACCGCCCGGCCCACCACGCACGCCGAGCCTACGTTCGTGGTTGAAGGCGTCGTGCATTATTGCGTTACCAACATGCCCGGCGCCGTTGGGCGAACCAGCACCATCGCGCTTTGCAATGCGACTCTGCCTTATGTAGCACGCATCGCCGCAAAGGGTTATGCCCAGCTCGCGGTCGAGGACGCGGGATTTGCCCAGGGCGTGTCGCTGGTTGCCGGCAGAGTGACGAACCAGGCCGTGGCTGGAGCGCTGAACTTGGATTATGTGCCGCTCGATCAGGTTTGATCTCCTACTATTGAAAAAGCCATGAGTGACAGACTGGACAAACTTCTGAAAATGCTGGACCGCGACCCCGCCGATACGTTCGTGCTTTACGGGATTGCCCTTGAACACAAGAAAGCCGGTCGCAACGATCAGGCCATCGTGTTTCTCGATCGGGTCCTGACGGTCGATGCGGGATACTGCTACGCCTATTTTCAGAAAGGCGCGGTTTATGAATCGCTTGGCGACGTGCAGTCCGCTTGCAAGGTTTATAGAGAGGGCATCGCCGCGGCCAAGGCGAAAGGCGACGCCCACGCGCAACAGGAGATCACTTCGGCGCTGGAGATGATTGCGTAAACGGAGTCGTCGGATCGAGATCGTCATGGTAGACGCAGTGGTTCAATATCTGATCCATCCCAAATGGCGGCGGCAGCACGGCTGGCGGAAGGCCATCTGGGACACGTTTGCCCGATTGGGTTTGACGGGGATGCACGCATTGCCCATGAACCGCCGGTGGGTGGAAATCCACCGCAGGAATATGACCTTTCCACAGATCGATCCCAGCCTGATCGGGATGCGCCTCATCCAACTCTCGGATCTGCATTACAGCCCGGTAGTCTGGCAACGATACTTAATTCAGTACCTCGCATGGGTGAACGAACTTAAACCGGATTTGATCGTCATTACCGGGGATCTGATTACCGGCGGATATCGCTATGCGCACCGTGTGGCGACAATTCTGTCGCATCTGAAAGCCCCGCACGGTGTGATCTGCACGTTCGGCAATCACGATTACAGCATTTATGGACGGTCCAAGCCCGCAGAGGGGAAGCGCCGCGCGGATTATCTGGCCGAATGCCTTAGAGATCGCGGGCTACGCGTCCTGCGGAACGAATCGATGCCGATATTTCACAATGGTTCGGCCAAACCGCTGATGCTTGTGGGGCTGGATGACGAGTGGACGGAGAACCTTGACGCACCCAAGGCCTTTGCCGGAGTGGACGGGTCGGCTCCAGTGATCTGCCTTAATCACAACCCAGCTAACTGTGGCGAGCTGATGGATTTTCCGTGGCAATGGATGCTGAGCGGGCACACGCATGGCCGGCAGGTAGCCACAAGCCGATTCGGCCGGCGGTTTTTTCCACACCGATTCCGGCACTACACCCACGGCTATTACGCAGTGAACGGGCGCAGTTTGTACGTCAACCGCGGGCTGGCCTACGGCCAGCGCACCAAGGATTGGTGCCGACCGGAAATCACGGTGTTCAAAATCCAACCGGCTACGCCCGCGTAGCGACCCTCGACCGGCACGCTATGCGGGTCCATTTATTCGCACGGCGACGGCTCGGCTTAAACGACTTGAACCTTGCGGCCCGCGCTGCGCTTGCGGTTAATCATCTGGCGACCTTTTTTCGTGCTCATGCGCTTGCGGAAGCCGATTTTGCGGGCCCGCTTGATCTTGCTCGTTTTGTGGGGGTAATGCATGACGGATCCTTCGTTTCTGTCCGACGAGTCTTGTTTACTTCGATGCCGCCGGACTTTCGATCCTCACGGTCACATTTTCGAACGCCTGATTGCCCTGGGCGTCGGTGGCCCGGAGCGTGATCTGGTGCAATCCGGGAGCCAAATCGGTCAATTTAACGACCGCAGACTCTTCGGGTTGGTCAAAGATATTATCAACAGCCTTGACCGCTTGCCAGTCCGTCGCCGAATCGATAGCAAAATCTACACCGGCGACGGTGCTGGTTCGATCAACGATGCGGGAGGAAACGCTCGCCGATCGGGCGTCAACCACTGCCTTAACGTCGCCAATAGCCGGGGCGGTGTTATCGACCAGAACCGGATCGCTGACCCGGCTGGCGGTCCGGCCGGCACCTGCGGGGTTGGCTTTAGCATCCGAAGCCACCACTTTCACTTCATACCGGCCATCTGCGGTTGCGCGCGTATCCCACTCAAAAGTCGATTCCGTCAGCTTATCCTTCAGCAGAATCCATTCTCCTTTGGCCGCCTGACGGACGTAGAGTGAAAATTCCAGGGCGTCTGCGTTCGGGTCGCTGGCTTCCCATGAGATGGTCTGGTGTCGCTGGCTGGCCGGCTGATGGGCATCGGCATCGGCCGGGGACTGATTCTTCTCGGTGACTGCGATCGTGATCGACTTGATCTGCGGGGCAAGATTCGGTTGCAGGTATGGAATTTCAACATCCTCGACAGTTGGTGTTTGCCCGGGGTTGGTGCTGGTGAGCGTGAGCCGATATTGAAAAAATCGCGCGCTGGGGCATTTGGCATCGACGAACTCGGCGGCGGAAACGTCCTCGGACCATTTCGACCATGCATCGTCGCCCGGCTCTTGAAGGTTGCCGCTTCGCGCTGCGACCTTCAGGGCCGTACCGTCTGGCACCAACCCGTGCAATTGGATCTTCCCAAACTGGCTGATCTGGGTCGCATCCAACACCGCGCTGACGAAAGTACCTTCGGCGGCCAGGCCTTTGGTCAATACGCTGATCCCGCCGGCATTGGCTGCACCCAGCATCACCTGTCCGCTGGCCGTGGTCAGCAATGCCATGACTTGCTTGGCATCCACCTTGGCAAGCGTGCGGGTTTCGTCGCTGCCGGGTGTTATTTCTAGAATGGTACCTTCGGTGCCCGTGCCCGCGAGCAATTTTCCGTCCGACTCAATCATCGACAGGATGGGCAGTGGCTGACGGAGGATTTCGGTGGTGGTGCCGGAAGGCTCGATGCAGTAGATGGCGTTGCCTTCGGTAGGCATGTTATCGGGAATCGCCGGCGCATGACCGGCGGCCGGGGGCTGCGGGTGCGGGGGCTTGATCTCGGGTTCGGCGGGCTTGGGTGGGACGGGCTGTTTGGCAACATCGTGGCCCTCGTGGGCAACCAACTGGCCCAGCGGGAACAGTGGCGCCGGTGTCGGCCGACGCGCGGTGCCGAGGCCGGACAATGCTGGTCGGATGTCGGGCAGTTCGACTGAGATGCGCTGAAGCAATCCCCCGTCGGCCGGGCCTTCGATTGGCGTTTCAGGTCGCCCGCCGGCACCGGGCATCGCATCATCGTGGCCAAAACCTTCGCCGGCTTCGGACTGCCCGGTCGCGGCGTAAAGATTTCCGTTGGCCGACAAGACCAGCGCGGTGATTTCCGATTCACCGGCATCATACAAAACAAACGCCTCGCCGGTCTTGCGGTTTACTTTGTAAATCAAGCCGTGCGGGTCGGTGCCAACATACAACGTGTCCTTCCCGTCGCCGGTCAGGCTCAGCAGGTTGTTCTCCGGGCAGTGAAATACGACGCGAGATTCTCCACCGGGCGCGATCTCAAACAACTGTCCTTCCGGGCCGGTGGCAGCATAAATCGTGCCGTCGGCCAGGAGCTTCATGCTCCAGATGTACTGAACGCCATCGTGTTCGAAGATCACCTTTGGCGCCTTGCTCCCCTGTTCCAGTCGAAAGATTTTCCCCGCCTGCCCGCCGGTGCCGATGAGCAGCGATCCTTTGGCATCCACCGCCAGTGAGAAAATCTGCTGGGAATCTTCCAGCGTGAGTAGCGGGGCGACTTTCTCGTTTTTGATCTCCAGAATCACGCCCTTGGGGCCGGTGCCGGCATATACGGTCTTATCCGGTGCTTCGGCCAGCGCATACACCGCATCCACGTCCGGCGATTGCTCCAGCAGGGTCTTGATGGCCCGCGAGAGCTTCAGATCGCCAAGACTGCTGGCTACGACGTTGTGCGTCGTTCCCTGTCTGAAATCGTCAGCGGTGGTGTGTTTCCATCGCGAGGTGGTCGCGCTTAGCGCCGGCAAAGTCAGCACGAGCAATATCAATGTTGCCAGTCGATTCATATTCGGATTCCTTGATTAACCTCTTGGGGCCGGTTCGGTCTTGAGCGGAATTTTCGGGCCTGCGGGCACTTTGATGTGGGCCGGCACGGGCGTCTTGGGCGCGACATTTTCTACGTGACTACTGCGGTCGATGGTGATTGTGAACTCGGCAGTACCTTGCATGACGAATTCTGTCGGTATGACGCGGGCGTGCGTGGTGGTGTATGACGTGACATTGCTGCGGCCCGACGACAGCATTACCTGCCTGCGCGACGACGGCAGGCGCGGCATTGCTAAACGGCCGAAGGCCACGCCGTCGGCCTGCCGAATCAGCCGTAGATAAACCGCGTCTCTGCGATACGAGGTCATCTCCTTCACCAGGTCAAACACGTCAGCGGCGCTGCTGGTGTCATACCGGAAGGGCTGGCTCATGCGCATTTCCGAGAAATTGTTTGCCCAGTCGCAGGCGACAAGGCGGTATTGGCCGTCGGGCAGATCGCTTGGCAGGGGCATCTCAAAGGCCATTGACCGTTCGGTCGAATGGAAGGGTCGATAGCGCAGCACCCCGCTGGCCACCTCGCCGGGGTGAAACATCAGTTTCGGCATTGATCCAGAAAGAATCGTCGCCGATTTGACACCATTGCTTACCTTAACGGTGCCCTCGATGCTCTTGACCATCACCCGGTCGAACGGATTGTCCGCCATCAGTGCCAAAGCCATCGCCACTTCATCGAAAACGCCATCAGCGTTAACGTCGGCCGCGATGTTTTTGATGGAGAGTGTTTTTCCGTTGGCGAATTCGACACCAATATCATAATTCAGCGTGTGGAATTGCGGCAATTCCTTATTGCTCGTCACCGAAGCCTGTACCGCCAGTGCGCAGAGCATCGGCGTCATCCTGGGATGCAACGCCGCGACAAACCGGTAGGGCAGATCGCTCGAACCGTCGGCGTAGGTTACGCGCATATTGATGGGTATGCCGACGGGTGTCGGCCCGATTTTTCCCGACACGCCCACCATCTGGTCCGCGGTCAATGTTCCGCCGAGCTTCGCGGCCGATCCGAGCTTAAAGCTCATCTCGAGACTCGGGATGATCGTGTGGATTTGCCCCGTGCCCATCGGTAGCGAGATGGGGCCTTCGGAATTGAACGGATGTCCAAAGCCAAAAATGCGGTCGCCGATGACTTCCGTCACCGTGCCGATGGCGCTGAGATTCAGATCGCCGGTCAGAAGCGGCACCGCCAGCACGCTGCCAGGCTCAAATTTCGGTGCCGGCTGGTCGGGGTCGCCGCTGCCGGCGCCGGCCTGCATGGGATGAAGGCCATATTTTTCGAGAAGCGGAGTGAAATGATCGAGGGTCGGGCCGGACAGGCCGGAAACCATGAGCGGGGTGGCCAGAGGCTGCAACCGTGTCGCGTCAGCAGGGCGGTGGTCCTCGGCAGCAGGCACCGGCGGCCGACCAGCCTCGCGCGGCTCGCTCTCCTTGGTCTTTGTCTCCGGGATATCCAGCATGTATTCAATCGGCTGCACGCCGGCCAATGGGTCTTTACTCAGCGGCCAGCCATACGCGAAGGCCCCGATCATTCGCTCGCGGCCCTGGTCGTCCTTTAAAAAAATCGGCGACCCGCTCATGCCTGCGATCGCGCCGGTGTGATCAAGGTTGGCCCCTGAACAGCGGATCAGGATCACATCCCCGCGAGGATTGAAGTTCTTCATCACCGATATGACTTCTACTTCAAATCGTTCGATTTTCGACCCGCTGAAGACGCTCAGCCCGTATCCCTTCATTCCCGGGCGGACCTCGGCGATGTGCATGTGGCGCGCCGGGTCAAATAGTGATACCCGCGCGGTCTCCGCGCGGCCAAGGCTCGAGATGCAGAGCAACAAAATGACCGCAGATGAAAATCGCATCGCACCTTTCCTTCAGGAACAGGGGTAGACTCTAAGAAGAGCAGTGGCCAGCGGCAAGTTTTCGTTGACCGGGCGCGTACCTATCGGCTAGGCTTTGCGCAACCAAATAGTCTGCCGGGCATTTTGCGAGCATCCCGCAGGCGGGCTTGGCGGAGTTCCAGTTTCGCTGATCGGACGCACCGAAGCTCAATAGCTTACCTTCGGGCGCTTTGGCTCATCGAAATTCGCATTCCTCCAGGTGACTCGTCTTACGTCAGTTTCACGTATCCGGTCCGGCAGCCAACAACGAACAGGACAGACACCGTGGACAATGAACTTAGAGAGCGCGCCGAGCGCATTTTGCAGTACCAGTTTCAAAACCCCAAACTTCTGCTCGAATCGCTGACACACGCTTCCATCGCCGACAACCGCCTGGATAGCAACGAGCGAATGGAATTCCTCGGCGACGCCGTGCTTGATCTGATCGTCTGCGAGGCCCTATACCGCAAGTTCCCCGCAAACCAGGAAGGGGAACTGACGAAGGTCAAGTCGGCAGTGGTATCACGTCGAACCTGCGCCGAAGTTTCAAACGAAACGGGTTTGACCGACTTGCTGATTATCGGCAAGGGCATCGCCAACCGCGAGGTGATGCCAAGCAGCCTGGCCGCAGCGGTGTATGAATCGATCGTCGCTGCGGTTT
>JBBQSU010000098.1:0-13275 GCA_038234815.1 Tepidisphaerales bacterium | reverse complement strand
TGGGATGCCAGATGTTGTACCAGCGGCCAATGTCGGCGAGCAGGCCGGGAACATAAAAGGTATAGCCCAGCAGCGCCGTCAGAAGCGCCGAACGGGCGATGGCGTGATAGTGATGCCGATGGAAAATATGCACCAGGGCCGCAGTGACAAACCCCCCGCCGGCCAAGGCGATTCCGCTACCCACGTCCATGGCGATCCAGAGGCCCCAGGGATGTTCCTGATCGAGATTGGTCGCAGCGCCCAGACCGAAAATAAAGCGATACAGTCCAAACCCCACGCCGACCAAAACCAGTGAAATCAGGAACCACACGCCCGGGGTGAAAATCTTGGCATCGACCGGGGCCGCGAGGTCTTCATGCCCGTCATGGGTATCATGGGCGCCAGAATTGTCTCCATCATGGGCGCCCTGCGCGCCAGAATGGGCTGCGTCATGTTGACCATCGCCTGCGGCCTCGGCAGATCGATCCAGCACTTGCTCAATCGCGGTGGAATTGCATGAAGGCTCATCCAGCAGACCAACCGCGCCGGACGAACCGCCGGGCCAGGCCTGCGTTTCGGCGCGATGCGCTTGCTGAGGACCTTGATTTGCTTCGCTCGTTATCGATCCACCCGCAGCATGGGCTAGATTAGCCGGCGCTGGCTGGCCGTGATGAGCATGTTGCGCGGGCAGGTGCGGGGTGCCGTGCTTCATGGCCACCTTGCCCCGGCGACCCGTCCACCAGTACATCGTTGAAAGAAAGCCGTACCAACTGAGCGGCGCGATCCAATGCTTGAACACACCATGCTGGATGGCTTCTGTCAAAGCCGGCGGAGCCGCCGTCCCAAGCGTCAAAAACCCCGCTTGCTCGAAAGGCACCGGCGAGAGGTACATCCAGCTTGTCCCCCCCACTTCATGCTCACCATAAATATGGTTGACGTACTTTTCGGGATGTTCTCTGATAAGTTCGTGGGCCAGTTCCAGCAGTTTATCGCGCCGGCCGAAGCGCATCACCTGACGCGGGCATTCCTTCACGCAGGCCGGGGGATGGGCGGCATCGGTTCGGCCGAAACAAAATTCGCATTTCCGCACCCGCGGGGCCAGAACGTCGTCGTATTCGTAGGTGGGAATCTGGAAAGGACAGGCGACCATGCAGTAGCGGCAGCCGATGCATTTCCAGGCATCATAGGTGACGGCGCCATTTGGCTGCTTCTGAATGGCGCCGACGATGCAGGCCGAGGCACACGCGGGGTGATTGCAATGCAGGCAGTTGACCTTGGCGTAAACGGGCTTTCCGGCTGGGTCGGGTTTCCAGGCATTGATGACGGTGAACGCGGAGTTGGCGGGCCGGCGATTGGCTCGGAAGACGGACTGATCGTCGTAAGACTTGAGTGATCCCGGTTCGATGTCGTTGGATTTTTTGCAGGCGAATTCACACAGGCGGCAGCCGACGCATTCGGACAAATCGACCAGTACACCCCAGGCATCCTTGGGGGCATCGACGGGTGCGTGCGCGGCCTGTGCGTCGCTGGCTGCGGCCAAGCCAAGCGCTACCGCCCCACTCTTTATGAGAAATTCTCGTCTTGGAACCCGCATATTAGTGAAAAAATTCACAAATATAAAATCACACGCAAATCGTCCAATACCGAACCGACACGCTTAATCGCATATCATCATCCGATTTTTGATTATGGAAGTGTTGACGGAGCGTTGCAAGGAAAAAGCTGCCAGGAGTCAGATAATCGCATGAGCGAAGGGTGCATAACAGCTAAAAAGCTAAGAATCTAACCCAAAACTTGGAATGTATCATCCGAAAAGTAGCCCATCGACCGAAATGGATGCAACTAACTAATAGGTCATCGAAGGTATGATTTCCGCAAAAAGCCATATGAATGACATACTTCCGTCGGAATTTTTGGTATGACGGTGCTCTTAAAAGTTGTCTTTACAAGGGCCAAGGACGTGGACCGATCGGGCGAGAAAATTGCGGTGCTTCTTGTTGAAGACCATCCCCTTATCCGCTTGGCGTTGAAGCGGATTTTGGCCAATCAGTCGGACCTGTTCGTGTGTGGGGAAGCCTGTGATAGCGTCACTGCTCTGGAACTCGTTAAGCAACACAACCCAAAGCTGGTCATTCTGGATTTGATGTTTGACGGCGAGATGGCCGGGCTGAACCTGATCGCGCCCATGAGGGAAATCGATCCGGCTATAAAGGTGCTGATTTTATCCGCTCACGACGAATGGCTGTATGCCGAACGAAGCCTTCGCGCCGGAGCGAGCGGGTATGTGAGTAAAAGCGAAGATCCGTCGGTGATGCTGCAGGCGATTCGGGGGATATTGGCGGGGAAAATTCACCTTTCGGAGACAATTTCGGACCCCCTGTTTAAGCGCCTGTCCAAACAGGAATTGGTTCATGCGGCCTCCGAAGCCGACCGTCTGTCGAACCGCGAGCGCACCGTGTTCGCCATGATCGGTTCAGGAAAAACCAGCCGGGAAATCGCGGAAAAACTGTCGATCAGCATGAAGACGGTGGATGTTTATCGCCAGCGGATCAAGCAAAAGCTGGGCCTTGACGGTCGGGGAGACTTGGCGCGTCGGGCTGTCGAGTGGGTTCTATCGCAGAAGCCATAAAAAGGACCGCGCCGGTCTTCCCCGCAAGAAAAACCGGCGCGTTTGAATTTGTCTATGACGAGGTCGCTTTCGACCCGTTCATAGTTTATGGCCGCCGTGACGTGTCGCCAGTCCGGTCTTTCGTCCCAGTCGACCGGGCGGTGCTATCTTTTAAGCGGTCCCAGGCATCTCGGGTAGCGTCCTTGGCCTTGTCCCAGCTCAAATGGCTCTGCGACCGCGACTTATCCCAGCCCGTTTGAAGGTCGGTTTCAACGTCTTTGAAGTTGCGACCCTGGTGTTGGGAATAGCTGGAGACGCCGTAGCGATAGGCCGGTGCATAATCGACGTCGTAATCCAGCGAAGAATCGTAATAAGGCCGGCGCTGATACTCGCTTCGCCAGTATGCGTCTTCAGCGGTCGGGTCGACTTTCTCAGCGATGCCCTTGCCGGCATAGCCGCCGCCCACCGCGCCCACCACCGCACCGATCACGCCGCCAACGACCGTACCGGCGCCGGGCACGACCGACCCCATAGCCGCACCGGCCGCAGCGCCAGCAGCAGCAGCGGCAGCGCCACCGACCGCAGCGCCTACGCCTGTACCCACCGGATGCGAACCCGGTGCACCGGTGATCGCATCGGGATTGCTGTCCCGGTCGCGATCCTTGATGTTGTTTCGTTCGTCTTCACGTTCTCGTTTTGTCTTTTCCATGACCGTTCTCCAATCAGTTTTCCGCATTCTCGCCTGGCAAAGTTCACACTGAACTCTATCGCACGCGATATATAATTTTAGAAGCCTCCGGATAACCGGACAGTCAGTAAAACTTCCCCAGTTTGACTGGGGCCTTGCCTGACCCACTTCAGTCGGGCATCACTTTCCCAGCATCTTGGCGATCACGAAGATCACCACCGCGCCAAATAGGCCGCCACCAAAAAGCAGATACAACAGTGAATAGCCCGCGGCAGCCAGCAACATGATTTCCATACATACTCCGTGTTAGAGACGTGAGAGTTTAGGTACCGCTAGAGGTGCCTTGACATAAGGGCAGGTCTGAAGGCACTGCCGGGTTTTAAGCAAGCGCTACGATGAATTCCCCGATGGGGCCTTACCCCCGTAGTGACGCACCCTCAGTATTGGCCAAGCAAAATCGATCGGAAGAGAAAGGCTCCGCCGGGGCGTTGCGACGCTTGAGGATGTTGTCGCGGATGATCGACCCGGCCAGAAAACTGAACGTCATGCCATTTCCGCCGAAGGTGAAGGCATACTGTATGTTCTTGTGGCCGTTGGGAAGCGAGCCAATATACGGCAGACCGTCGGGCGTAGTGGCAAACACGCCGGCCCAGGTGTAATCAGCGCGCACCGTCGGCAGATCGACGGTGGCCTGGAGTTTTTCCAGCAGCAGATCGGCCTGAGCCTTGAGCCGATCCCGTCGTTGTCCAGGTCCGTCCAAAGGGTCAGCGCAACAAGCTCTTGAACTGCGCGATGGCATTGCAAATAAGCGGCACGGGCCTTGTCTGGCCCGAGCCGCTTTTGCAGGTCAACCAAAGTTTCGTCCGGCTCGTACATAATCAAGCCGGTGGAGTCCGGAGTGGATCCGGTGGCTAAGGCCCTGCGGTCGATAACGACCACGTCCAGACCGGCTTCAGCCAAGTGGAACGCGACCATGGCGCCGGAGATTCCTGAACCCACGACCAGCACATCACACCGTAAGTCCTTTGAAACCCGAGCCGTTTCCAAGGGTGCGGGAGGATGCGCAGCCCATAAGCTGCTGTGGGTTCGAAGCTCCACACCTTATGCCTTCACCGGGCCATGGCGATCCTCCATGAAAATCGGTTCTCCATTTACGGCAGCTTTTTCACTTCGATCAGTTCTGATTCGCGCTTGACCTCTCGGCCATCGACCATCAGAACTGCAGCGACGCTGAAACTGCCGGGCTGACTGAACACCACCCGCGCCATGCGGCCTTCCTCGGCGGTCTGCACTTTGCCACCAGGGCATTGCCATTCCACCCTGGCGTCCTTCCCCAACAAATTCTGACTATTGGCTGACAAAGTTACCGTATCACCGACGAAGACGCTTTTGGAAGAAGCGTGCAGCGTGATATCCGGAGATGTGTCGCCAAGGTTCGTGCTAGTTGCACACCCGGCGGCGAGAAATCCGGCCAAAAGCAGCGCCGGTAACGTCGAGAAATAAACAGATCGCATAAAGTGCCTTTCGAAAAAGATTCCTTCCCTGTCTCTCATGGTCGCTAATGGCCTTGCGGTCAAACGACCGGGCCACGCGGGCCTTTGCCAGTAAACAACGCATAAACCAGCGAGACGACAAAGAGAACCAGGAAAATGAAGAACAAAACCTGGGCGATGCTCGAGGCGCCGGCGGCGATGTTTCCAAAGCCGAAGATGGCCGCGATGACCGCAATAACAAAAAATACAACGGCGTAATACAACATGATGTACCTCACAAGTTAGTGCCCCGCTGCCGGGCAGCGCTGACACCAGCGCTGGAACAGCGGGAAGATTGTTCAGTTACCGAAATCAGTCCACAGCTTTCCATTGATCGCGCAGACTGCGCACGCGGTCGTGCGTCCGGCGGACGTCGGCATATTCCGACTCAACCATTTCTTTAAACGGCCGGGGCAAGCTGGCGCTGGCTGCTTTCTCATACGCCTCAACGGCGTAATCCTCGCCGCGCTCGCATTCAGCAAGCACAGCTTTGTTGTCGTTGCTGGCCAGAGCCTGCTTGATGTGCATCCAGCCACGGTGCAGCGTGCCGGCAACAGTTGAGTGATCCGCGGGCGTCTCACCGGTGGATTCCAGCGCGCCGCGCAGGTCCGAGGCGAAGTTCCGCCGCTGGTCGCTATACTGCATAAATTCCGCCCGAAGCGCCGGATCCTTCACATTCTCTGCGGCGGTCTTGAAGCCTTCTTCACCATCGCGGCAGATCTCGATCAGATCATTGATCGTGCTTTTAAAATCCCCCTGTTCTGTCGTAGTCATGATTAATTCTCCTTCATTTTGGACTTGTCTCTTGGGCTTCGAGGACATTTCCGCGAGAATACGCCCGGTCGACATTCCCAAGCCTAGGATGTCTCGTGAACGGTTGTGCATCAGGAGTTGACCGATAGAACCTATCGGTGTCGGGACAGAAGATGGATAGGAGTGGTCCCCGGGAGGCGCTCGGGGTTCTATCCTTGCGAACGAATGTGAGAACGATGATCGCCACAAAAGAATAGGAGCTATGTCATGCCCGCTAAATCAAACCCAGTAGCCCCCGCCTCTTCCGCCCCATCCCCGGCAACGTCCGTCCAGGGGAAGAAAATCCGTGTGCTCCTGGTGGACGATCATCCCGTACTGCGCAAAGGCGTGAGCGAGCTGCTCAACGGCGAATCGGATATGGAGGTGGTTGGCGAGGCCGGCACGCTCGGCGAGGCGTACACAGCCGTGCCCAAGGTCAAGCCAGTGCTGGTACTGATTGACATTTCACTCGACGGCAACAACGGCATCGAGTTGATGAAGGAATTGACCTATCGTTGGCCCGATCTGGCAATGCTGGCCTATTCGATGCACGACGAGCAGGTGTATGCCGAGCGGGCCTTGCGCGCCGGGGCCAAGGGATATGTGATGAAGCAGAGTGCGCCCGAAGAGTTGCTTCGAGCTATTCGCACAGTGCTTCAGGGAAAGGTTTATCTAAGTGACAAGATGTCGGACCGGCTGCTGGGCAAGCTGGTGGGCGTGGGCAATTCGGAAAAACCCCTGCAGTCGCCGATTGAGAAATTAAGCGATCGGGAGCTGGAAGTGCTTCAGTTGATCGGCAAAGGCAGAACCACCACGCAGATCGCCGACACGCTTTGTTTGAGTGTTAAAACCATCGAGACTTATCGCGAACATTTGAAGCAGAAACTATCGCTTCAGTCCGGTGCCGAACTGATCCGCTACGCGATTGAATGGTCGTTGTCTCAGGGCTAAGAGGTTACATCGTGGCGATGCCGAACGGGGGACATCTTCCTTGGAACTGGATAGGCCCCGCGGGTCTTGCGGCGGCGGTGTTGGCCGCCAAATGGAGCGCCGACCGGCGTCGCCAGCGTAGCCACACGCTCGATTTTCAGGCGCGCCAGCAAGCCGAGGAGAGCCTGCGCCGGACCGAAGGCAGGCTGCGGTTGTTGAACGAATCACTCGAACGGCGCGTCCGCGAGCGCACCAGCGAGGCCGAAGCCCGCTCGGCGCAGCTTCGGGCATTGGCCCTGGACCTGGTCGAGACCGAATCCCGCGAACGCAAGCGCCTGGCCAGGCTCCTGCACGATCATTTTCAACAATTGGTGTCAGCGGCCAAACTCAAAGCCGGCGTGCTGCGCCGCAGAACCGAAGCCGAGGCGGATGTTGAGCAAATTCGACAAATTGAAGTTTTGCTCGAGGAAGCCCTAGATGCCTCCCGCTCGCTGGCCACGGAACTGCGTCCGCCGATTCTTGACGACGTCGGCCTGGCTGCGGCGATCCAATGGCTTGTCCGGCGCATGCAGCAACAATACGGCCTGAGTGTCGCTCTTTCCTTCGATCCGGTCTGCGAGCCGGACAACGAACAGGTCAGGACGGTGCTCTTTGAATGTTGCCGGGAACTACTGCTGAACGTGGTCAAGCACGCCGGCGTGTCTACGGCCCGACTTACCTTCAGCGTTCCTAAGCCAGCCCTTGTGCAGGTGCAGATTACCGACGATGGCAAAGGTTTCGAGCCGGGAAACATCGCGTATAACCGCAGGCCGGAGGGCATCTTCGGGTTGCTCAATATCCAGGAGCGACTGAGCCTGCTCGGCGGTCAGATACAAATCGTCGCCGCCCCGAACCAGGGCACCACCGTCAAGCTGCTTGTGCCCGCGGTGTTGAAGACAAGCAGTGCTCAACGATCGGACACGGGTCAAGCCGAACCGGCCCAGGAAATAGTCGAAGGCGGCGTTCCGCGCGTCCGCGTGGTCGTTGCTGATGACCACAAGCTCTTCCGCGAAGGCCTGATTGCCATGTTGTCGCAGGAGGCATACATCGAAGTGGTCGGCGCAGCCGGCGACGGTGCCGAAGCAGTGGAACTCACTCAACGCTTGCAGCCGGACATCCTTATCGTCGACGTCGGCATGCCGCGGCTCAATGGCATGCAGGTCGCCGCCAAGGTTTCGAAGGACGTTCCCCGCACGCGCATCATCGGTCTATCGATGCACGAGCGCCAGGACATGGCCCGTGCGATGCGCGACGCCGGCGCAATGGCCTATTGCACCAAAGGCGGAGACCTCGATGACCTGCTGGCCGTCCTGCGGAACGCCGCGATGCAGCTCAGCCGCTTTGAACGCAGCACGGTGACAGGCAACGCCGCGCCCGATCAATCGTGACCGATCAATCCTGAAGCCACTCTACTCTTCGGCTTCCGGACGCGCATCGATCCCCCACGCTCACAATCCCTTCTTCACTTAACCACACCGCGCAAGCAAAAGCCGCAGGGCACAGGATGTGCCCCGCGGCTGTATAGCTCTTCTAGCGTTCGGCCGCCGGCTTAATCCATTGGCTTCGTCATCGTGTCACTGCCACTATTGCTATTGCTGTCGTGGTAGTAATTGCTGACGCTCGTCTGGAAAGTCTTGTCGGCGAAGTTCGGCCAATTCTTGTCTTCAAAGCCCGGCGCGTCCTTCAGCTTGTTCTTATCAATGTTCAGAACAAACTTCTTTTCGTCGGCTTTGCTCTGCAGGTTGTTCATCGGAACCGCGAACAGCTTTTCGCCCATCCCAAGAATCCCACCAAAGCTCAGCACGGCATAGCGGACTTTCCCGCTCGTATCGACCACCAGGTCCTTGATATCACCAAGATTCTCTTTGTTGGCGTTGGTGACGTCGGCCCCGATGACTTCGCTGGCCCGTCGCGTCCACATCAGGCCCTTGCTCATTTGGTCCTTATTCATCGAGTCCCGATTCATCGAATCCTTGTTCGCGGAATCCTTATTCATCGAGTCCCGGTTCATCGAATCCTTGTTCATTCGATCATTGCCCATGGTGCCCTTGTTCATGTCGTTCTTATCATTGCCCATGGTGCCCTTGTTCATGTCATTCTTATTGTCAGACATGTCACCCGTCTTGCTCCGATTCAGATCGGTGGCGTCGCCCATGTCCAGAGCTGCGGCACTGCCGCCGTCCTTGCCCTTGCCCTGGCGATCGTACTTGTAGAACGTATCGACGTTCTTGCGGAACATCGGATCGGCCATGTTCGGCCAATGCGCCTTATCAAATCCCGGCGCGTTCTTGAGCTGGTCGGCGGTGGTGCCGAGCGTCAACTGGTCGTCGCCTTTCTGCTGCAATGCGCCCCAGGGCACAGCAAAAAGCGTTTCGCCCATTCCCAACACGCCGCCATACGACAGCACCGCGTAGCTCACGCGGTTGTCATTGCCATCGAGAACAATGTCTTTGATGTCACCAAGCTTTTTGCCATTATTGTCGTAGATGTCCATGCCCATCCATTTGCTCAGGCGGTTGCGGGTTCCTATGGTGCCATGATCGCCGTGTTTCATCGACGAGTCGGTCCGGGACATATCGTTCCGGTCCATGCGGCCGGTCTGGGACATATCGTTCCGGTCCCTGAAGGTTGTCTTGTCGGTCGCCGTCGCCCCGGGCACCGTCTGTGGCCCCGTGTGTTCGGCGTCGGTGGGAGTGCGATTCGGCTCCTGGGCCAAGACAAATGCGCCGGTCATCAGCGGCAGGGCCACGGTCATCCTGAAGATTCGTTGCATCATGGTGATGCTCCTTTTGGGTTGAGACCGGAAGAATTCCGATCAAACTGTTTCGTGAAACACGTTGTTTCGGCACCATGATAGACACGACCGCGACTTCAGGGGTATCAGGGAGCTGGCCCGGGCAGGGGACCGGTAAACCTTGACCTGCGCATCAGGGCGCACACGCAATTCCGCGTCTTTTAAGTACAGAAGGCCGGCAGAGATGGGTTTGGGTGACGGCGGGAATCAGGTGGTGAAACTGGAATCGGACAGACTCTGCTCAATCTGCGCGATATTGGGATTGTTGGCTTTTTGCAGGATGTGCTTGCCAAGCTCCAGCCGGGTGATGACCTGATCGAGGTCCGCGGGGCGCTTTTGCGGCCGCGTGGCAATACATTCCATCACAAGGTTGCTGATGGCCAGCGGAATTTGCGGGTTCAAATCCCCGGGGGTGTCGATCCGGGTATCGAGCAGGAAGCTGTTCTCGCCCTTGCGATTGACCGTATACAAAGTGGGAATGTGCCTGCCCGTCAGCGACCAATACAGCGTCGCCCCGAGGTTAAAAACGTCGGTCTGTACGCTCACGGGCCGGCGGGCCACCTGCTCCGGGGCAATGTAATCGGGCGTGCCCTGAATGCGCTCCTTGATCGTGCCGATGCGGCAGCTTTGGCCGAAGTCAATCACTTTTGTTGCCCCGGCATCGTTCCGCAGGATATTGTTCGGCTTGATGTCGCAGTGAACGTAACCCATCTGGTGCATCGCCCGCAGGCCCTGGGCGGCAGCGATGAACGTGTCGATGATCGCAATCTGCCCCGGCGGGAGACGCACGTCCAGCGCCTTGCCATCCACCAGCTCCATCAGCAGAAACGCCTCGCTGACTTTTAGCAGTATGGTTTTGTTGATTTTGAGATCGTAGCTTCGTCGCAGGTTCGGGTGGGTGAACTGTTTGCTGATCTCGAATTCCGCCTCCACCTGCTCAATGAAACGGATATCTTTGCTTTCGGCGCGGACGACATGCTTCAGCGCATACACCGTCCGGGTCTGGGGATCGCGCACGGCGTAGATGATGCTTCGCGCACCCTCTCCCAGAACCTCCAGGACATCATAGTGGAGCAACTTTTCAACCATTCGGTACTACATTGCCACGTTCGATCGCACGATCAAAAGCCCGTCGGGTGGCGGTTTCGGGGCGTTTTAACGATTCGGCAAGCGATAATCGTATGGAATAATAGGCACTTCGCCGGAACGCCGTGCAATCAAACCCAACCTCGATATTATCGATTCGTAAAGCTCAAAGAAAGCACTCCTTCGCCTTTCTCCCACCCGCATACCACCGCGTGGACCAACGAATCTGGGAATTAAAGATAGGGTAAGCACCGGCCAATAGCAAGAAAACTTTGGCACGTTATGCCGCAACGAAGGTGCGGGTTGCTTCTGCGTGCCGAGCGAGTAAAATCCCCCCCACATGCTGCCGGGCAGGTAGCTCAGTTGGTAGAGCAATGGACTGAAAATCCATGTGTCGCCGGTTCGATTCCGGCTCTGCCCATTTCAGACTTTGCTCGATTTACTTCAGAAATAGTCCGGGAATCAGGCCGCGTCGCTTTCCGCTGGCGCTCCCCCACCCTCTATGGATGCCGGCACGTTCCGGCCCGTTTTGCCTCCCAAGCCAATGTCCGTGCTTCGCCAACTGCAATCAGCGGGCTTGCATCAATTCCCACTCGGGACGCCTGGCGTCCAAGTCAGGCGGCTGCCGTTGAATTCCATCGTTTGCTGGCCGATCACTAGCTTCTTGCCCTCGGCCCGCGGTACGGGCACCGGACCACGCGATAGGGTCAACACCGTGTAAGAAACCTCGCCAGCGGGCACGATGCTGGTGACCGCCAACACGTCATTGGCACCTTTGACGGCCGCGGCTTTCGTCGCCGACATCCCGCCGGCCATGACGATCATCAGCGGCGCACCACTTTTTCCGGAAAAATCTACGGCAAACGAATAATGCCCGTCGCGTCCGGTGGGCACGCCCACGATAGCCGAGCCGTCCGTTAACGCGTCGTAATAGTCCGCCTTGGCCCGACCCAGCAACACTGGGAATTGAGTCCGCAGACCCAGTCCCCAGACTAAAATCGGGTTGGCCGATGAATCGCCGCGAGCGCCAAGCAACGCCGTCACCAGGATGTCATCCTGATCCTGCCAGCGGTTACGAAATGTGTAATACCCCATGATCGAATCCCTGGCCGCGTGAGGGAAAATGCTCTCCGGGTTGACCGGGGCGGTGCCGATCGGCCAATTCACCAGCGCCAGCACCGCGCGATGGGGATAGAGGATCGCGTCAAAACTCTTTTCACCGGGCATCAGCAGAGTGTCCGCAAAATGGTTTTTGCCCTTCGGAATAGCCACGTTTGGTTCGGCCGGCTCAATGAAATGCTGATAAACCCAGAGCATCACGGGCTTGTAGGCCTCGTCGATCGCGCCAAATCCCTGTGCGAACTGCCCCCCGCGGCTCAGCCCGTATCGTTCGAAGTATTCGGTGCCGTAGCTGCTGGGATGTCGATTGGGATAATAAGGCTGGCCGTCGCTGACAATTATCTCCATGCCCCAGTGCAGTGTCAGCCATTGGGCATTGGGTCGGGGCGTGATGAAATCCTTTCCGCCGGCGACGCGCATGGCCTGGAGCATTGGGACGAAGGCCGTGTCCGAAGCGATCTGCCCAGGCCCGGGATGCTCCCAGAAGTATCCGCCATCGCCAAAACCCTCGGTGAGCGCGCGGCGGATGTTTTTCTCCACGCCTGCCAGCAGTTTTTCGATCCGCGCGTTGGCCCCGCTTTCGTTCACACCGTCATCCCCGCGGATGGCCAGCAGCGCCAGGCCTGCCCCGCCCACCTGACACCCGAAATGATTGCTGCTCGGCTTGAGTTTTGGATCCAGCGCCATCCGGTCAAGGGTGATCTTTCCGCCACCGTCGCGGGTGGTGGCGTCGTCATAGTCCAGGAGCGCTCGTGCCACGACCGACCGAAACTGCGCGTCCCAGCCGTCAAAGCAAAGATCATAAGCCATGGCAATAGCCGCCAGGCTCGGCCCGGCGCGAAGAAATCCACCCGGATGAACCCAGGCATATCGGTCGTCCCGATCACGCTGCCCGGCAAAAGCCTTTTCGACGCACTGTCGCCCCAAATCGGCATACTTCACATCACTGGTCAGTTGATAGAGCATTCCGAACCCCGCCCCGTGCCAAAGCGTGTAGGCACCGACAGGCAACGATTCGTCCTCATTGGCATAAGCTTGCTGGGCTTTGGAATAAATGCTCGGCATGGCCTCCCCGCCACCCAGCAACACCTTCAATCGATGCACGATCGCCTGCCCCTCGTGAGTCGCGGCGCGTTGCCGAATGCGCTCCAGATCGGCCTTGCGAAAAAAAAGCCGCGGATGCTCGTTGGCCACCGGCAGGACGCCGCGGGCAGATGCCGGCCAAGGGGATTGATCCTCCGCAAGCACCGACAGCGATAACAACACCGCGCCGGCGAATATCAATCCGCGAAGGACACTTTGGCTCCAGCGCAAGCACACAACTCAAATATACACCGATTCGTCAATTCCTGGACGGGATTTATACGAGCGGTGCATGCAATGCGTAAGTACATCTAAAGATTTAAGTTATGGCGTATGTTTGTGGCATTGGGGACCGACCCATTTCTGGTTCACTCCGCCCGCAAGCAGTGTATCCACCAGAATTCCAAGATCTGGCGCCCCCCCCGTAGAGGCCGGTGTTAGCGTGAGAAAATAGAATAAACGATGAGCCAGTTGTGTCCCCCAACTCAGTGACGACCTCGAATGGATTTCACCGGTGGCGGACATCGACTATATGCGCGATCGGATCGAGTGGCTGCCTTTGCGTCGATGAGCAAGCGACTTGTGCGCGTTGGGCAATTCTCCATCATCCGCCAGACAGAGCGAG
>JBBQSU010000097.1:0-13381 GCA_038234815.1 Tepidisphaerales bacterium | reverse complement strand
GCAGCCGGATCAGTTCGTCTTTGGAGTAGTCGGTGTAATTCTTATTGGCCATGAATGGGTTCCCCACACCCGCGGGCGTGGCAGGGTTGGAGGGCGGCAGTCCCTGCCGCTGTGTCGGTCCCTCGGGGGACGACACCGGCGTCACGGAGTGACGCCCTCAAGTTTGGCCCGTTGGGCTGGACCACTCTTGCACGAAATCCAGCGCGACGAAATCGCTGTTCAGGGCGGCGTCTCTTTCGATCTCGTTGGCCTCCCAGACCAGGCCGAACCGGGTGGAATCGCGACGGTCGCGGGCTTCGAGCAGCCGGATCAGTTCGTCTTTGGAGTTGTCGGTGTAATTCTTATTGGCCATGAATGGGTTCCCCACACCCGCGGGCCTGCCCGGGGCGGTGTGCGGAAGTTAGCAGGGGTTGAGGGGTTTGGCCACCCTCGTGGCATGGCGGGCAGGGCCGGAGACTAGTCTGGCCGGCGCGTGGCCGGGCACGTTCGGGGACTGAGTTGCGGTTATCGGGCAGAGGAAGGCCGTGCTCGCGCACAAAACCGCCCCGGCCGCCCGCGCCGCCGGCTTATCGGTCCTGTTCTTCGCGGCTCCAGACATGTCTGGAAAGACTTTGGAGTGGTCTTTCGCCGCGACGGACCTGTTTTTTTCGTCGATGGACATGTCCGTTGCCGTGATGGAGATGTCCGTTTCGTCGATGGACATGTCCGTTGCCGCGATGGAGATGTCCGTTTCGTCGATGGACATGTCCGTTGCCGTGATGGAGATGTCCGTTTCGTCGATGGACATGTCCGTTTCGTCGATGGACATGTCCGTTTCGTCGATGGACATGTCCGTTGCCGCGATGGACACGTCCGTTTTTCCTGCAAAGGGGTCTGTCGTTGCCTTGGCGAACGCGGGATCGGCGATGGTGTTGTCCGCGCGGGGATTTTATCGGTCTGCCGGCGTCGGGGGGTGGTTGCCTTGGGCGGGTTTCCACTTTATCCCTTGCCTCGGCTACAATTATACCCCACGCGTCCGGGCGGCAGGTTTGGCCTGTGGGTCGGGCGGAGAAGGTAAGATGGCCGGACGATCGGCCGAAAACGCATATGCGGCGTCCGCTTTAGTTCGGAGCCACGGGAGTCACTCTGCGATGAACGATTTCGATTTCGTCAATCAAGCCAATGCCGAGTACATCGATCGGGTCTACGAGCAGTATCGAAAAGACCCCCGCGCCGTGGAGGAGAAGTGGCGGGTTTTCTTTGCCGGGTTCGATTTAGGCCATGCCCGGGACAAGGAAGCGCCCAAGGCCCGGGCGGTGGGCAGGCGCCGGTCGGCCGACGCCACGGACATCGGGGTGTATGACCTGGTTCACTCCTACCGGGAACTGGGGCACTTCGTGGCCAACCTTGATCCCCTTGGCCACGACCGGCCCAACCATCCGCTGCTCGATCTGAACAACTTCGGGATGACGGTTGCGGATTTGGATCGCACGGTGCCCGCCGGGGGATTTCAGGGCTGCGCCGAGGGAACCGTCCGCGAGCTTATCAAGAACCTGCGCACGACCTATTGCGGGACGATCGGGGTGGAGTTCACGGGGATCGCCGACAAATCGCAGCGGGAGTGGCTCATCAGCAGGATGGAGCCGATCTTGAACAAGCCGGCCTTCACGCCGGCCGAGCAAAAGAGCCTGCTTTTTCAACTGATCGCGGCCGAGGAATTCGAGCAGTACCTGCACAGGGCGTATGTGGGGACCAAGCGGTTCGGGCTGGAGGGGGCCGATGCGCTGATTCCGCTTATCAATACGATCGTGGAGGAGGGGGCGGTGCATGGTGCCGACGCGGTCATTATGGGCATGGCCCATCGGGGGCGATTGAACGTCCTGGCCCACGTCATTAACAAGCCGTATGAAGTGCTGCTGAGCGAATTTGAAGGGACCAACGCGCGGCCGGCGAATTTCACGGGGGACGGGGACGTGAAATACCACCTGGGCTTTGCCAATTCGCGGCCCGTGGCCGGTGGCAAGACGGTGAAGGTTTCGCTGTTGCCCAATCCCAGCCATCTGGAACTGATCGACCCGATCCAGCAGGGGATCATTCGATGTAAGCAGGAAATCAGTGGAGACAAGGACCGGACGCGGATGGTTCCGCTGGTGATGCACGGGGATGCGGCATTCACGGGGCAGGGGATCGTGTTTGAAACGCTGGGTCTTTCGGAGTTGCCGGGCTACCGCACGGGCGGAACGATTCATGTGATCGTCAACAACCAGATTGGCTTTACGACCAGCCCGAGGCAGGGGCGGTTCACGCCTTATCCGACGGACATGGCCAAGGCGATTCAAGCGCCGATTTTTCATGTCAACGGCGACGATCCCGAAGCCGTGGTGTGGGCGGCCAAGCTGGCGATCGGTTTCCGGCAGCAATTCAAGTGTGACGTGATGATCGACCTGTGGTGCTATCGACGCCACGGGCACAACGAGACCGACGAGCCGAGTTTCACCCAGCCGGTGATGTATCGACAGATCGAGGGCCACAAGACCACGCGGGAAATCTATCAGGAAAGGCTGATCGCCGACGGGCGGATCCCTGAAGCCGAGGTGGCGGAGATGAAGAAGATCGTCGTGGGTCGGCTCGACAGCGCGCGGGCACTGGCCAAGGAAGTGAAACCGCGGATGAAGGTGCCGATGTTCAGCGGGGTGTGGAAAGGCTACGGCCGGGCGAGCAACGACTGGTCGGCAAAGACGGGCGTGAGCAAAGAGCAGTTGAAGAAGATCGCCGAAGTGGGCACGGCCGCGCCGTCGGACTTCACGGTTCATCCCAAGCTGGTGAAGATGTTGCAAGGCCGCAGGGATGCAGTGAACAAAGGCGTGGGCATCGACTGGGGATGCGGGGAGATGCTGGCCCTAGGCTCGCTATTGGCCGAAGGCACGCGCGTGCGCTTCGCCGGGCAGGACGTCGAGCGAGGGACCTTCAGCCACCGGCACGCGGTCTTGCACGACTACACCGACGGGCGCGTGTTCATACCGCTAAAGCAACTGGCCGATCCCGCGGGCAACCTGACCATCATGAACACCATGTTGTCGGAGGAGGCGGTGTTGGGCTTTGAATGGGGCTACAGCTCGGCCGATCCGCGAAATCTGGTGATCTGGGAGGCGCAGTTCGGGGATTTTGTGAACGGCGCGCAGGCGATCATCGACCAGATCATCGTGGCGGCCGAAAGCAAGTGGCATTACATGAACGGGCTGGTGATGCTGCTGCCGCACGGCTTTGAAGGGGCCGGGCCGGAGCATTCCAATGCGTACCTGGAGCGGTTCCTGAGCCTCTGCGCCGAAGAGAACATCCAGGTGGCCATGCCCAGCACGCCGGCCAACTACTTCCACCTGCTCCGCAGGCAGATTCATCGCAAATTCCGCAAGCCGCTCATCCTGATGATGCCGAAGTTCCTGCTTCGCTACGAGCCGTCGGCGTCGCAGATCGAGGAGTTCATCGAAGGCTCGGTGCAATTGGTCATCGACGACCCCTCGGCACCCGATCCTGCCGGAGTCAAACGATTGCTCTTCTGTTCGGGCAAGGTCTATTACACGCTGCTTGCCGCGCGCGACAAGGAGAAACTCAAGGACGTGGCGCTGGTGCGCGTCGAGCAGTTCTATCCCTTCCCGCGAAAGGAAATCTCCGCCCTCTTGTCGAGGTATCGCAATGCCACGGACATCGGCTGGGTGCAAGAAGAGCCGAAGAACCGCGGGGGCTGGACGTTCATGGAGCCGCGCGTGCGCGAGCTTTTGCCCGCGGGGCAGATGCTGAGCTATTTCGGGCGGGACGAGGCGGCCAGCCCGGCCACCGGAAGCATCAAGATGCACAACGCCGAGGAGCAGGAATTTGTCGGACACGCGCTGGACCTTGCGGCCAAGAAGCCGCAGCCTCCCAAGGCCGAGGCCACGGTTCCGGCCGCCGGCGCGGCGATGGTTGCATCGGCCGAGGTGAAAAGCGCGTCGGCGGTTTCGAAGTAGCCTGCGGATTCAGCCACGAAGGCGCAGAGGCACGGCAAAATCGTGAACGGTGTTGAGCGCTTCGTGACTTGGTGACTTCATGGTAAAACCATTGGGACCTTTGGAAGGATGCAACTCATGCCCGTCAACGTGGTGATTCCCTCGCTGGGTGACAGTGTCTCGGAAGCGGTGCTGATCAAATGGCACAAGAACGACGGCGACACGGTGGCCCGTGACGAGGCCGTGTGCGAACTTGAAACCGACAAGGCCAACGTAGACGTTCCATCCCCCGCCGCCGGCGTGCTTCGGCGCGTGAAAGACGAAGGCGACACCGTGCAGATCGGGGAGATCATCGGCCGCGTGGACGAAAGCGCCGCCGGCGCAGCACCGGCCGAGCCGGTAACTTCGACGAAGAAGGCCGAAGCAACCGAGAAGCAGGTGGTGGTGGTTGCGGCTGACGACCGCGGGCAGGACAAGCAGCTTAGCCCCGCCGTGCGGCGCATGGTTGAGGAAGAAAAGCTGGACGCGGACAAAATCGCCGCCACCGGCCCCGGCGGGCGCATCACCAAGGAGGATGTCGTCAAGCATTTGGATCAGCCGGCCAAACCGGCGGCGACGGAGAAGACGCCGGAACCGGAATCCATCGCAGTCCCCTCGCGCCCGGCACCGGACCCCTCGCCGGCAATCAGCTTCGATGCCGACGGCATCAAACGCGTCCCCATGACCAAGATCCGCAAGAAAATCGCCGAGCGACTGGTCGCGGCCCAGCACACCGCAGCAATCCTCACCACGTTTAACGAGATCGATCTGCAGAACGTGATGGACATCCGCACGCGTTACAAGGAGAAGTTTGAGAAGACCAAGGGCGTAGGGCTGGGTTTTATGAGCTTCTTCTGCAAGGCCGTCGTAATGGCGATCAAGGACTATCCGATGGTCAACGCGCAGATCGACGGAGACGACGTGGTGTATCACGAGCACGTCAATATGGGCATCGCAGTCAGCACCGACCGGGGGTTGGCCGTGCCGGTGCTGCGCGAGGTGGAGAAGATGTCCTTTGCGCAGATCGAAAGCGAAATCAAGCGACTGGCGACGGCCACGCGCGACGGCAAGCTGGGCGTGGAGGAAATGAGCGGCGGAACCTTCACCATCACCAACGGTGGAGTCTTCGGCAGCCTGCTCAGCACGCCGATCATCAACATGCCCCAGGCGGCGATCCTGGGGATGCACACGATCCAGAAGCGGCCCGTGGTCATCAACGACAAGATTGAAATACGCCCCATGATGTACGTTGCGCTCAGCTACGATCATCGCCTGGTTGACGGCAGGCAAAGCGTGACGTTTCTGGTCAGGATCAAGGAACTGCTGGAAGACCCGGCCCGACTGATGTTGGAAATCTGAGTCCTGCTCAAGCCCAGAGGAAGCGAATCCATGTCTCACCTCGTGCTGCTGTCCGTTGCGTGCGTGCTGGTGCTGTCGTCATGGGCCATGCCCGCGCCGATGTTCCCGTTCGTCCTGCCCTGGAATGACGCAAGCGGGGGCGTGACCAACGTCAGCGACTGGCTTGAGAAGCCGGCAGGGAAAAACGGCTTCGTGCAGGTTCGTGGGGAACACCTTTTCGCCGGCGAAAAACGCCTCCGCCTGATGGGTGTCAACCTGGCCTTTGGCGCAAACTTCCCCACGCACACGGATGCCGACGGCATCGCAGCGCGTCTGGCCCGCTTCGGCATCAACTGCGTTCGCTTCCACCACATGGACAACCAGCGCGCTCCGGCGGGCATCTGGGCCGCGGACATGAAAACGCTCGACCCCGGACAACTGGATCGGCTCGACTACTTGATCGCGGCGCTGAAAAAGCAGGGCATTTACAGCGACCTGAATCTGCACGTCAGCCGGGAATATCCGGACATGCCACGAGGACCGGGAGTCAGCGGATATTTCAAGGGCTTGGACCTGTTCTATCCGCCGATGATCGACATGCAGAAGGATTACGCCCGGCAGTTGCTCGGGCACGTCAACGCTTACACGAAGAACGCCTATTCCCACGAGCCAGCGGTGGCGATCGTGGAGATCAACAACGAAGACGGCCTGATCTGCGAGTGGTGGAACGGGGCCTTGGACAACATGCCCGAAGCCTACCGAACGGAGCTGACCACGCGATGGAACCACTGGCTGAGTGAGAAGTACGCCGATCAAAAGGCACTGACCGGGAGCTGGCAGACCGGCTCGAAGGCGCCCGGCGAAGAGATGTTGAAAAATGGCGACTTCGGCAATGTACAGTCGAGCTGGTTTCTGGAGCAGCACGCCGATGCCAAGGCCGAGGCGACGATCGAACAAAACGACACCGGCCACTCGGCGATGAAGATCAACGTGACGCACCCGGGGACGGAAAACTGGCACGTGCAGTTGTCGCAAGTCGGGCTGACATTCCAGAAGGGCCAGGCATACCGGATCAGCTTTCGCGCAAAAGCGTCGGAGAAACGCGCCATCAGCATCGCCATCTGTCAATCGACCGAGCCTTGGCGCGCACTCGGCACGGCCGAGACGACGCTGGAGACACAATGGAAGGATTTTACGCTATCCATCCCCTCTGCCGCAGACGAATCAAAAGGCCGCTTGGTGATCGGTTCAATGGGATCGGCCGTGGGAATGGTCTGGCTCAGCCAGATCAAGCTGAGCGAGGCGGGCCTGACCGGGCTTGACGCCGGTGAAGTTTGGGGATCGGTGCCGTTTTTCAGACGAAACGCATCCATGCAGCGCACGCCCAATGCCCAGCGGGACTGGATGACGTTCCTGTGGAAGACCGAAGAAGCGTATTGGGTTGGGATGTCGGCGTTCTTGAAGAACGAACTGGGCGTGAAAGCGCCGATCGTCGGGAGCGCAACGGCATTCAGCCCTCCGACGATTCAATCCAAGCTCGATATCGTGGACGTGCATGCCTATTGGCAGCATCCGAGTTTCCCAAAACGCGACTGGAGTAACGTGGATTGGTCGGTGAACAACGTGCCAATGAGCGGGGTTCCCGGCGGCGGAGTGATTCCCGGCATGGCTCAGCGCCGCGTGGTGGGAAAGCCGTTTATCTGCACCGAATTTAACGCTTCGGCACCGAATACCTACTCGTCCGAAGCCTTCCTGCTGCTCGGGGCCTACGCGGCCATGCAGGACTGGGACGGCCTGTTCGCGTTTGCTTATTCCCATCGAACCAACGACTGGGACGAGCAGAAGATGACCGGATTTTTCGACATCGACCAGCACCCCAACAAGATGGTGACCCTGCCGGCAGTGGCGGCGCTGTTTGAACGAGGCGACGTGGCGATCGGGAGCAACCCGCTGGTGGCGGACGTTTCGGCCGATGGGTCCATCAAGCAGTCGATGGTAAGCGGGCCGTGGTGGATGGCGCAGGATTTGGGCCAGCCCAAGCTGGCGGCGTTGGTGCAACGGGTGGCGATCCGAGAAACGGAATCACCCGCCAAGCCCGCGGCATTGCCGATCGATCCGAACAAGCCGCTGATCAGCCAAGGCGGAGAACTCACCTGGGACGTCGCACAAAAGCGCGTCATCGTGGACACTCCGCTGAGCAAGGCCCTCATTGGCAAGACCGACGGCAAACCCGTGCGGCTTGGGGATGTCACCATCAAGACCCTGCCCAACATGCAGGACTGGGCCGCCATTTCGATCACACTGATGAGCGGGAAGAGTTTTTCCTCCGCGGGCAGCATCCTCATCACCGCAACGGGCAATCTCGAAAACACCGGGATGCAGTGGAAGACCGCGACGCGCACCAGCGTCGGACGTAACTGGGGTAAAGCGCCATCGCTGGTCGAAGGCATCCCTGCGATCGTGACCCTCCCAACCGGCGACCGAATTGTGAAAGCCTGGGCACTGAACGATCGCGGGGCGAGGTGGAAAGAGCTTCCGGTGGTTTCGACCAACGGCGCGACGACGATCGAGATCGGCCCGGCCTATCAGACGCTGTGGTACGAAGTCGAGATCAAATGACCGACAACCCAAGCACCAGCATTCACCGAGGCGTGCGCACTTTTCGGTGTTTGGAATGCGCCGCCTGATGCGAATCAGGAGATCGTCAATTCCGGTGCCGGTGACGCAAGGTCGCGCAAGCGCACCTGGCCAAGCAGGTTCTGCACGATGGCTTGCAGTGCCTTTGCAAGATCAACATTTCCAGTGAAATTTAGACTGGGATTACCCGCATCACAGTTGACGCGCAGTTCGGGATACAGCGGCAATGCGCCTAAATACGGGAGTGACAACTGCTGTGCGGCTTTTTCTGTTCCTCCGCGGCCAAAAATGTCCATGGTCTGGCCGTTGGACAGCGGAATGTAGCTCATGTTCTCCACCAACCCCAGCACGCTCGTGCCGAGGTGCTGGAACATCCGCACGGCGCGAACGGCATCGTCCAGCGCCACCTGCTGCGGGGTGGCCACCACCACCGCGCCGGTGAGGGGAAGAAGCTGGCAAAGCGTGAGCGGAACATCACCGGTGCCGGGGGGCAGATCGACAAGGAGGTAATCCAGATCCGGCCACTCGGTGTTGTCGATCAGCAGTTGTTTGAAGGCCCCGTGTGCCATCGGCCCGCGCCAGATAAGCGGCTTGTCCTGCTCGACGAGCGATCCGATGGTCACCGCGTGGATGCCGTGAACATAAAACGGCAGCATCTTTGCCCCACGAATCTGGGGTGGAAGGCCTTTCACGCCCAGCATGGTCGGCATACTGGGGCCGTAGATGTCCCCGTCCATCAGCCCGACTTTCATTCCCTCGCGGGCCAAGCCCACGGCCATGTTCAGCGCAAGGGTTGACTTGCCCACCCCGCCCTTACCGGCACCAACTGCAATCACGTGCTTGACCTGTGGAAGGGCGCTTTGCGCGGCCGTTCCCGCAGCAGGCTTTCGTCCGGCGATCTCCAGGTTCAGATCGCGCACGCCGATCGACGACAGAGCAAGGCGAATTTCGCGCTCAATGATGCCCCGCTCCGGCCCGGTCGGATCGGGCAACTCCACGCTCACGCGCACGTGCGTATCGTCCACTACAACACGCTTAATGAATTCCAGCGACACGATGTCACGTGACGTTTTTGGATCACGCACGTTGCGAAGAGCGGCGACGATTTGTTCCTGCGAAAACGACATTCCAATCCTTTTGCTTTAAGTGAAATTCGAGCGATGCATTATACGATCGCCGCTCCCCGCGGACCACCGCCGGCGCGCGACGTTTCATTGGCGGTCGATAAAGAACCGGCCTGGCGGCTCCGCCGATCGCGCGCCGACGCTTTCGTACAGCTCTCGAAACATTTCCCGCACATTTCCGGCGTGGCGATCGAAACAGACAGAGATGGCCTCATCGCCAATCGCGCCGGGGCAGAGGCCATCGACCAATTTTTTGGCTAACCGCACCGACGACCGGCATTTTAGCAGCGTGGGCAACCGTCCGGCACGATGACTGGTGATGACCACCCCACCGGCGCACCGGGTCCGCAGGCATAAACAACGCCAGCCCCACCACGATAGTTGTTCCGATCCGTCCAGCAGCAACACCTGATGATTTGTGATGGCATCAAGGCAGTCCCACTGCTCTGGCGAAAGCCTGCGGAGTGACGCGTTCAACGTGATTCGCACCGGGCGCAGCCCTTGCGACGAAAGCCGGGGCGTCAACGCGTCCAGAAAGGTGGTTTTCCCCGAGCCGTGCGGCCCCACCACCGCGGCTCGAAAATTCATTCCAGCCAGTCGCGCCAGAATGGCTTCCCAGCTTTCGCCCTCCAGTTGATACGCCAACTGGTCGATCCGATCACTTCGAAACGGGTTGTCACGGGCCGAGTGCATGGGCTTAGGCTGGGACGATTTCCTTACCCGTCGGCGACATCACCAGTTCTACGCGAGTCGTCGGATCGTCGTGCGCGCTCAATTCCAGTGCCCAAACAATCGCTATAAGGTGTCCATTGTAGCTGTAGGGTTCAACTGGCAGTTGGAGTTCAAATCGCCTTGTTTCGCTTGACGCGGGGTTATCGAACCGAATTTTGGCCTCCTGGTGTGTGTCAGTCGTGCCCTTGCCTCGTGTGAACCAGAACAGGCGCACCTCAACCCACGAAGGTGCCTGGCCAAGGTTCCAATTCACTTCGCCGCCAACAATCTCTCCGGGCGCGAACGTCAACTTGTCGGGTTTGATGTTCAATTCTGTCATTACGCCCGTCCTTTCTCCGCTGGCTGCACGGTCAGCAGAAATTCATCCTTTACGTCCGGCCAGCCCTGAATATCCCCTTCGACGACGATGCACCACGCGATTCGGTTGTGCGCCGATTCAAACGAGTGCATGGAACCTGCGGGGATGGTGAGTTGCGCTTTAGATCGCGCGATATCCACCTGCCGCGCGGTTTCAACCAGCGTCTTATTGACCGTCACGCGCCGGTCGGTCGCGGTGTTGGTGCCACGGGTGTAAGTGGCCTCTTCGCGGGCTTCCAGGCGAATCGTCAACTGCTGGATGCGGTCATATCGCCCCTCAACTGCCCATTGCAGGGTGGTCGTGTCGCCGGGGGCCAGCCCGGCCTGCCCAAGCGTCAGAATTACCCGCGGATTGAACAGCGCCAGAAAGTAATAGACGGCCATCGCCAGCGTGAGCAGCCCGATCAAGGCGAACGGAATCATGAAGATCGACAGGAAATAGTCTGGCCTCGAGTGCATCCAGCCTTTAACCGCGATCACGACAAACACCGAGACGATGCCGTTCCAGAAAATCGCAAAAATCGTCGTTCCGATGAACTTGGCCCGGCCGGTCTGACGCGGCGCGAGTGTCACCGGGCGTTGGGCCGGCGCGGCGCTCGAACGATCGTACTCATGCGTTACTGACACAGGGCCTTGCGCGGACTTGTCACGATTGATGAAAGCCATTGCCGTCCTCCCTAAACCGCAGCGTCATGGCTTCATCACACGTATCGATTGAATTGAAACCGCGTCGTTGCGCTCATTTCCCCGGCGCAGAAAGCGCACGCCGAAATAGCGGGCTTCGTGGCTTAAGCCGTGCGGTCCGGCGAAAAGCCGCTTCTCACCGGCATCGATCGTGGCGAAGGTGTTGTTCACCGCGATGCGCACGGTGATCGGCTGGCGGCCGGGTTCTATCTTCAGGGCTTTGCCGTCCACTCGCCCGCCCGGCAGGACGACGCGCGCGTTTCCGTCATGGATCATCCAGACCAGTTCGTGCGAACTGACGGCCAGGTCCTGCGAAAAATCTGGCCGGTCGGTCACGAAGACCTGGGCGATCAGATCGGCAGAGGGCCGATTCTGCCGGATCGAAACTTCAAACGAGACGGGTTGATCGCCACCCAAGCCCACAGAACTTACGATCGCGCCACCGACGAAGTCCTTTGTCGCGCCGCCGGTCGGGGCTGGGCGCAGTCCGTCGCGCCAGATCAGGCGCAGGGGGCCGGCGTGTTGCCAGCGCGGATCGGCAGCGTCCGGGGTTTCGATATTCACCGACATGACAGGAGAGACGAACAACAGGCGGTCCAGGTCTTCGATCTGCCCCTTGGCCGGACCTCCAGCCGGCAAAAGCCAGAAGCCAATGCCGATGACAAGCCCTACCAGCACAATCCCCGCCAGCACGGCCACCACTGTGGCCACAGGCAAATTCGACCCGCGGACCAGATCGGCTTCAATCTGACCAAAAAGCTTGCGTGAAAATCCGGCCCCGGCGCGAACGGCGCGATACTGCTTGCCGCTCTCCAGATGCTGCCGGGCGGTCAATAGCAGTTGGAACTCGTCGGCATCGGGATGGTCGGCGCGCACCTTGGCCACGGCGTCGTGCCATTGCGGGCTTCCCGGACCGGCGCGCAGTGCGTCGGTCAGCATCTCCATCATCGGATCGTTCTCTTCAATCGCCTGCGCCATATCCAACCCGCATTCTTAACTTTCCGTTCAGGATCGACGCTGCTTTTCTGTTACCGGCAGCTCGCTCGCCCCGACGATCCGGCCCAGTTTCTTCAGCCCATGAAACATCCGCGAGCGCAGCGTGACGGCCTTGGTTCCGGTGATTTCTTCCATCTGCGCATAGCTCAAATCCTGAAATACGCCGAGCATGATGACTTCCTTTTGATCGTGCGGAAGGTCATCCAGCGCCCGCAGCACCCGCGCGATCTCTTCGCGCTTTTCCAGACTGTCGGTGCTTTCGGCCGCGACGGCATAGGGATCGCCGGAATGCTCGGCACCATCGATGTTCAGCTCGGTGAGATTCCGCACCGGGCTGCGCTTGCGCCGCCGGGCGTTGTTGATCGCCAGGTTGCGGGTGATCGTGAACAGCCAGGTGGAAAGTTTCTGGGGATACCGATAAGTGGCGGCAAATCGAAACGCCCGCAGGAAAACTTCCTGCCCGATCGATTCAACGTCCTCGACGTTGCCCAGCATTCGATACAGATAAGACAGCACCGAAGCCGAATACCGCTCGAACAAAAGCGAGTAAGCCTGCTTGTCACCCTGCTGCGTTCGGCGCATCAGGTCTTCGTCCGAGGCGCGGCCCAACGGCACGGCCTGAAGGTCGGTCGGCTCGGCGGGTTTCTCCGCATGTCGCTGCGTCATCCGATCTCCGGGGATTGCCCAATTGATATAGCCGAAGGGCCACTTGAATGATAGAGTATCAAAATAGCAGCGGCAGACGAGGTGACCGCGTCCGAAGATTACTCGACGGATGAGGAAAGTCCGAACTGCACGTGGGCACGGTGCCTGGTAATGCCAGGGCGGAGCAATCCGACGGAAAGTGCAACAGAAAATAAACCGCTAAGGAGTAGGGATGAGAGGGACAAAAAGGCCGGTCGTCAGACCAGCGTTTTCTCCTTCCCTTCCTTACTCCCAGCAAGGGTGAAATGGTGCGGTAAGAGCGCACCGCGGGGCTGGTAACAGACCCGGCAAGGCAAACCCCACCGGCAGCAAGACCAAATAAGCAGAGAGCCGCGCCCCCGGCGCCAAGCCCGGAGGACTTCGGTCCTTCGGAACACTCTGCGGGTAGGTTGCTTGAGGTCCCGAGCGATCGGGATCCCAGAGAAATGGTCGCCAAGGTCGTCTTTTGACGCCCTGACAGAATTCGGCTTACGTAGCTGCCGCAGCGAATCACTCGGCCGACGGTTCGGACCCCCGACCGTCGGCCGGACTCGTTGCCCCCCGCTTCCAAACGCCCAACAGCCCGATTCCCGCTCCGGACGATCGATTTTGAATGAACTGTTCTATCCGGCACCACATGGAAGCAATCCGTCGCCGCCCAGTAGGTTGTCCCAACACCAGCGATTTCGGTTCGAACACGCGCGCTTTCAAGTCTAAAGCGCGCGCTTTCAAGTCTAAAGCGCGCGCTTTCAGGTCCAAAGCGCGCGCTTTCAAGTCCAAAGCGCGCGCTTTCAAGTCTAAAGCGCGCGCTTTCAAGTCCAAAGCGCG
>JBBQSU010000096.1:0-13450 GCA_038234815.1 Tepidisphaerales bacterium | reverse complement strand
GACCAGAAGAAGGAGTCGATCCGCGCGGCTTATGTTCGCTTGCGAGCCGAACAGGAGAAGTTGAATCTGGAAACCATTCGTCTGGCCGGCGTCGTGCGCCTGCCCGATGGCTCGTTACGCCGCGAGGATGCCGTGCGACTCGGGCAACTGCCTGGCGAACAAGGGAAGCTAATCGATTCAATCCACGCACTCGACGACGCGCTCCTCGGCCTTCAAAGCATCGTTTACATCTGGGCAAACAAGGATCTGGCAAAAAACATGGCCGACGTGAAAGACCTGCTGGGGCAAAGCCGCCTCGACAAACCGACCCAAGCCCGCGAAAAGCGCATTCTCGATCAGCTCGACGCCATGATCCGCGATCTGGCCATCAAGCCAAAGGAAGACGACTTTGCTGAACGTAAGGACGGCGGCGGAGGGAGCGGCGGAGCCAAGGCCGCGCTTCCTTCTGAGGCGGAATTACGCTTATTGAAGGACCTGCAGAAGATCGGCGTGAACGAGAAGACGGCCGAAGCCGCAGCTGCCGATCGCAAGGACGCAGCGCTGCTGGTTGATCTGGGCTCGCGCCAAGGCGAGTTGCGGGGACTGCTCGATGAATTGCTGCAAAAGGCCTCGCGGGGCCATTTGAAGCTGGGTGCCGAGCCGGACAACAAAGATCAACTGCCTGAAGAGGCAACGGGCCAGCAGGTAGAGGATCAGGAACTGGAACAGCAATTGTTGGCCGATAAGCCCGCGGGCGAGCAGATTGAGAAGGACGCGCATTTGATCGGGGACCGGATGGCGCGCTCGCGGCAACGTCTGGCGTTGAACAACGATCCGGGAAAAACCACGCAGATAATTCAAGAACGAATTCTTAAGGATTTGGATTTGTTAATCGACCAGGCCCGCAAGCAGCAGGGGCAAGCGTCCGGAACAAAATCTCGGCAACCGGGAGAGCAGGCGAGCAAGGCGCCGGGGAATCCGGGGGCCAAGCCGCAGAATCAGGGAAGTGGGCCCAAACCGCAGGGGGCGGGGCAAAGCCCGGCGCAGACGGATTCGCCGGCCAATGGCGGGCAGTCACCTGCGGATTTGTCCAAGGATATCAAAGAAAAGCAGAACGAATGGGGCGGGATCACGCCCAGGCAGCGGGCCGCAGTGATGGAAGGGGCCAGCGAGCAGGTGATCGAAAAATACCGCAAGCTGGTGGACGACTATTACCGAACGCTGGCAACCAAGGCCACGGAGAATCGATGAGCCTGCACCGCGTTGCTTTATTCCTATCGCTGGTCATCGGCATGCTGTTGCCGACGGCGCGGGCGGCTACGCCAAAGAAGCCTGCCGGTCTGGACGATCAGCCCAATCGACTGACCGGGGAGGAAATCACGCTCGAACAACAGCGTTCGGTGGAGCGAGGCCTGCGCTGGCTGGCCGATCATCAGGCGCGCGACGGAAGTTTTGGCGATCGGAATCCAGCCATTACGGCGCTGGGGGCGCTGGCGTTTATGCAGGCAGGCAATCTACCGGGCCGAGGGCAATATGGCGCTAACGTCGATCGCTGTCTGAAATCGATTCTCGACGCCAGCCAGGAATCGGGTTTGATCGCGACCGATCTGACGCAAAGCCCGATGTATGGCCACGGCTTTGCTACGCTGTTTCTGGCCGAGGTGTATGGCATGTCGGGTGACGAGTCAGTGAAAGAACGTCTGCAGAAGGCCGTGCGGCTGATTGAGAAAACGCAGAACCCCGCCGGGGGCTGGCGCTACCAGCCCGTGCCCCTGGACGCCGACATCTCGGTCACCATCTGCCAGGTGATGGCCCTGCGGGCGGCGCGAGATGCCGGAATCAAAGTGGAAAAGCAGGTGATCGACGACGCGGTCAAATACGTGCGGAGTTGTCAGAACGCCGACGGTGGATTCAGCTATATGGCGACCATGGGTGGGGGCGGCGGCAGCGGATATGCCCGATCTGCCGCAGGGGTGGCGGCGCTCTATTACGCGGGCGTGTTTGAAGGCACGGACCTCAAACGCGGGCTGGAATACCTCCAACGCATTACCGGCAACATCAATGTCAAAGGCGTAGGCGAGGTCGAAGGTCATTTCTTTTACGGAACCTATTATTGCGTGCAGGCGATGTTCCTGGCGGGGGGCGACTACTGGGCGAAGTTCTACCCGGCCATCCGCAACCGGCTGATTGCACAGCAAAGCCCACAGGGAAACTGGACCGGCGACAACAGCGAGGCCTATGCGACGTCCATGGCCTTGATTATCCTGCAAATGCCTAATCGCTATCTCCCTGTTTATAACGGAAAAGGCCCGGGAAGTTGATGGCGTTGAACATGCGAGTCATTGCTGGTTTGTTGGTGATGGTCATGACCGCCGGCTTGGCTAAGGCTGACGATCGCTGGGTCTTGCGCCAGGGTGATTTCTCATCACGCGATGTTTCGCTGATTCAAATTACTGCCGACTCAGTGCGCGTCATAGAGAATCAGATTGAAGCGCGCCTTCCCATCGCGCAAGTGGTTTCGCTCTCGCGCGGTGCCGCGAAATTAGAGCCTGCGGGCAACTGGTGTTTGTGGCTGATCGGTGGGGATCGGCTGCCCGGCGAGCCTGTCTCCTGGCAGGACGAAAAACTGCATTGGAAATCACCGTCGTTGGGCGAAATTGTTCTGCCGGTGCGCCGCGTGCGGGGAATGTTACCGATAAAAGCCGAAGTGGCCGACGAACTCCCCACCCACCCGGAAGATTTGGCGCTCCTGGCCAACGGCGACCGCGCTGCCGGCGTGATCACTCGCTTGGATTCTGCCTTTATCACGCTGCAAGTGGCAGGCGGGCCGGTAGAGATTCCACTCGCATCGGTCCGGTCCATCGAGTTTGCCACGCTGGGTGATGCGTCAGGTGCCAGCGAAGCGACTTTTCAAATCCGCACAACCGACGGCGGGCAACTTGGAGTTTCCAAGCTATCTCTGAATAGCACCAGCGTGTCGTTCATGGTGCCCGACGGCCCGCAAAAAATAGTTGAAACGCGATCCGTCCTGAGCATCGAGCAACTCCGGGGGCCTGTCCGCTGGCTTTCATCGCTTAAGCCAATTGAAAACACCACCGTGCCGTGGTTTAACACGCCGTTTCACGCGCGGATGAATCACAACACCAGCGGCGGGGCGATCCTCTTCGGTGATCGCACGTTTTCTCACGGAATCGGAGTTCATTCCAAAAGCCGTCTCACCTGGGGCATACCAGACGGCATGACCAGCTTTCGGACGCAATACGCCATCGACGGCGACCGCCCGCTCGCTGATGTCACTGTGCGAATCCTTGCCGGCGCACGCGTGCTTTATGAGGCCGCAACCGTCCGCGCAGGCAAGCTCTCTGAGCCGATACGCCTTGATCTTACCGGCGAAAAGACGCTGACGCTTGAGGTGGATTACGGGGACGGGATGGACGTGCAAGACCACCTGAATTGGATCGAGCCGGCATTCATTCGCAACGCTGATTAATTTTCGCTGGGTCTGGGTGGGTTACGCGGCGATAATGCCTTTGCATCCAGCGGCGTTTGATCGTAACTTTTTGTGCATTATGAGCGCACTGAAAATTGGTCTTATTGGCGGGACGGGACTAGGCGATGCGCTGGGCACCGGCCCCGAAGGCACGCGGCATGAGATCGATACGCCCTTCGGCAAGCCCAGCGACGCGATTGTTGAAAAAAGCTGGGGCGATGCGACGGTCTATATTTTGTCACGGCACGGTCCGGGGCATTTGATTAATCCATCGAGTGTTCCCTATCGGGCGAATATCTTTGCGCTCAAACAATTGGGCGTGACGCACATTCTCGCCTCGGGTGCCGTCGGCAGCTTGCGAGAGGAATTCAAGCCCACCGAACTGTTGATCCCGAATCAAGTGATTGACAAAACCTATCGACGCGCCGGCACTTTTTATGATGCGGCTGCGGTGCATGTCGAGTTCGCCGAGCCGTTCTGCCCGGTTCTGCGGCAGTTGCTGGTCGATGCCTCGGCCGAACTGGCGACGAAAGTGCATCCCGACGGGTGTTACGTCTGCATGGAAGGCCCGGCGTTTTCAAGTCGCGCCGAAAGCCTTATGCATCGGCTGTGGGGCGGGGATCTGATCGGCATGACCGCCATGCCCGAAGCCAAGCTGGCACGCGAGGCGGAAATCAGCTACGCCTTGGTCGCGCTCATTACCGATTATGACTGCTGGAAGGCCCCGCCCGCTGAACACAGTGCTGATTCTGCGGCCCTGCTGGCAGAGATCATCGGCAATCTGACGACCGCAACCGGCCACGCGGTGGAACTGATGAAGTCGGCGGTGAATTTGATGATCTCGCGGCAGGAACAACTGCTGGCGGCCCCGGCGCAGTCGTCGCTGAAACTCGCGATCTGGTCGGACAAGCGGAAGCTCCCTCCGGCGGAAATAGATCGCCTTGCCCCACTTTGGGGCCGATATTTCTCGACATAAAGCCGCGCGGAGCCGAATTGGGCAATCTGAACCAAAGCGGACAAATTGGCCGTCAGTGCCCCGTTGCATGTGCCCCGTGACAAGCTGCCGTAAATGATTGATTACGGCATGACGGCCGGCATCGGATCATTGAAACCAGTAAAGAACACGTAAGCGCACCGTTTCAGTGCGTTTCAAACGTCCATTGCATCGATGTCGGCCAAGCGAGGCAGACGCTCACTTCGCCTTCCTGTCAGCCTTCTTCGTCGCTGCGGCCTTGCGGGCTGCGGTCATGGTTCCAAACAAGCGTACCGCCGCACTGTACAAAGCCGCTTGCTTCGTCACCAACGGACTTTCCTTTGCCTTGTTCCCCGACTTTTCCAACTTGCGGAGCGAATCAATCACACTCTGCCGGGTCCAGGTATTCCGCTGGCGGATGCTCTGGGGATCGATCCCGGCAGAGCGGACGGCCTGATCGTAGCGCCCGAAATACCGAATGGCCGCTGCATGAAGCCCAGGATCGGACTTCTGTATGGCCCCGCTGCTCAGTCGGGTACCGTCGTTATGCAATTCCTTCAGTTCGGCAGTCACTGCGTCACGGCTCCACTTGCGATAACGGTTCACCTCATCGGCATCCAGGCCCGCCGCGGAGAGCGCGCGATCCCACCGGCCAAATAGCCGCTTCTGCATTGATGCGAAAGCCGCCCGGCCCAGTTCATCCCGCCGCTTTGTCACCGCTGACCAGTTCAGATCCTGCCCCTTACGCTTGGCATTCTTGATGATCTTGATGATGCCGATTTTCGTCCAGCGCGGGCGACGCAGCACTTCGGCGTAGTCGATGCCCGCGCGCTCGATAGCCGTAGCATAAGACCCGAAATGATACGCCGCCGCCGACAGAAGCGCTTGGCGCTTCTTCTGCATCATGTTGTATGACAAGTTCGCGTCGTCTTCGTATAGCTTCTTAAGGGTTTCAATAATACGAAATCTGGTCCATTCCATGGCAAGGCCTTTCCAAAAAACATTACTTCTGCCGGTGACATCCTTCGTCCCGGCTTCTGGTATTATATCCTCCCCGAAGCGGTTATATTGCGATTTTTACAGATGAAATCAAAATTCGATGGTATTCTCAACATTCACAAGCCAGCGGGTGTGACCTCGACACAAGTGGTCGGGCGTATCAAGGGGCTCTTGCCCCGGGGGGTCAAGATCGGCCATGCCGGCACGCTTGATGAATTCGCCACCGGCGTGCTTCTGGTGCTGGTGGGCCGGTCCACTAAGCGCAGCCTTGAATTAATGAGCCAGCCCAAGCAATACCAGGCCACGATCAAGTTCGGCGCGACCACGCTTACCTACGACCCAGACTCACCCGAAACACCCTTTCCAGACGCGAGACCGGTCACCGTTGAGCGAATTCGGCAAGTCCTCCCGCGGTTTATCGGCGCGATCGAGCAAACCCCGCCGCTCTTCAGCGCACTGAAAATCGGAGGCAAGCGCGTCAGCGATCGTGTTCGCGCCGGGCAATCGATCGAACTCTGCCCCCGAACGGTCAGAATCGATCACATCGAAATTCTTCGCTTTGAATCCCCATGCCTCGAACTCCGCATCGAGTGTGGCAAAGGCACGTATATCCGCGCGCTGGCCCGCGATCTTGGCCAGGCCGTGGAGGCCGGGGCTTATGTCACCGCGTTGGCCCGGACCGCAATAGGAACGTATCGGATAGAAGACTCGATTGACCCTGCCAGTCTGATCGCCACTGAATTGTTCAAACAGATGGTTGTGTCCAATGAAGCAGTGGAACTGCCGCAGGAGCCGGGATTAGCGCGATCCATCACGCATTGTGAATGAATGACCAGTCCAGATGCAGCCTCACTGATTTTCCTTGGCGGTCGACCACACGCAGTTCGTGGGTGGAAACTGGCTCAATCACCCGGACATGGGCAAACGTCGGCGGCACTTCCACCGCCGCCATAATGTAACTGATGATTGTCGGTTCCGTCTGCTTCAAACTTATCGCAGTTTTGATGCCGCGACGGTTCAATGCATTCTTCTTTACCGATTCGGCCAAGCCGTAATGAAAGTTCGCGGTGATTTCTTCGACCCCCAGGACCGCGCGATGCCTGCCATTCCAGGGCGCGTAATGCCTGCCACCATTGGAATGCCATAGCAACGTCGATGCCAGGACCGATGGGTCTTTCAAACTGATCCAGGCGTAGCCTTCGCTGGGGAAAACTACCGCCGACCAAGCCAGTTTATCATTAGGACGATTGCAGACGATCACGATGTCTTCGTACCCCTCGCGCGCCGGGTAGCAACTCAGGTCCGCAGTAGTGCCGTCGAGTCGCGGGACGCGCGACAGCGATGAAAACGTTGCGCCGGGTTTAAGGCATGAATAACCGCCTTGGGCCGGGTTCTCACAAGAACGGGCGACCTCGCCATGTTTCATCGCCGAAGTCGAAACCAGGCCGTCGGAATTAAACCGCAGGGTGGCATGGTGTCCCAGGCATATCGGCCCTTTGGCTCCGGTGATGACGTGTCGCTGATAAATTGCCGGCTGGCCTTTGCGAAGTTCGATGATCTTGTCGACCCGCGCCGGTCGGGCCGATACCTTCATACCCAGGTGCAGCAAGCTTCGCGCCGGTGAATTCATTTCATCCACCAATATCCATTGTCCGGTCGCGGTCTCGCCGTGCGCCGGATGCTTTTCGTCCAGATATTGCGGCTGGTTATCGCCGAAGGGCATGCAGAAAAAATCGCCGCGCAATGGCTTTAAAACCGGCGGAAGGGGATTTTTTTCAGCCCACCATGGCGCGATCGAAAATGGTTGAACCTTTTTTTTGCCGAGTGTGAACTGTACCGGGGCGAGGTGTCCGCCCAGTTTGGTCAGGCTGATCGAGACCGAATCGTTCAACAACGAAAAGGATGGTTGCCCGAAGATCGTGTCCATAAACGAAAATTCTACCACAACCTGCGCGCCGGGCTAAAACGTCGTCTTCTCGGCCATGCCCGTTTCGGCGCTGGTTTCCGGCTCATCGGCCGGGTCGATCGCCACCCGGCGGATCCGGCGGCCGATGTGGCAGAAAATTTCGTAGGGAATGGTGTCGCCCAACCGGGCGAGCGCATAAACGCTGCACGGCGACAGTGGGTCGCTGTCCAGGATCGTCACCTGGTCACCGACGCTGGCCTGCGGATGATCCGTGAGATCGATCGTCACCAAATCCATGCTGACCCTGCCCACCACCGGCGCCGCCAGTCCGCCGACCAGCATCACCGCGCGGTTGGAGAACGCCCGAAGATAGCCGTCGGCGTACCCCACCGGCACCAGCCCCAGGCGCGTGTCGCGCGGCGCCAGCCAGGTCTGGTTATATCCCACCGGACTGCCCGCGGGTAGATCACGGAGTGTGAGCAGCGGGGCGGTCCACTTCATCACCGGCCGAAGCGGGCGATCCTGTGACGGCTTAAAACGCGGATCGATGCCGTACATCGCCAGGCCCGCGCGAACCATGTCCAGATGCGTCTCAAGTCCGAAGAAGATTCCCCCGCTGTTGGCAATGTGTCGTGATAATCGCGCCTGCCGATGCGCGTGATCGTCGGTGGCCTTGAGGAACTGCCCCAACTGCAAGGACACCAACCGGCTGGCGGGAACGTCGGCCTCTGAAAAGTGCGAGCAAAGGCTGGTCAATCGCAGCGAGGGGAATGAAGAAACTCGATCGAGAAGGCCATCAAGCTGATCGACCGGCACACCGCAGCGGGCCATGCCTGAATCGACCATCACCTGCACGTTGGCGCGCATGCCCAGCGCCTCGGCCAGGCGCGCGATGTCCCCGGCAGCGGGGGAGCTGTTGAGCGTCAGCGTCCACCCGGATCGAATCGCCATCTCAAAACGCTCGCGCTGTTGTCCGAGATAAACGTTCTCAACCGGCCTCAGGATCATCACCGGCAGACGCACGCCGGCGAGCGCTTCGGCTTCATCCATGCTCGCAACAGCAAAGGCATCGACCGCGCGGTCGCTTTCATCTCCGGTTTGAAAGTTGGCGAGCGTGTCGGCGACGATCCCGGCGTCGTGGCCATAGGCGTTGGCCTTGACGACCGCGCATAGGCGCGTGCCCGGTGACAGCGCGCGACGAATCAACCTTGCGTTGTGAAGCAAGGCGCTTCGGGAAATCCAGGCGGTTGGTGTTGAGCGGTCGTTCATCGCATCCATGCGAAGGCGCTGTCGCGCGATAGTCGTCACTCCAGTGACGAACGGTGCTGATTCACATTATATCGCCAGGCCGCAGCATCGGAAGAGCTTCGCGGCCCCGACCGTGATTATTTTTGACGGAACACGATCCGCCCCTTGGTCAGGTCATAAGGCGAAAGTTCCACCCGCACGCGATCTCCGGGGAGGATGCGGATGAAATGCTTGCGCATCTTTCCCGAAACGATGCCCAGAATCTCGCGGTCGCTGTTGTCCAACCGCAGCTTAAACATGGCATTGGGCAACGCCGTTGTCACAATCGCTTCAACTTCAATCGGTTCACTCTTGGCCAAGGGGGCTTCTCCGTGTCGAATCCGCTGGAAAACAGTTATCGTAAGCGCTGGCGTCGATGGCAGCAAGCCGACGCACCGGTCGTATGACGCGAAGACGCGAATCGATGTCCTACGGGTGTACCACTCCGTTGTGGTGATCATCCCTATCGCCCCGGGTGCCAGAACGGTCGATTTCACTAGCGAACCGGGCAATCACTTATATAATCCGGTCGTTCATGTGTTGGATGTCCGCTTTCGGCAATGGAGTGCCTCATCAATGCCCGGCGAAACTGATTTGCACAAGACGTTGAAGAAGGAAGCCTGCCGCTGGCTCTATGGCCAGGGGTATCGCGCGATTGCCGCCGAGGTCCGCCTTAAGCCGCTCGGTATCATCGATGCCGTGGGCACCGGCATCTTTCGGCCCTATGTGAATCATCAGGGCGTGTCGCGCGATCTGCCCCAAGTCTGTTTTGTCGAATGCAAGGCATCTCGCGGGGATTTTCTGCGCGACCACAGCCAGGACGGTCAGCTTAGCCTTTGCTTGATGGAGCGAGAGCACAACCGGCGCTTCCCGCGACGCCAGCGCCGGCAATTGCGCCAGGCGGTTGGGCTTGGGAAGTTCATGGCGTGCCTGCTCCAACCGATGGCCAATCTCCACTACGTCCTTGCACCGGCGGGGATGATTAAGAAAGTGGACTTGCCCGCCCGGTGGGGCCTGCTCAGCTTTGGCCCCGGCGGAATCAGCGTGGTCGTGCGGCCGGAATGGCAGGAGCGAGCCGAAATCCAATTCGTTGAATCGGCAATCGCGCGCACCTTGACCTACGACATCTTCCGCGCTGACGACCGGGCGATTTCTTCGGTTAACCGGGAGATTTTCCAACAACAGATGCAACTGGCAAACCGAATCCGCAGCATCCGGCCACAACTCATCTGGGACCCGGAATCGGCTTCAGCGCTGGCAACGGCAGCATCCAACGTTAGCGACTCATAGCGGGGCACGCTTAGGCTCAGAGCCGATCATTGAGTTGATCCTGGAAACAAACAGCACGGCCCCGATCGCTGTGATCGGGGCCGTTACCGTGGTTGTTGGAGGTCGCCAACTTAGAGGAAGTTCATGCCGCCCGGCCGGCCGGCTTTGGATTCACCGGAAAATAGGCCGCGATGGCGGTATCGATTTCTGTCGCGTCGGCGGTCACCCAGCGCACGTGCATATCCAGCAGCCGCGGCAATTCTCGGACCGCACGCTCGCGTGACGCATCGTCCACCGCAATGATGATCTGGTCCTCGAACAGCCGCAGGGGCACGACGTGATATTCGCGGGCCATTGCCGGCGTCATATAGATCGTCGCCTGCGAATCGATGCCCAAGTCGCGCAGTTTCACTTTTTGCGAATGCTGTGACAGCTGAAAGCACCAAGCCTGCCAGACGTGTTCCGGTCGGCACAGGCCCAACGACAGGGCGATCTCACCGAATCGCCGCCGCCGGCCCTCGCCGGCTTGTTCCTGCAAAACTTCTTCAATGTCGTGTCGGGAGATCGGCACAAACCGCCGCAATACGTCTCCGAATCGTTGCTCTGGCATTTCATTGGCTCCCATGACTTTGACCCTGACGAAAGCTACGATGCGTCCGGCGTTGCGGCAAACAAACTTCAGAATTCGTCGAGGTACGATAATCCGCAGTCGTCCGATAACCGCGTGGCCGGCGAGATTGATATAGACGCCCCAGTGGTGAGTGCGGGAAAGAAGCTGGCACGATCCGGAGCAACGGAGGACGTAGTATGCGAATCGTCAGTTACAACATTCTGGATGGCGGGGAAGGACGAGCCGATCCGCTGGCCGAAGTGATTGAGGCCCAGCGACCGGACGTGGTTGCCTTGATTGAAGCGATCGATCAAACGGTCGTCGAGCGCGTCGCCAACCGGCTGAAGATGGATTTCATCATCGCTGTCGGGAAGAAGGGGGCGTCGGCGCTGCTCAGTCGTTGGCCCATCGCGGAAACAATCAATCACGCGATGCTGCGACCGGGTATAAGCAAGTCGTTTCTGGAAGCCGTGGTGATTGAGCCGCAAACGCAGACGCGGTGGCCGATCGGTGTAATCCATTTGCACGCGCACGCAAGCCTGAAAGACGAGAAGGGGCGCATGGGCGAGATGGCGCGTGTGCTTGATGCCTTTTCGGCGCACCGGCGGGGCGGGCAGGCGCATCTGCTGTGCGGGGATTTTAATGCCGCCTCCCCGGCTGACACGATCGACCCGGAACGGATGAAGCCGAGGTCGCTGGAAGAATGGAAGGCCAACGGCAACGCCCTGCCCCGCGAGGTGATCCAAAGCGTTCTTTCGGCCGGGTATCTCGATACTTTTTTAGCAGCCAACGGCCACGCGGGCAGAATGGCCGGGACATTTACGACGCAGCATCCCGGTCAGCGGGTGGACTACATTTTCGCGTGGGGCGTGCCGGCAGCAAGGCTCAAATCGGGCTGGATTGAACAAGATCGGTTGGCCAAATATGCCAGCGACCATTTTCCCGTTGGTGCGGAGATCGTCGGGTAAGCTTGCGGCAAACCATTAGGCGTACTCTCACGGCATTATGGGATTAACGTGGCGAAATTATGTGAACTGGGCAAAGGAGAGTCGGTCGTTCATGCGCGTCGCCGACAAGCTCGGCCGCGGGCAAGGGAGAATGCGCGTGCTGGATGCACTTTATCGTCCGCCGGCGGCTCCGAAGTGTCCCGATATTAGTGACTGGTCGCGCCGGGGACTTTCTGCGGTGTGGATTGGCCATGCGACGCTGCTACTGCGCGTCGGCGGATTGACCGTGTTAACCGATCCAGTATTTTCCACGCGCATCGGCATCGGCCTGGGGCTGGCGACCGCGGGTCCGGCCCGAAAATATGCTCCGGCGTTGTCAATCGACCAGCTTCCCAGCATCGATCTGATCCTCCTGTCACATGCCCATTTCGACCATCTCGATCGGCCGACACTGGCCAGATTTCCGCGAAGTATTCCGCTGATCCTCGCGGAACACACCGCCGATTTGGTGCGCGACCTCGGCTTTTCCAGCGTAAGGGAAATAGGCTGGGATCAGTCCATTCAATTCGGCCCGCTTAAGCTTACCGGCCGAAAGGTAAAACACTGGGGGGCGCGCACGTTCCATGATGCTCATCGATCCTTCAACGCCTACTTGATCGAGTCGGCGGGCGCGCGGGTGCTGTTCGGGGGGGATTCGGCATACCAAAATTATTTCCGTGACATCGGACCGATCGATCTGGCAATACTTGGGATCGCGGCTTATGACCCTTATCTGGCGGCCCACGCCACGCCGGAACAGGCCTGGGAAATGTTCGGTCATGCCAATGCTGCACACCTGCTGCCGATGCATCACAGCACATTTCGACTTAGTCACGAACCGATGCACGAGCCGATGCAGCGGTTGCTGAAGACCGCAGGAGTCGAGCAGGATCGGATCATCGCCAGGCATATCGGGGATCAGTGGACACGATAGCGATGGATTGCCGCTGGTTAGTTTAGCCGATTTGCGCCAAGCCAAGGGTTTCGCCGAATTCCGCCGCGACGGCCTGGCGGATCGCCCGGTGGGCCGGGTCCTGCAGGAGCGGGTCGTCCTTCATTATCGCCAGCGCGTCCTGTCTTGCCTGATGCAGCAGTTCCTGCTCTTGTGTAATATCAGCAAGTTTGAACTCGGGCAGGCCGTGCTGTCGTGTGCCGAAGAATTCGCCGGGCCCGCGCAATTCGAGGTCTTTTTCGGCAATTTCAAAGCCGTCGTTGGTTTGCACCATTGCGGCGAGGCGTTCGTCGGCGGTATCAGTTCCGCCATCACTGATGAGCAGGCAATGCGATTCCTCTTTTCCCCGGCCCACACGCCCGCGAAGCTGATGCAACTGGGACAAGCCGAAACGCTCGGCCTCCTCGATCACCATCACTGTCGCATTGGGTACGTCGATGCCGACCTCGATCACCGTCGTCGCCACCAACACGTCGATCTGACCATCTCGAAACCTGCTCATCACCGCCTGCTTTTCATCAGTCGCCATCTGCCCGTGCAGCATGGCCAGTCTTAGTCCTTGAAGTGGCCCGCGTGATAGCTTGTCGAACTCGGTCTTGACGCTCTTGGCGTCGTCGATGCCGTTGTCTTCGATCCGGGCGATGACGACATATGCTTGTCGGCCCGCGCGGACCTGCTGGACCACAAACGCATAAGCATCGCCGGCCTGCTTCTTGCTGATCTTGCGGGTTTTGATCGGCTGCCGGCCGGGTGGCAGTTCATCCAACGTGGTCAGATCAAAATCGGCGAACCAGGATAGCGCGAGTGTGCGCGGAATGGGTGTCGCGGTCATCACGAGATAGTGTGGCCACAATCCCTTGCCTTTGAGATCGGCCCGCTGCTGCACGCCGAGTTTGTGCTGCTCGTCCACCACGACCAGCCCAAGATTGGCAAAGGATACGTCGTGCTGGAGCAGTGCCTGCGTACCCACCGCCAGATGCACTTTGCCATCGGCGAGGT
>JBBQSU010000095.1:0-13502 GCA_038234815.1 Tepidisphaerales bacterium | reverse complement strand
TGTCCTTAACCAGTCCGGTCTGGCCTACCACGCCCTTGTCAGTCTGGATAATCCGAATCGTCGGCTCCGAAATCAGCAGTTCCTTTATGACCAACGGGCCTTTGCCAAAGGGAAGCTCGGCTAGCTTCAGGTCGATCGACCGAATCTCGAACAGCGCCGCCGATCGACCGTCATCGTCCTTGCCGATGAGCGCGGCATCTTTGACCGTCACGCCGTAGGGCGGGTGATAATTGACGCTGGCGATCTGCAGGTCGGCGTTGAGCTGCGATTCGACCATCGACTTGAGCGTGGAGGCGAGAATTCGATCGACTACCACGGGTCCGGCGACGACCAGCACTACAACCAACGCGCCCGTCCCTATCAGCACGCGACGGCCCCAGCGCGCACGCTTCTTTTTTGGTTCGTCCGACATGAAAACTCCCGTGTGAAGTGATCCTGCCCAAGGATATCACAAATAGCAGAGGGGAATTTGAAAAACGGGGATTTTTTGCCAGAAAATCGCGAACCGGACGGTGTCAGGGATGGCCGAGTTTCCTGGCCAGGCGCGCCGACAGGGCGTCGGCTTCTTCACTCTGACCCCATTGCTCCAGGCCGGCCCAGCAGACCAGCATGAAGCCCGCGGAACGCTCCCGGCTGAATGGCGCGTTGTCGAACGCCGTCATTAACTTGCCCGATTCACCCAGCAAGCCTTCGGGATAGCCCTGACAACTCCCTAGGAACGCGGCGTTTTCCTTGAGCAGATTGATGACGCCTGCGTAGCGGCCTTCGCCGCGCTTCCAAAGGTCCACCGGTTCGTCGTGGTCGGTGACAAAACCGGCCAGGGCGTCGGCCAGGAGATGCTGATACGGGCCTAGCACCGTTGCCAGTTGTGCCGGCGTGACCGACCAATCCGCCCATCGTCGCAGAACGTCGCCTTGCCGGATCGTCACTTCCGCCAGAAGCGCTTCCTGAAGCGCATCACGCAAGTTGGAAGCCGTGGTCAGCCGGTCGAGCCGCGATTCATCCATTTTCGTGGCCGTCGGTATCTCCTGCACAATGTCGCCAATCATGGCCTGACATTTCTTATCAAACGCCGGCAGTTGTTCCCCGCCATAGCGGCTCACCGACTCGCTGGCCAGATCGACCGGCGGCTTGCCCGATAGGTCCTGCACCAGTTGGGTGAGGCGGTCGAGGCTTTTCAGTTGCCGCACCGCCTCGTCAGCGGCGGGCGTGTCGTTCTGGCTGGTGGAAACGAGCGTGTCGATGCGCTTTTGAAAACCCAATGCCAACCGCGGGCGATACGTCCCAAGCGTCGGCATAATGACCGGCAGGCGGTTGACCAGATCGAGCGCGTCCACCGTCAGTTCCATCCCGGCGGCACCTTTTGCTAATTCTTCCGGGCCGGCACTGAGGGCACCACCACCCAACTGCTGGGCGTCGTTTACAAAATCCTGCTTCTGTCGTTTGAACTTTTGGTCCAGTGCGTCGGTGGCTTTTTGCAATCCGGGCGTCAAATCAGGATTGCGACCGAGTTGTTCGGCACGCACCAGCACACGGGTGAAACGCTCGATCGCGGCAAGCACCTTTTCTCCCTGAGGCCCGTTGACGCGCGCCCATGTAAAGGCGCTGGCCAATGGCTGAAGCAGTTCCGGGGGAAGCTTCATTCGCCCGACCCGCGAAAGCAGACGCCGATAGGGGTTCAGTGCGTCCAGCCGCTTCTGCCCCGCAGGGCGCAGGCGCGTATCCAGAAATAGCGCGATCCCTTCGGCCAGTTGCGCTTCGATAGACTGCCGGGTGTCAGGGTCGACCGCAAAGTTGCCGGCCAGCCCGGCAGCCAGATCGACCGAATCGGCCAGCACCGCCGACAGCACCGCCTGTTCGGCCCCCGGGTCTTCCGAGGCCCCACGAGCCAGAGCCAAAAGCTGCCGGCGCAGCCCCGGCGATACCGACATCTGCCGGGCTTCGGCCTCTAATTGCGGCAACGTGCGAACATTCACCGGCGCCGTCGTGCCGGCGCGTTTTGGCCGTGTCGCCGGCGTCTTGCCCATGGCTGCACGAACCACCACAGGGTCGGGACGCATTGCGCCCGGCCACACCTGGCCGGTTAGTTCCGCAAGCCCCGAACCCACCGTGCTGCACACCGCATCGAGTTGCGCAACCGTCTTCAGATCATTAAGCTGAAACGTCGCAGCATGGATCGTTTTGAGCAGGGCTGACTGCTTGGGCGTCAATGCCGTGATCGGCTTGTCGGCCATGAGCTGGTTCAACTTGGCCGAAGCGCTGGTGAGCATGTCTGTGCGCAGCATGGCGGCGATTTGCATGTCAGTTTCGGGAGTGGCGTCGATCGCCATCGCCGCCGTTGTGCGGGCCAGGATGCGCAGGTCGATCATCAGTTCCAGGAGTTCGGCCTGCGCGCCGGCGACGTCCACCCGCCGCTGGGCCAGTGCGGCAATGTCCGCTTCCAGGGTCTGGACCTGTCCGGCCAGCAGCAGTTTCATCACCGCCGGCGGCTCGGGCTTGGTGACCGGCTTGGCCGCTGCTGCCGCGCCCGGCCGGGCCGGAGCCGCGGGCGGGCCTGCCAGCACCGCCGACAACCCGACAAGCACCGCACACAGTCCCATCGATATGCCAAAACTCTGCCGACGCATCTATCGCACAGCCTTCTTTCCTTCGAGAACTTCGTGATAAACCTTTTGCAGCTCACTCACCATCACGGCATCGTCAAACCGTTTTACCGCAAAGGCGCGCCCGGCGTTGCCCATTTCCTGCCGCAGTGCCGCGCTTTCCAGAAGATCGACAATCCGATCACGCAGGCGCATCTTATCAAACGCCGGGAGAAGAAACCCACTGACAGTGTCGATCAGCCCCTCCTTAGCGCCGTCGATGTCGTAGGTGATGACCGGTTTGCCCGCCAGCGCGCCCTGCGGCAAGGCCCGCGCCAGGCCCTCGCGCCGCGAGGGATGCACCAGCGCGTCCATCGCGCCGGTCAGTTCGGGAATTCGGGTCGGCGGCACAAGCCCGGTGAGAATGAATCGGTCTGCCAGGCCCATCTGCCTGATCCGCCCTTCAAAGCCCTGCCTTAAAATGCCATCGCCAATCCACAGCCACCTTAAGTTCGGATACCGGGCACACAATTCGGGCGCAAGGTCCAGCAGGTCTTCGTGACCTTTGAGATGAAACAGCCTCGCGATCGTGCCGAGGACAACGTGATGGTCGGCCAGCCCCAGTTGCCCACGAACCACTTCGCGGGCCACCGGCGGATTTAGAAACGGCGCGATCTTCATCCCGCTATATACGGTCGTGTACTGCTCGAACCGGCCGATATGCGCTTCAAGCGACTGATCGCGCATCGCGTCGGCGACGCACACGATGCGATCCGTGATCGGGGCCGTCTTCCGCTCAAGCATCTTATAAACGCCATTCACCGCCGGGGAAGTGGACGCGGTAAACGCCAGCCCGTGAATCGTGTGGATGACCCCCGGCACGCCCGCACGCTGCGCCGCCCGTCGCCCGATGATCCCCGCCTTGCTCGAATGCGTGTGGACAATGTCCGGCTTGATCTGACGCAGGCGCGCGATCAACTGGCGAAAGGTTTGCCAGTCCTTGATGGGAAGGATCGACCGCCGCATCGCGCCGATCGTCTCGATCCGATAGCCGGTGGATTCGGCCCGCCTCATCAGCGAACCTTCCGGGCCTTCCGACGGCCCGGTCATCAGCGTCACCTCGTGCCCGGCAGCGTGCTGCCCTTCGCACGACAGCAGCGTGTTCTCCTGCGCCCCGCCGACGATCAACCGAGTGATGATGTGAACGATCTTCATCGGCCGACCGTCTGCTGTTCCCCTCCACTCTTTATCGTCATACCAAGGCCGAAATCGCCTTCTGTATTCCTTCCGAATCCAGCCCCTGATACCCCATCTGCTGCCACAGCCCGCCGGCTCCTTCCTTGTGCGTGCCAATGTGGTTGTATTTACCCTTGAAGCCCGCTTGCAACAGCGCGCTGCCGAACCGGCTGCCCAGGCCCGTCTTGACGTTAAACCCTTCGGCCACCAGCACGAACGGCGCTTTGGCCAGCATCCCCATCATCTGTTCGTCCCAGACGTTCAGTGTCGATTTGTTGACCAGCCCAACCTTCACGCCTTTCTCCTGCAACGCGATGACCGCATCGAGCGCGCGATACAGCGCTTCGCCGAACGCCACCACGTATCCCCCGCTGGCCGGGGCCTTGCGGATGACATCGTCCTTGCCCTTCTTAAATTCGTATCCATTACCAAAAAACGGCTTGCCGTCTTCGGTGAGAATGTCCGGCACGGGGGCGCGCGTGCTGAACAGGAAGCGCAGGCCTTCGTCGTTGAAAATTGTTTTGATGCACTTGGCAAACTGGTGCTGATCCGCCGGGAAATACAAGCGCGTGCTATCGTCGCCATGCCCCGGCGACACCCCGCCGTCGGCGAACATGCTGTTGATCCCGAAATGGCAGGTGTTGTCCGCCATGTCGTCCACCCCGCTATGGCTGAAGTGTGCCAGCACGTTGCTGAAATTCAGCCGGCTCATCGTGATCTCGCTGATGCACATTTCTAGAAACGCGCTGAACGTGCCGAACAATCCCTGTTTGCCCTTGATCGATCCGAACCCGGCCGCGGCCGAGAAATTCCCCCGCTCCATGATCCCCGCCTGCACGAACACCTCCGGAAACTTCTTATGAATATGATGCAGCCCGCAGGAGCCTTCCAGATCGTTATCAAACACCCGCACCGACGCCAACCGCTTCTCCGGCGACATTCCGGCCAGAATCTCGTTGACGATCTTTCCAAAATCGTCGCGATTCTTGCCGACACCGCTTGATCCCTTGAACGTCAGCGGGCTTTTGTCGGTCTTGGCGCTCTTCAGCATCTCGATCGCTTTTTCATATCCGCCACGCTTTTCAAGGTATTTGATGGCCGTCTCAATCTTCAAAACCTCGTGCGCGTGCGGGGTGCCTTGGGCGCCTTCAATGCCCGGGGCCATTTCCCGCTTGATAATCAGCGCATGGGGCTGATCGTCCTTAAACGCCCGCGCCAGCGCGACGTACAGCTCGTCCAAATCCTCCCCCATCACCGTCTCGGTGCGCAGGCCGAACCCGCTCAGGGTCTGGCTCAGGTCATAGCTGGCCATGTATTCCCGCGGATGCCCGCCAATCGTCACGTTGTTGTCGTCCACCAGCATTTTCACATTGAGCTGCTTGCCCACGGACAGTCGCGCCGCCTCGGCGTTGTCCCCTTCCATCTGCGAGCCGTCCGAACCCAGCACCACCACGCTCTTGCCCGGGTTGGCGATCGCGACGCCGTTGCAGAAAGCCCACATGTGCCCCAGCCGCCCGGAACTGAAATTCACGCCCGGTGTCAGCAGCTTTTCCGGGTGCCCGGGCAATCCATGATTAAATTCGCGGTAATGCAGCAACTTTTCGGCCGGCATGGCCCCGTCGAGCACCGAATTGAGATAAACCGTCGCCACGCGGTGCCCGGCTTCGTCATAAATCGTCGGCACGATCGGCGCGCCGCCAGCGATGAAGGCCCGAATGATCATCACTTCCGGCACGGTGTCATACGCCCCGCCCGAGTGTCCCGACAGGCCCTTTGCCCCGGCCAGGGACGTGAAGAACACAATCGTGTCCCGGCAAAGCTGGATATTGAACCGCAGCGCCGCCCGCTGCTCGTCGTTCAATTTCGCCTGCGAAGGATGAATGGAAACAGGTTTGAGCGCCTTGAGATCGATAGGAAAGGTTTGGGTTGACATAAGGAGAGGAAATATCGTCGGATTACGGACCGCTGGCAAGGGGAAAAAGACCGGTTCAACATTTACCACCGATTTCCGCCCTGAAGTGTCGGCTCGATCGGGGGCGCATTTCCCTGGCATAGCTATAAAATGACTGCAGGCGGGTGGGCCACGCAATGGCCGCACCCGCCTGCAAGAATCCATCTTCGTCAGACGATTACGCCGTCTTTGCGCCAAACCCGTTGCCCGACGAAGTCGTTCCGCTGCGCAGGGCGATGCTGGCAACGACCGGCGTTGTCGCCGTAGCGCCGGCATTGACGATCAATCGCACGCTAAAAGTCCCCGGCTTCAATCCGGTGAACGCGTAGTTGCCCGACGCATCGGTGGTCGCCGTCTTCTCGCCGGCGTACAGTACGCCGTCATTATCGGCGTCGATGAACAGCTTCCACGCCGATAGTCCCGTCTCGCCGATGTCCTGGAAACCGTCTCGATTGGTGTCGTTAAACACATTCCCGCTGATGGTGACGGGACGGGCAATCGCAAAGTTCCTGGCCGTTATGGCCGCGCCGGCCACGGTGACGTCGGTATAAACAGATGAAACGTTGAGCCACCCGCTCTTGAGCACCGGCCGCACGCGATAGGCACCGTTGGTCAGCGCGGTAAACGAATACCCGCCATTGGCATCCGTCAACTTCGACGGTTCGCCGGTGTCCAGAATGCCGTCGTTATCCTTATCGAGGAAGACCGTCCATCCGCCCAGCACGCTGTCGCCGGTGTCCTGTGTGCTGCTGCCGTTGAAATCGTGGAAAAGCAGGCCGGCAATCGATCCGGTCGATGCCGCCACCACGCCTTTGATCGCAAAGTTGTAGGGATTCTCGTTGCTGTCGTTGTTGGTGAAGAAAACGTAGCGGGTGAAGTCGCCGGTGCTGGTCGTGTTGAGCCGGATGGTGAAAGTGTCACTGGCACCCGGAGCGATGCTGGCGCTCAGCCCCTCGACAATGCTGAACACGCCGGTCGCAGTCCCCGCCGGGTCATTGGTCGTAAGGATGCGGAGATTGCTGGTCGTCAGCGCCGCAGTGCCGGTGTTCTTAACGGTGAAAACCTTGGTAGGACCCGTCGCCCCCACGGCGACAGAGCCGAAGTCGGTGCCGTCAGTGGTGGAAGGCGATGTATCGCCATCAACCACGGCGGCGGTGCCGAACAAAACATCGGCCTCGGGTGCGGTGGTGACGGGATTGGTATTGATGATGTTCACCGTGGCCGCTTTCTTGGCCGCGTCGATGGTGTAGGCGGCGCTGGTGCCGAGGGTGACGATGGCGGTCTCGGTCGATTCGGCAACACCGTCATACTTTGGAGTCAGCTTGACGGTCGTCGACGCGGCACCCGCCGGGATGGAGACCGGCGTGGTGATGGTGGTGTAATCCGTGCCATTGGTCGCGGTGCCGGTGATGCTGAGGATCACGCTCAGCGCCGCGGTCGTCGCGCCGGTGCGAGTGATGGTATAAAGCCCGGTGTCGGTCGCCGTTGTAGAGGATGAAACCGGTTCGGTCGCGGTGGCGTCGGTGGCGACGATGGAGAGGGTCGGGAGGACAACTGTGGATTGTTTGTTGCCGAAGTCCTTTGTCACAACATTTTCCAGAATTGAGACCGGCACACTGTAGTAGGTTGCAGCAGGCTTGGTGATGACCCAACCACTAGGCACAACTTCGCGGACGACATACGTGGCCGCCGACAGGCTGGTAAAGCAGTAATTTCCCTGAAAATCGCTGACTGTCGTGCGTTCGCCGGCATCCAAAATGGTGTTGCCGTTTGTATCTAGGAAGAGCGCTCGCCCCTGAAGTCCCGTTTCTCCGGCGTCCTTGGTCGCATTTCCGTTCAGATCATTGAAAACCTGGCCGGAGATGCTCCCCTCGGCGGGGCTGACCCAACTGAGTGACCCCGAATAGGCCAAAGGCTCGCTGAAGTTTTCGTCGTGGAACTGGATCACGTACACGCCGCTGGTGTTCAACGTGAAATTAGCCTGGGTGCCTTCGGTCACGCTGCCCACAATGTTCATCGATGCGTCAAGGATGTCGCCGACGGGGTTCTGCCAGCCATCGTAATTAAGGCCCACGGCAACTCGTACGACGTCTCCTGCGTCCGCGTAGAACTTGGCTTGGTCAACCTGTGCGCCAGTAATCAAGGTGCCTGAGAAGGTCACACTGGGGATGATCGCCCGAGCATCATCGCTGATGGGCTTCACTCCCTCGAGTCCAACCGAATAGGTGAGCGCTTCGGTATAGTTCTCGTCGTGGACCTGGATGATGTAAGTCCCCGTGGCAGGAAGCGTGAAGGGCGATTGGGTAAACTCATTGACCGAACCGACCACCGCCCCACTCGGTGCGATCAGGTCGGCAACTGGATTCTGCCAGCCATCATAAATGCCAGCCACGGCAACTCGTACGATGTCGCCCGCCGTGCCGCTAAACGTCACCTCGTCCACCTGAGCGCCGGTGGTGGTCGTCCCCGTATGCACACTGCCGCGACCAATGGCCACGGCATCGGTACTGACTGGCTTCACTCCCTCAAGTCCAACGGAATAGGCGAGCGTCTCAGCATAGTTCTCGTCGTGGACCTGGACGATGTAAGTCCCCGTGGCAGTAAGTGTGAAGGACGATTGGGTAAACTCATTGACCGAGCCAACCACCGCCCCGCCCGGTGCGATCAGGTCGGCAACTGGATTCTGCCAGCCATCATAAATGCCACCCACGGCAACTCGCACTATGTTGCCCACCGCGCCGGTAAACGTATAGGAATCCACCTGCGCGACCGCCAGCGAGCCCGTCTTCACTTGCCCCAATGTTATTGGTCCGGTACTCAGCATCACCCGCTGTTCCAAGGACTCAATAGTCGTCCGTGGTGCGATCCAAGATTGGCGTGAGTGGGACAATTTCCGAGAGAACGAAGAACGATTGGATCGAAGCGAGCGCATGGCAATTCCTTTCCGAGAGACCGCACCGGGAAAGATTTGTAGATTGCCCCGCCAGTCCGATGCATCCTTGGCGGCAACCGCGACTTTTTGCCGTACAGCAATAAGAAAATACACCCTAAAAGATGAGAACATCCGCAATATAACTCTGCCTCTGAGGAGTAGCAATTGCAGCGTGTGAATTAAATGGGGGAAATGCCGTGGCAATACTTTGCCGGGTGGTGGCCGACTCAGGGGGACAGGCCTCTGGGCGGTGGTGGGACTGAGGTTGGAGGCCCTGCCGCTGGGGCTTAAATTGCAACCGGTTGGCGATATGCGCCGGCTTTCTGGTGGATATCCTTCTGGAAACACAGAATCGGACTTAGTTTGAAGGGCGCTTCAGGGTGCGCTTAAGCAAGGCGAAAATGGCCGAATCATCATCTGATTGTTGCAACAACTCGCGCTGAGTCTGATTTTTCATCGCTGGGGAGTTGACGCGGCTGGGTCGATCGGACGGAGGGCTGAAAAATCACTGCCGGAATACTTCGTGAGGGTCGAATGGGCTGGACGGGGGTGCGGCGTCAATCTGTCGGGCTTGGGACGACATCAGTCATGATCGCTCAGGTTGGCCGCTGACGTTGCTGTAGATCGAAGTCGGCCGTGACTTGATCGATCAAGGCCTTGTCGTGGTGGAACCGCGTGCTTTGGGCCAGTCGGTGGATGGGGGCACGAAAGTCGATCAGGCCATCCAATGCTGCATCACGAAGGACGCCCAGCGTGCCGACAGTGATAACCCCTGATTCGCGCGCGACACGCGTGGCCTTCCGCTCATCGACCAGCAACACATCCGCATGGCATTCGATTGCCAGCGAAAGCGCTGCCGCTTCTCCCGCATCAAGAGTGTCAAGGAATTGGATTTTGGCAGGCGATTCAGCTTGGAGCCACGAAGGTGGATGGGTGGCCCACGCGTGGACGGATGCGGGGAAGTGGGCCTGCCGAAGTTCGGCCATAACCTCCGGCGGGGTGAGAATGCGTCCGTAAAGCCGCGGCAGTACATCGGAGCATTCAATCTCGATCAGGTAACGCAAAGGGCCTGTATCAGAGACGATGAGCATCGGCGCCAAATCCTTCAGTGATTCCTTTGGCGCAGCCGGCGCAGGGTTTCGGCCTGTTGGGCGATTTCATCGGACGTGACACCCGTGAGAATGCCAACACCGTGCCGGTCGAGAATCTCATCCACGAGGCTGCGGTCAATGCCAAGAAACGAAGCCAGTTGTCCGGGTGAAAACTCACCATCGCGGTAAAGCTGCACGCCCGCGGCTTCGCGCGCTTCAACTTCTGCACGACGGGCGGAGGCGTCGTCAAGATTTTGTGGTAGGTCGATGGTGATGGTCATACCGTCAGTAGTCTAGCACTGATTCCCGTGGGTCAACAACTGCTTGGCTTGCTACCTCTTAAAGGGGCAACCCGGTCAGATCCGATTTTCCGGATGGTGCGCTTTTTGGCGCCAAAAAGCGCACCCAGATTTGAACTTTTCCAAAAAAATAAAATTTTTTATAAGCTCTGAAATGAAAAAGGTTTAACTGCATTTCGCAGCACTCCAAGTTGCGCGAAAAAGCGCCAATTCGCGCACCTTCGGGCGTTTTTCTGCCCCTAGTGTAGAGGGCTTTACTTATGACTAATAATGACTTGGTGACGTTGATGGCCTCGGACTCGATGACATTGATTGGCTCGTTACGCGCCGGCACTTGCGCGGCGCGGTGGTTGCCGGGCGTTGGACTCGGGCGGGGGAAATCGTTCGGCGACGCCGGACCTACAAATGTCCTTTTAGCCGCGTGCGTCTCCCGCGCGGGATTTTCTTTCCTTGACGGCATTGGAGGGGCGCAACAAACCGGACCCTCCCCGCACCCCGGCGGACCCGGAAAGGACTTCGCCAAGACAGCAGTGGGACCCCAAAGGGACCTCTTTGGGACCCCCTTTGGACCCCTTTTTTCAAGCAAGATGGGCGCGAAATGCGTGAATTTGGCCGAATTTCGACGGATTGTGCCTGGCGACGCCAAGTGTTGTCCTCACGGCCGTGCCTCGGGCGGGTCGCGGGTGTGGGTTGATGGGAGCGCGAGACGGGGCCAGGTTAAATCGGCCGCGGACGTTGGGCAGCGCGCGAGGGACGGGAGGGCTTGGGAAATTCGGGATTCAGTAGGACCAAAGCGGTGCGCGTTTCCGCGCGGCGCATTTAGGCGCACCGCATACGGGTCTGACCGACCGGCTTCGCGTCATTATCCATGGCCGCCTTGGTGGCGGGTTTCATTGCTGCCTGGTGAAATAATCCTGAAGCGGTTTGACGCCCCAGCCTGCCGACTGCAAGGCCTGGATGGCGTTGGCGGCGGCGCGGGCACCGGTGAGCGTGGTCACGATGGGGATTTTGTTCAGCACCGCCATCGAGCGGATCTTGCCCTCGTCGGTGGCGGGGCCTTTTTTCGTCGGCGTGTTGATGATGAGCTGCACTTTGCCGTTCTTCATCATGTCACCAATGTGCGGGCGGCCTTCGGCCAGCTTGTTAATGCGCCGGGCGGGGATGTCGGCCTTTTTCAGGACTTCATACGTCCCGCCGGTCGAGATGATCTCGAAGCCGGATTCGGCAATATGCCGGGCGATGGGCACGATGGCCGGCTTGTCGTGATTGTTGACGCTGATGTAAACCGTGCCTTTGGTGGGTAGCGCGCTGCCAGCGGCGATCTGGCTCTTGGCAAAGGCCAGAGTGAAATTGACGTCGATGCCCATGACCTCGCCGGTGCTGCGCATCTCCGGGCCGAGGATGATATCGACCCCGGGGAACTTGCTGAACGGGAAGACGACTTCTTTCACGCTGACGTGCTTCGGGTCGGGCTGCTCGGTGACGTTCAGCGATTTGAGCGTCTTGCCGGTCATCACCTTGGCGGCGATTTTGGCCCAGGGGATGCCCGTGGCTTTGGATACGAACGGCACCGTGCGGCTGGCGCGGGGATTGACTTCGATCACGAAGATTTGATTGTCCTTGATGGCATACTGCACGTTCATCAGCCCGCAGACCTTCAAGGCCTTGGCCAGTTCCTTCGTCTGCCGCTTAAGCTCGGCGATGATTTGGCTGGAAAGGGAATAAGGCGGGAGTGCGCACGCGGAATCGCCGGAGTGGATGCCGGCTTCTTCGATGTGCTCCATCACGCCGATGATAATGGCCTGGCCGTTTCCGCTGGCGTCGTAGTCGGCCAGGCAGTCCACATCCACCTCGGTGGCGTTGTCGAGGAATTTGTCGACAAGGATGGTCGATCCCGACGCGGCCTCGACCGCGTGCGTCATGTAATAATTAAGCTGGTCTTCGTCGGACACGATCTCCATCGCGCGACCGCCGAGCACGAAGCTGGGGCGGACGAGCACGGGATAGCTGATGCGTTTGGCGATCGCGCGGGCTTCTTCGACGCTGCGGGCGATGCCGTTCTCGGGCTGCTTCAGGCCGAGCTTTTTCAGGAGGTCGCGGAACTGCTCGCGATCGCCGGCGGCATCGAGCGAATCGACGCTGGTACCGATGATCGGGACGCCGGCTTCCATCAGGCCTCGCGCCAGGTTGAGCGGGGTTTGGCCACCGAACTGGACGATGACGCCTTTGACCAATCCGCCTTTTTCACCGAACGGTTTGCCGTTCAGGCGCTCGCAGATGTTGAGAATGTCTTCGTGCGTCAGAGGTTCGAAGAAGAGCAGATCGGACGTGTCGTAGTCGGTGGAAACCGTCTCGGGATTGGAATTGATCATCACCGATTCGATGCCCAGTTCCTTCATGGCAAATGCGGCCTGCACGCAGCAGTAGTCGAATTCGATGCCCTGGCCGATGCGGTTCGGCCCGCCGCCGATGATGAGAACCTTGGGGCGTTCGGTCAGGCGGATTTCGTCTTCGGTGATCGACTCGCCGTTCTGCGTGTAGGGCGTTTCGTATGTCGAATAGTAATATGGCGTCGCGGCTTCGAATTCAGCGGCGCAGGTGTCAACGAGTTTGTAGACTGGCTTTACGCCGACGGATTCCCGAAGCTCTCTCAAGTGGATAGGCTTGACAGCCCATACGTTGGCAAGCTGATGGTCGCTATAGCCGAGTTCCTTTGCCCGGCGATAGATTCCCTGCCACGGAATGCTGATCAGTGGGCCGCCAGCCAATTCAGAGAAGGAGATCAGTTCCTTTTCGAAATCCACCAACTCATTCATCTGCGCCAAAAACCACTTGTCGATTTTCGTCAGTTCATAGATCTGATCGATTGTCCAGCCCATCTTCAGCGCATACCGCAGGTAATACAGCCGGCCCTGGCTGGGCACCGCGAGCTTTCTGCGAAGCTTGTCCTCGGGGATGGGCCATTCCTGGTCAATCGATTCGCCTTGCGTGGTTTTGTCGCTGGCGGCGTCGGCCTTGGGCACGTTTGTCTTGCCCTGCTGGGCGTTAAGCCACTTGTCGTACTTATCCAGCCCGAAGCCAAAGCGCTTGACCTCCATGCTGCGGATGCCCTTTTGCAGGGCTTCCTTAAACGTCCGGCCGATGCTCATCGCTTCGCCGACGCTCTTCATCTGCGTGGTGAGCGTCTCGTCGGCGTCGGGGAACTTTTCAAACGTCCAGCGAGGGATCTTCACGACGCAGTAGTCGATGGTCGGCTCGAAGCAGGCGCTGGTGTACAGATCCCACGTGCCGTCGTTCTTCCCGCTCTTCTTGCTGGTGATGTAGTTGGGCAATTCGTCCAGCGTGTATCCCACCGCCAATTTTGCCGCCAGCTTGGCGATCGGGTAACCCGTGGCTTTCGAGGCCAGTGCC
>JBBQSU010000094.1:0-13561 GCA_038234815.1 Tepidisphaerales bacterium | reverse complement strand
CCGCATCGCCCTGGGGCTGCTGCGACGGGACAAGAGTGTGAAGATCGGCGTCAAGAACAAACGCCTCAAGGCCTGCCGCAATCGCGACTACCTGCTAAAGGTGCTGTTATCGCCACTTCTGGCCAAATGATTTGGCCCTGGACCGAACGTGCCCCGCTTGACAGACGCACGGCCTATCCCGCAGGCTGTCAGGCAGATGACCGTCACAGCCCCGGCCAAGATCAATCTCCACCTGCGTGTCGGACCTGCACGTGCCGACGGCTTCCATCCGCTCGTGTCATGGATGAATACGATCGATCTCTCCGACCAAATCCATTTCCAGCCCAGACCCTCGCCGGGGATCGACTTGAGCTGCGACGATCCGTCGCTGCCTAGTGACCCTGCCAACCTCGTCCATCGCGCCGCAGCGTTGGTACTTCCGGCGGATGGCCCAGGGCTTAAGATCCGCCTCCAAAAATTGATCCCGCACGGCGCGGGGCTGGGCGGTGGGAGTTCCGACGCCGCCGCGACACTTTTGGCCGTTAGCGCGATGCTCCGTAAACCAATCGATCTATCTCGCTTGGCCGGGCAACTCGGCAGCGACGTGCCATTCTTCCTGCTCGCGCCCAGCGCTATCTGCACCGGCCGTGGGGAGATCGTTCAGCCGACCGCCGCGCCAGCCCCGGGCTGGGTGTGCCTGATATTGCCGGAACTAGCCTTGCCCACGCCGGCTGTCTATCGCAGGTTTGACGAGCTTGGCCTCGGCGACCCCATAGCTATGGCGCGTCCGGTTGACTGGGCTAGCTGGGCATCCCTGCCCGCTATCGACCTGCTTCCCCTTCTGGTGAATGACATGGAATCCGCGGCCTTCGATCTGGCCCCGCTACTGGCTACATGGCGGGCCAAGGCCGAGCAAATCCTTGGCCGCATCGTGCGAATGAGCGGCAGCGGCAGCAGCCTCTTTACGCTCTTTGACGCAGAAGAACCGGCCCGCCAAGCCTCCGGTCTGCTGCAAAGCCAGCTACACCTCCGCTCGGTCGCTTGTCGCCTGTGCCGTCATCCGAGTAGAATGGAAAATTCCCCGCTCCGAACCGGGAACGACCATTTATGAGTGCAACGAAAATAAAAAATTCCCCGCTGGCTGCTGATCCCACGCAAAACGTGAACATCGTCAGCATTCGGTCGATCATCGCGCCGGGACAGTTGCAGCGGCTGATCCCATCGACTGAGGTGGCGCGGCAGACCGTCCTCACCGGTCGCCAGGACATCCGCCGGGTGCTGCGTGGCGACGACAAGCGGCTACTGATAGTGATCGGACCTTGTTCAGTACACGACGTGCAAGCCGCCGGCGAATACGCCCGAAGGCTGGCAGGAGTGCAGCAGCAGGTGAAGGACAAGTTCCTCATCGTCATGCGTGTCTATTTTGAAAAACCCCGCACCATCGTCGGCTGGAAGGGATTGATTAACGACCCGCATATTGACGGCAGTTTCGACATGGATTTTGGCCTGAAGCAGGCCCGCGAATTGATGCTGACAATCAACGAGCTAAACTTACCCTGCGGGACCGAGTTTCTCGATCCGATCATCCCGCAATATCTCGATGATCTGGTTTCGTGGGCCGCCATCGGCGCGCGCACCACCGAATCTCAAACCCACCGACAAATGGCCAGCGGGCTGTCGATGCCTGTCGGATATAAGAACTCCACCGATGGCTCAGTCCAGATCGCTATTGATGCACTCAAGGCCGCCAGGTCCGGCCATCATTTCCTGGGTATCGACGAAGCGGGCCTGACCTGCATCGTGCAGACCCGCGGGAATCCCGACGGCCACATCATCCTGCGTGGCGGATCGGACCAGACCAATTTCGATCCAAAAAACGTCGCGAAGTCCGCCGCCAAACTCGCCGCAGCGCAGCTCTCCTCGCGGCTGATGGTCGATTGCTCTCATGCCAATTCAAGCAAGCGACACGAAAATCAACGGATGGTGTGGCAAAGCGTGATCGAGCAGCGAGCCAATCCCGATTGCCCCATCATGGGCGTTATGATTGAAAGCAACCTGATTGAAGGTCAGCAAGTGATCCCAGCCGACCCACGAGAACTTAAATACGGCGTCTCAATCACCGATGCCTGCATCGGCTGGGAAACCACCGAGCAAATGCTGCTGGAAGGCGCTCGCCGGCTGTAGGCCTCGGCAGCGGAGAGGGTCCGCATGAGTCTGTTGTGGTGGCTGTTTGCGATGACGGCGGTGCTGGCCACCTGGGTGACGTTAGCCGGCGCTTTGGTCGGCCTGGGGCTTTTGATGCTGCGGCGGACCCGCTGGCAGCGTGATTCCCTTTTCATCCGCTTCTGGCTGGGCTTGGCCGTCACGTTGGCGGGGCTGCAAATCTGGTCACTGTTTTTTGCAATCAATGCTGTTCCGGTACTGCTGTTGTTGATGACCGGGGCCTGCGGATGGCTGCTGTACAGCAAAGGAATGACCGCTCGCTTGGGGGCCACACTTCGCGGGTATGGGTGGGTCGGTCGGGTAATCCCGCTCTGCATGTTTTTTCTCGCCAATCGCGCGATCGGCCCTGCGGATTTGTACGACACGCGAATGTATCACATCAATGCGATGCGCTGGGCTAACGCATTTCCCGTGGTGCCGGGCCTGGCCAATTTGCAACGCAATCTTGCGTTTAATAACGCCAATCACCTGCTAGCCGCGATGGTGAACGTCGGCCCATGGCACGGGCGGGCGCAACATGTCGTCGCGGGGCTGTTCCTCTTCCCGCTAATGCTGCGTGGATTGATCGGCGGCCTGCGCGTGATGCGTCGCCGCAGCCGCATTGAGGATCGTTATTACCTCCTCACGTTGCCTGCGGGGATGGCCCTGGCCATGCGGCCGGAGATGGGAAGTTTGTCTTCCGACCTCCCCGCAGCGGTTTTGACACTCGTCAGTATCGGCCTCCTGCTGCGACTGCTGCACCGTCCCCAGTGGGGAACTAACGTGGCGCTCCTGAGCACGTTGGCCGCTGCGGTATGCTGTAAACTCAGCGTGCTGGGACTGGCCGGAATGGCCCTTCCGTTGCTGGCAGTGTTGCCATTGATTCTGACTGTGCCGTGGCGATTGCATCGATCGATCACCTTTACTACGGGCGTGATGATCGTTTTTGCGGTGCCTTACATGGCTCGCGGGGTGATCTTAAGCGGCTACCCGCTTTTCCCGGCGAGTTTTGCTGCGCAGAACGTAGACTGGCGCTATCCGTCCGAAGATTTGTCGCGGCTTCGACACTGGATCGCCGCCCACGGCAGGGGAATTGCCATCGATCAGACCGCGATCGGCGGCCCGTGGCTCGGCCATTGGCTGACCGAAGCAGGCACCACCGAAATCGACCGCACGTTGCCCAGCGTCGTGTTTCTTCTGGCAGGTGGATCGCTCCTGGCCCGGCGCGCAATCCACTCCCAGCGCTGGCCACGCCGGCGGATGTTGTGGTGCTGGGCTGCTTTGCCCGCCTTGACCGCGACAACATTCTGGCTGGCCACCTCACCAGCCATCCGATTCGGCTTCGCGTTTCCTTTATCACTGGGAGCGGCGGCACTGGCCGGGCTGCTGCCGACGCGCCTGCACCGCGCAGCCTTTGCAGGCATCGTATTACTCTGCCTGCTTCCGTTATGGCACCAGGCCGTAAGCGGCAGGATGGACGCCGAATCCATTGCCCGCAGGCTGGTCATTTTCCCCGGAAAGGATTTGGGCTTTCAGCCTCCCGTGCGGACTGACTATCACCCGTTCGTCTCACGGTTTGGCGTGACGATGTTTGTTCCGGCTTCGGGAGATTTTTGTTGGAACGCTCCCCTGCCTTGCACACACATTCCCAACCCCGACCTGAAAATGCGTAATCCCGACGACATCGCCGCCGGCTTTATCACCGACCGCTTCAGTGCCACCCCCACCGAGCCGAGCATTCCCCAAAATTGAAGACGTAAGTGCAACTTATGCCTCGACCGGCGGGTTTAACTCTCCGGTTCCAGATCGCCGGGCGACATTGCCTCCACTAAATCCTGCGCGATCCGCGAAAGAAAAAACTGAAGCTCGCTCTCGGCCACCGCAGGCGGAATCGGATCACGCAAGTCGTATTGGTGCGAATGGTCCTCGACCGAATCGTCCCCGCGGCGTTCGCCTTCGGTGATGATGTGGTGTTCAAATGTCACGCAGTCTTCATGGCTTTGCGTTATCACCAGTTCCCCCCATCGCCAGGCTAAATGCACCCGCAACGAAAGCTGATTGCCCCACGTGCTCACGCGATGCACGATCCGGTGCTGGGCGAAAAGCTTGACCACCCCATCGACCGCGGGCAGCACAGCCTTATTCAAAAAATCCGCATAATGCCGGTTGTAGTTCTGTTGCTCGGCCATGGCCTCGGACTCAGCCGCCAGTTTCTCCGGTTCCACCTCGGCAAAAGGCTGCACCCGCGAAACCCACCACTTTACGAAGGACTTGTCGATCATGATTTTATAATACCCCGCTCGAGTGTAACCGGCCAATTCACGCTGGCGTGGGTCAATTCATGTCATCCGTTTCATATGACGATTTCACCTTTATTTCGCCACGAATGTATCGGCTCGTATCCCAGCATCCGTCGCGCTTTATCGATCGACAGGAGCGTTTCAAATGTGCCGATTTCGCGCCGCAGAGGGGTTTCGGAATAGACCGCCTGAAGCAGCTCGCGGCTTGGCCGATCCATCACCGTGTCGGCCGCGGCGATAATAAACGCCTCGTGCCCGTCAATCGGCCTTTCTATTCCCAGACGAAACGCCTGAGCAGCGTCGCGGGCGTCGATGTAGCCCCAAGCGTTCCACCGACGGGCGTTGGGATCGGCCCACATCGACCGAAACCTGGTGTAATCCTGCACCTCCATCACATTGCTGAGGCGCAAGCTGACGATGGGGATGCCGGTCCAGCGAGCAAATTGATCGGCCATCGTCTCGCCGACCACCTTTGAGAGGGCATAACTACTCTGCGGGAATGGATAATGCGTCTCGTCGATCGGTGCGAACTTCGGCTTGACGTCGTTAAACGGCAGGCCCAGAGTCGTTTCGCTGCTGGCCCAGGCAATGCGCTTCATCTTGTGAAGCCGAGCTGCGGAGAAAACGTTGTAGGTGCTGGTGGTGTTGATACGAAAAGTCTTCTCATCAGTGAGGATGCCCGGCGCGGGAATCGCCGCGAGGTGGATGACGGCATCGCAGCCAGCCAGGGCCTCAATGGCCTCACCGGCATCAGTCAGATCAGCCTTGATGAATGAGCAGATGCGCTCCACCGGCACCGCCCGATCGATATTCCGCACCTCATAGTTGTGGTCGAGCAGTTCGCGGACCACGGCGCGGCCCGCTTTTCCGCTTCCGCCGGTTACAGCGACCTTTTTCATAGATATTCTCCAGCTAGTGACCTCAATTTGTCGGGCAGGTCGAGCCGAGCCACCCATTGGCTGCCGGCATCACTCAGCAGATAGGCCCCGGCCCTGGCCCCGCTTACCATGTCCAGCGTATTAGCCACCAGGAAATTGGCGGCACTGGCCAGGCGGCTTCTTTGGCCGATTTCGATCAGCTGTTCGTCGTCGATGCCCACCTCAAGCTTGAATTTCACCAGCAGCTTGTGGAAATTCCATCGCGAACGGAATAGATCGATAATTTTCTCGGTGCGCGCACCGGCGACGGCGATGTTCGCATAAGTGCTCTTCACCTTCTCTGCTTGCACGTTGCGAACGATCCAGCACTGTTCGCCATCTCGGCCAGTGTTCTCGCGCGAGACAATTTCGACCGTCTCGACGGGTTTATAATCCGACACCGCCGCTGTCATGAATATGCCGTCATACGACTGAGTTCGCATTCGCTGTTCCAGGGCCGTAACCAAATCCGAATGCGAGCGAAATGCAATCCCCTCAATGAGCGAGGAGGATTCTAGCTGACGGAAGTGAGCGGCATTGCTGGTCAGCAAATCGACGTGGCCGATCCGTGCCAGCGCCTCGGCGATGGCAAACCCGGTGTTGCCGGTGAAAATGTTCCCCCAGTCACGCACGCGGTCGATGGCCTCACGCGTGCTGCCTGCAGTGACGAGAAATCGGCCTGGCTCTTTCATGGCCTTGCATTTTGCGGTCGTAGAGGCAAAGTGGCAAATGAGCCGAAACCGCTGGCATTTAAGTATGACAATCCCGGCCCTCTCACCGACGTGATAAGTCGGGGCCGTGCTATCATCGCAGCTTGATAAGCCAACAAGATGCAGTTTAAGGAAGTAAGCATGAAACGACCCGACCGGATGCAGACCGAAGAAGATGTCGAACAATCGCAAGAATCGCAGGAAACGCCACGTCGTCTGAACCGCGCGGAGTTGGAAGGCGTTAATAAGGCCGCGGCCGACCTGGTGCGCGAGTTGGCGAAAGTGCCCGAGGGGGATTTGGTTGGCGAGATTGTTGCCAATGCCCTGAAGTTGCTGCGCGATGAAACCAATCGCGGGGACGTGAAACTCATCAACCGTTCGCTTAAAGAACTGCGGTATGCGCTGAAAATTTTTGCACCTTATCACGATACGCACAAGGTGAGTATTTTTGGATCGGCGCGCACGCCGATCGACAGTCCCGACTACATCGGCGCCGCCGAGTTTGGCAAAGGAATGGCCGCCAAGGGCTGGATGGTCATCACCGGCGCCGGTGGCGGGATCATGGCCGCGGGGCATGGCGGAGCAGGGGCAGCACCCAGCTTCGGCTTGGGGATTCGTCTCCCCTTCGAGCAGGCTACCAACGAATTCATAGCCAACGATCCGAAGCTGATTAACTTCAGGTACTTCTTTACGCGCAAGCTCATGTTCGTCAGATCCAGCAACGCCATTGCCCTTTTTCCCGGCGGATTTGGCACGATGGACGAGGGCTTTGAAGTATTAACGCTTATTCAGACCGGCAAAAGCGTCCCGCTGCCCATCGTCTTTGTCGATTCGCCCGGCGGGGACTATTGGAAAAAGTGGCAGGAGTATGTGAAGTCGCAATTGCTGGCCCGTGGGCTGATCAGCCCGCCCGATCTGGCGCTTTACAAGATCACGGACGACGTGAACGAAGCCATGCGCGAATGCACCCACTTTTACAGCAACTTTCACAGCGTGCGATACAACCGCGATGAGTTGATTTTGCGGTTGCAGCGGCGGCCGTCACCAAAGCTGATTCAAAACCTGACTTCTCATTTTTCGGATATCAAGGTCAGCGGGGATTTCATCGCCAGCGAAGCTTTGCCGATCGAAAAGGACGAACCGGCGATTCTTGAACTTCCGCGACTTGTCTTTCACTTCAATCGTAAGGATCACGGGCGGTTGCGCATGATGATCGACCATTTGAACGATAATGGGTGAGGCGGCCCACTCGCTTCCTTGCATTCACGACAAGCTAGGGCCGCGCGCTTTTCCTGAACGAAGAATCATCGGCGTGATCGGAACCTTTTTGCCCCCCGCGACTCCGATTTTGGGACAATGCTCGGCCAGCAAACATTCTGGGCACTTGGGCTTGCGGGCCTGGCATATTCTTCGGCCATGGGCGATCAGCAGGTGCGACCAGAGCGTCCATTCGTCCTGCGGAATGAGCTGCATCAGGTCGCGTTCTATTTTCGCCGCGTCGCTCTTGTGACGGGTAAAGCCCAGACGGTTGGACAACCGGGTGACGTGCGTATCCACCGTCACGCCCACGTTCTTGTCAAAAGCATTGCCCAAGACAACGTTGGCGGTCTTCCGGCCAACCCCAGCCAGCGCCTGCAGCTCGTCCATCGTGTTCGGCACCAGCCCGCCATGGCGCTCGATCAGCGCCGCAGCCATCGCCCGAAGGCTCTTGGCTTTGTTCCTGAAAAAACCAGTTGACTGGATGTCGCGCTCTAACTGCGCAGGGTCGGAGCGCGCAAACTCCGCGGCCGAGGCGTATTTCTGAAAAAGTGCCGGCGTCACGATGTTCACCCGCACGTCGGTACACTGGGCTGACAGGATCGTGGCTACGAGAAGTTCGAGAGGATTGTGAAAATCAAGACTACATCGCGCGTCGGGATATTCGCGCTTCAAAAGTCGCAAAATTATCCGCGCGCGCTGACGAAGTTTATCTGACGATTGCGCTGCTTTCCTTACTTTCATGGCTCACCGAGGTGGCGCGCTTGGGTGAAATGCTTCCGCTGAACAGCACGATCCCCAGCAGCAGAAAGATGACCGCGCCGAGTAGATTTTCGCTTAGATGCTGTTGACGGTCATATTCGTCCAGCGCCGGATTGGCGGTTTCCGGTTCGTCGGCGTGATCCAGGTATTGCTGGCGCGAGCGTTGGATTCTTGGCCAGACAAACCACCAGTCGTACATCACCATCCCCGTCGCGCCGATCATCAGCATCGCGCGGAGAATCGCCGCGATGCCGTTGTTGTCGGTCAGATCGATCACCGATGGCTGAGCGAGCATCGTCAGCAGAAGCAGTCCCGCGCAGGTCAGTTCGACGGATAAAAACCACTTGAGAATGTTCTCGTTGATCCGCCCGGCCAGGAGCGTGCCGTGCTGCCCGTCGAGGTTGACACTCAGCACGTCAGGCAACACTGGCTTTGCCTCGCTCACGCTGCGCAGAACGATCCGCGCTACAATGGCGACGAACAGCACCCCGCCAAACCACGTCGCCAACGCCAGCCAGTAAAGAATTTGCACGATTTGAAACGCCATCGCTCGGAAGTATAGGCCCTTTTCGTTAAGTCGAAAGGCCAACAAAATGGCCCCGAGCGATTTATCGCACGGGGCCAGGCGTTGGCCAAAGGTCAAAATCTTCCGGGACGATTATTTGTTTGCCCCGGGCATCGTGTGCGTCTCGCCGGCGGGCATATCCTTGTTCATGTTCATCGGGGCAGCCTTCTTCGGTGGTGTCGGCCTTTCCGACGAGGTGGAGAACCCGCTAGTCGCGCCCGTTGTTCCACGAACGGTGGTCGGCAGGATCAGCACTTCCACGCGGCGGTTCTGCGCCCGGCCCGAATCCGACGAGTTGCTCGCCACCGGACGCTGATCGGCAAATCCCGCGACGGACAGCCGATTGCTGCTCACGCGGTGGTTGAACAATTCCGCAGCCACCGCAATGGCGCGATGGGCTGACAGATACCAGTTGTCCTTGTGTCCGGCCGAGATCGTCGCGGGATTGGCGACTTTCGCGTTGTCCGTATGGCCGGCCACCATCAGTTCATAACCATTGGCCGCAGGGGTGTTGAGAATTTCGCTGAAGCGACCGATCACGTCGCGGGCCTTGTCGGTCACGACCGCCGATCCCGGCGCGAAGGTGACGTCGCTCTTGAACTTCACCAGCCCCTTGGCCGAATCGAATTCGACCAGATCAGGATTCGCCTGGGCGAAGGCGCTGAGTTCATTGGTGAGCGCGGGGGAAAGCTGCGTGCCAATCTGACCGACCTTGCCCATGGCTTCAGCATAGCGGGTGTTGGCGGCGTCCAACTGCTTCTGCATGTCGGAGAGCTGCTGCGCCTGGCTGGAGATCATGGCAGCGCTGGCGTTGCCACCGTTGCCGACGGCGGCTAACTGATCGCGATAGGCCTGGGCGTCGCGGGTAGCGGCGTCCACTTTGCCTTCGGCGTCGGACAGTCGTCCGGCCAGTTGATCGCGCTCGAGCTTGAGTGCGGCGTACTTTTCCTGGGTCACGCAGCCGACGGTTGCCAGGCTGATCGCCAAGATCCCAATCCATTGGTGAACACGTGCCATGTAAGGCCTCCTTGCGGTGAATGGTTGAGCCGGATGGCCACCGGCGATAAACCGCTGGTCCGAGCGGTTGCTGAGTTCGACATTTTGCAGAGGGTTTTCGATTCGCATCGACATTCCATGTCGCCTTCAGAAGCAGGCACTTCCTGTACCCGATGCGCATATTCTGCAGTGGCAATCCAGAAATGCAATAGACCGACGCGCAATTTCGACGGAATTGCCAGGAAGGGCATTTTCGACTTTTTCGGAGCGACCGAGCCTATGGACGATCGTGCCCTCACCGGGCGATTTTGCCAAGGATCAGTCCGACAAAGAAGAAGACCACCGGGACGACCAGCGCGATCGCGCCGATCATAATCATGCTGGTCTTGCCCATTTCATATAGGTCTTTGATGACCTGCGGCCAACTGCCAATGACCGAGGCCATTAGCGCAAACACGCCGAAGAGCACGACCGCTGCGGCGCCCAAAGCCGCGCCACCGAAGGCGGGGGCCAAAGGGTCGGGGCGTTCCATGGCAACCGGCATAGCCGAGCGAACCACCCCGCCACGCGGTTCGGGCATGTCGTCCACCTCCGGCACGTTCATTCCACCACCACCAGCACTAGCTTTGCGCGCACCGGGGTTAATTTCGTCGAGCACACTGCCCAGGCTGGTGTCGTCACTTTCACGAGTCAGATCGAGCAGGCCCGAGCCAGAACCTATGGCGTCAAGGCTCAAATCCACTCCGCTGTTCATAGCCGGCGAGACGCTCGTCTGGGCCATGGGGTCGATTTTTTCGGGAGATTCATCGCCAAAAACGTTGATGCCTACCCGGCTGCCGGTGGACGTGCCCGACAGCCCCGTGCCACTCTGGGCACCGCCGCGCGCCGGTGAAGGCACCCCGCCCATCGATCCCGACAGTCCCAGGTCGGCGGCCAAGGCCGTGTCGTCCTTTAGATTCATCATGCCTGATCCGCCCCCGGCGGCACCAGAGCCGATGCCCGAGCCAAGCCCGGAACCGGAAATCTCCGACAAACTGATCCCGCTGCCACCCTTGCTGTCTGCCAGACCGATGGGGCTGCCGCTATCTGAAGGGCCAAGATTGATCGCGTCACCCGTGACACTACTGCGGAGCGCGTCCACCTGGTCGGCCTTAAACATGAGCCGCGGGCCGTCTCGGAACTCGCGGAGTTTGCCTTCACGCGTAAATTGCTTGATCTCTTCCTCGTTCTTGCCAAGGGTCTGCTTGGTTTCGTCGAGCGTATAGAACATCTTTGCCATGACAGGGGTACTCCAATGGGTTCAGTTGGCCGGAGCCTCAGGCTTAACCGGCTGAGAATTCGGATTATTTCTTAGTTCCTGTTGCTGCTTTTCTACCACGTCTTTCATATCACTTGGCGAAGGCAGAGTATTGAAATTCGTCATCCGCCGATCAAAGCGATACGTCCGGGCGGCGACAAATCGCAGCTGCTTCTCGCCGGGATAAAACTGGTACGCGGCAAGCGTTTGGGAATCCACATCGAGCAAATAGCAGCCCCAAGTATTGGGTGAAAACTGCGCCGGCATCACAAACACGCCCGCCCCGCCGGCAATCGGTGCCTGCGACTGCGCGAAGGCCGCAGGCAAAAGCGAAGGAAGCGCGTTATATCGTGAAAGAGTTGTCATCAGGATGCACAGAAGCAGCCCTGCGTTCAGCCACAGGCCCACCAGAATCGCGCGTTGTGTGAAGCCTTTTGTCATGCCGACAATTCGCGGAAGGAAACGAGGCCGTTATAACGTCCCATCAAACAAGTTATCCTATTATACAGACGAAGTCTGCGGCATCAACAATTGTACACCTTCCCAACTCACGTCCGATAGCAGAATGCCATGAGTATCGACCACCCCGAGCCGCAAACTTCGACGGAAATGCCCGGCCTGCCCCCGCAAATGCGCCATCATCGGCCGGTGCGCGGACCCTGGATTCAATGGCGTCATCCCCGCGGGCTAGAATGGAACGTCGTGGAACTGGAAATTCCCGGCATGACGCAGGCGCTCGACGGCGTCCGCATCCTCCACTTGTCCGATCTGCACCTGCGCCCCAACTGGTCGACGACTTACGACGCGTTCCACGCCCGCCTCAGGATCGAACCTCCCGATCTCCTGCTGCTCACCGGTGATTATGTTGAGAGCAAGTATGATCCCAAGCCCACCCTGCCCTGTCTCGAACGCTTTTTGTCCGGGCTGACAGCCCGATACGGTATTTTCGGTATCCGCGGAAACCACGACATCAATCTCTTCGGCGCGCCTATCGAAAATTCAGCCGTGCGCCTGATTGACGGCGAGCGAACCACCGCTGCCGTCGGCGACAGTTCCATCGAATTGATCGGCCTGCCGGGCATGAACCGCGCGCTGCTCACTCCGGAGTTCCTAGCCGGCATCCCCGATCGTAAGGCTGATGTATTACGCGTCGTGATGAGTCATTTCCCTGATGCCATCCTGCAAATCGGCCACTTGCGCCCCGACCTGATCCTCGCCGGCCACACGCATGGTGGCCAGGTCTGCCTCCCCTTCGGTTATGCTCCCAAGCGCAACGATTCGCTCCCGCGACGCTATTGCCGAGGTGTTCATCGACTGAACGATACATGGCTGTGCGTCACACGAGGATTCGGATTTTCGACATGGCCGCTGCGGCTGTTTTGCCCCGCCGAAGTCGTCGAAATCCGGCTAAAAGCCGTGCCCAGGTAAAATTTTGAGAAAAATTTCAAGAAAGCCCGGCGGTAGGTCCGATAACCGATTTATGCGAACCGATTGCCCCATCGCCGTGATCGACAGTGGATTGGGCGGGCTGACGGTGGTTCGAGCCATGCGGGCGGTCCTGCCGCACGAAGACGTCCTCTATTTCGGCGACACCGCTCGACTGCCTTATGGCTCGAAATCCGCAGCGACCGTAAGCCTTTTCGTCAAACAGATCATCACATACCTTCGCCGGTTTGATCCCAAGCATGTCGTGATCGCCTGCAACACCGCCACCGCCTTGGCTTTGCCGAGCCTGCGCGCGGCGTTTCCGGCATTGAGCATTAGCGGCGTGATCGAACCTGGCGCCAAGGCGGCAGCCGCAGCAGCCGGCACCAAGGACAACCCGCTCATCGGCATCATCGCCACCGAAGCGACTATCCGCTCCAAGGAATACGAAAAAGCCATCCATCGCCGCAGGCACATCGCCCGCCTGCTCCTGCGGGCCACCCCCCTGCTCGTGCCAATTATCGAAGAAGGGCGCACTGAATCCGATCCGCTGGTGCAACTGGCGCTCAAGCAATATCTCCAGCCACTGCTGGATCGCCAACTTGACGTCCTGCTGCTGGGCTGCACGCATTACCCGATCCTGAAGGGCGCAATCGAGCGTCTGGCCGGCCCCAACACTTGCGTCATTGACTCGGCCCAACTGTGCGCCGAAGATGTGGCCCGCAGGCTCACAGCATCACACTTGCTGAGGCCGTCGACCACCGCCGAGCCGTCGCTCCGGTGTTTTGTGACCGACGATTCACCGAGGTTCGCCGTCATCGCCAAGCGGTTTCTTGGTGCGGCCATCGCCCAGCCGACGTGGATTTCGCCGGAAGAACTGACGCGGATCGAGTTTTCCTCGACGCTAATTCGTGAAGCGGTTTAGTTTAGGATAATGCAGAAATGCCCACCGCTTATGAAGCTTTACAAAATCAGAGACGGCCAGGAGTTCTTATCCGGTCCGGCTCGACCTGCCCGCGTGTACTTGGCGCGCTGCTCCTGATATCGCTCCTGACAGGCTGTGAAGCGGTCAACTACCTCGGCCGAGGCAAGGCCGATGACCTCCTCAAGAAAACCCACGATCCCGATTTCGCGGACCTCCGCCGGGATGG
>JBBQSU010000093.1:0-13874 GCA_038234815.1 Tepidisphaerales bacterium | reverse complement strand
CAGAAATACGGAACTTGGGTGGCACCGGAAGTTGCGCAGCAGCCGGCTTCGCCGAAATAATACGGCTTGCCGTAAAGTTGCGCGATCTTGCGATGGTGTTCGAGTCTGGGTTGCAGGAAGGCAACCATTTCATCCATTGTCGCGCCGGCCTTATTGGCGGCCGCATCGTAAAAGCTGGTGCCCAGCGAATCCAGATCACGGAACCAATGGTCGGGACGCTGCAGTTCTTTGAGGAAATTGACCAAGCCAGTATGGCTCGATGTCACATGGCCGGAATAGACGCTCCGAGCGGCTTGTACCACTTTCTTCCAACGATCATTGTAGTCGGTGAAGCGGTCGATCTCGCTGTCGATGCCGAAGGCTTCGCATCCCCCGCGCGTGGCCAGTCGGGCGTAGTGCAGCGTGCGATCGCACATGCTTTCAAACCAGCGGCTCGCGTGGGTGATTGGCTTGCCGGGTATGATCTCGGCGTCGCCGGGAAACATGATGTGAATCCGCTGCGTGCCGTCCCAGCATTCCAGCATCGGACGAAGCTGCACTTTCATGCCCTGTTGATGAATGTAGTCGATGATGTCACGAAGCTCGTCGTCGGCCGGAGTGATCTTGAAATCTCGGAACTGACGTCCGCTGGCATAAGTTTCCTGTAAAACGGTGACGACGAGACAGACCCAATTGATGTTCAGGGCCTTCATCTTGTCCACCTGCTGCCGTGCGACCGGCGAAGCGTAATAGCCGTTGCGGGCGTAAAATCCAAAAGTCATGCCACGATGAATGGGAATGGACTGAGTCATGGGTGATCGGTTCCTTGTGCTAAAAGAAGTCTTTTGAAATACCCGCTGGTTCATTAGGGGGTCATTGTTTATTATGTCGATATCGCCGGGTCATTCTTCGTCGGCGGGACTTTGGTGGGGAGACGGATGGTGAAGGTGGTGCCTTTTCCGCGGGTGCTTCGCACGCCGATGCTTCCGCCTTGTTTTTGCACCAGCATGTAGCTGATGGACAGCCCCAGCCCCGTGCCTTTTCCCACTGGCTTGGTGGTAAAAAACGGCTCGAAAAGCCGGTCCATATTCTCGGCCGCGATCCCTGTCCCATTGTCGGTCACTTCGATGACACAGCGGTCGTCGCGCCGGCTCGTGCGAATGCTCAGCACTGGCTGTTCGGTCGGCTCCATCGCGTCCAGCGCGTTGCTGAACAGGTTGACCAGTACTTGCTGAAGCGCCTGCGGCCAGAGATGCAAGGTCCCCAGGTCCGCGTCGTATTCCCGCTGGATGTCCACCTTATGCAGGCGCTGATCGAATCCCAGCAGCCCCAGCGCCTGATCGATCACTTCGTTTAGCGAAATCATCTGCCGATCGGAATCGACCGGGTGGGCGAAATTCTTCATCCGAATAATGGTCTGATTGATCCGATCGATCTGCTTGCGGAGGGTGTCAATGGCTTCGGGCCGGACGCGCTCCGGCCGCCTCTGCATCACCTGAAGCAAACTGTCCATGCTGGCCAGCGGATTGGCAATCTCATGCGCCACCCCGGCGGCCATCTGACCCATCGCCACCATTTTCTCGTGCTGAATCAGGGCTTTCTGCTGCCGCCGAAGCTGCCGGGTCATGGAACGAATCCGGTGATTCTTGCGCAGCAAACGCAGTCGCTGAACTCGCAAAGGGCGGACGACATGGTTGGTCAAAAAGACCGTAAAATACAACGTTAGAATCAGCCCCACCAGCATCAGCCGATGTTGAAAATCAGCCGGAAGCTGTTCGGCCAGATAGAGGCCACTCCAAAGCAGCACCACGGCGGCGGTGGCGGCACCGTAGGCCATTTCTCTCGGAAGCAGCAGGCTGGCAAAGACCATGTGGAAGACGAAGAACCCCAGAAGGGGGCTGAGCGATCCGCCAGTCCAAAGGGTGAGAAAGGTGAGCGAGGCCAGATCGAGCAGCAACTGCATCCAGCTTAGGAGCAGGACGAAGCGGGCGCGCACCGGCTCGTTCTGTACCGCCCGCAGGACCAGCCACATGACAAGGTTGTAGGCCAGCAGAAATGCGCCCACCGCCAGCAAGAATCGCCCCGCCGGGTACCAGTGCATCCATTGCGTGTCGAATACCGATCCGACGATCACTACACCCCCGGCCACCCAGCGCAAGGACACCAGCCACCTAAGCTGGCTAAGCAGCGGGGACCATTCCCGATGATCTGGAGTCACGGACTTTGCCATGAGGAAGACAAATAAAAAGGCCTATTTCGGTCCGATGTTCAGTGTTCTTTCGTCGATCGGTCGTCGGGTTATGGGGCTGCAGATTTTGTCAGGTCCAGCATCTTCATGCCGGGGGTGTATTCCGTCAAAACAATTCGGCGAGCGTTGCCGAGGCATTGCACGCTCTGGGTCATTCGCAACAGACTGGTCTGAATCTGTCTCAGCCGATCTTCCAAGGCCGGATTTCCAGCCGCGTCCCGGTTGATGCGCTGCAACTGCACATGAATGATGGCCGCGGCGTTGTTCAGCTCGTGATTCATCGCCAAAGCCACCTGCCGCAGCACTTCCATCTTGCGGGCTTCGTTGGATTGAAGATTTTCCGCCAAGGCGTTGTAGGCCCGCGCTAGTTCGTCAAACTCGTCCTGCTGGGCCACTTTCACGCGGTAATCATAATGCCCCGCCGCCAGTTCGCGGGTGGCATTGATAAGCTTGTCGACCGGTTCCAGCACCGCAGCGGCCATACGCAACGTGACGACGATGGTGAGATTGATCTCGAGCAGAAACGCCAGCCCCAGCGCCAATACCAGCCATCGGAACCAGGAGACCAGTTCTTCCTGCTCGCGGTGCGCGTGCGCCTGCACGACGCGCGAAAGGGGCAGGGTGTCGCGGCGCAATTGCAAGGCGATGTTCAGTGCCGCATCGTTGTGAATCTGTGCTTGATCGGCGTTTTGGGCCGTCGCCAAAGCCCCCACATGTTGCTCGAATTCCGGCAACGCCTCGATTATGTCTCGGTACGCCGGCATGGCCTCGCTCGTCATCACATAATTCCCGCCGATCTTCTCGATCGCTTCCTTTACGGACGCGAGCGTATCCACCAAGCGATCCAAGTGTCGTTCTTTTCCCAACCGAATTTCGTACAGATCGATCTCGACGGCATTGATGTCCACGCTCAGGCCGTTGACCTGTTCCACCAGTACCCAGGAGTTGTTGTTGATATGCCGGAGATCCTGCAGCACGCCTTGCAGCAGCCAGATAATCGTGATCGCGGTCGCTACCAGGATGACGACCAGCGGGGCGAAGTTCAGCAGCATCTTACGGCGAAGCATCGGTTCCCTCTTTGTTTATGCCCGGTGCTGCGCCGCCAATTTGCGTGCGATCCCACACCGGGGCCAGGTCGGCCGAGAGACGATAAATCTCGGCAAATTCCGAGATGTCACAGGGCAGAAACTGCCGCAGGCCAAACCGTGTCAGGACCAGCCGGCCGGCACTGTCGTTGTGCAGATTCAGCAGAATGTTCGTCAGAGCAATGCCGGCCTGGGGATCAAAACCACGGCGGAGGGCCAAGGCATTATCCGGGACGCTTTGGCTTTCGATGATTCGCCGAATTTTCACCTGCGGGTTGGCTTTCTCAAAGGCGTCCATCCGAAGGTTTTTGGTTGCGCCGGCATCGCAAACGCCTTTTGACACCGCCAAGATCGCTTCCTCGTGCGTGCCAAAAAACACCAGCTTTACCTGGTCCTTGTCCTTCAATAGGCCAGCGCGATAAAGCTCGTCCATCGGAAACAAGTGCCCGCCCAAGGTGCCATGGACTAACGCCAGGGATTTGCCAGCCAGATCGCCGACCGACCGGATCGGGGAATCCTCTTTGACGAAAATCACCCCGCGATAACTGGACAGACCGGCGGGCGTTTCCGACTTGGCGACGATCTGCGCACCCATGCGGTCGTGACTGAGGACCGCGACCAGGGAGCCGAGGAAAGCGCAGTCGATCTGCCCGGATTCAAAGTCTTTGACAATATCCTGATAGCCCGAAACCGTTACCAGTTCGACCCGCCCGCCCAGCTTTGTGCCGAGCACGTCAGCGAGCGCCCGGTAGCGTGCCCGTTGGGCGACCAGATCGAGTTCCGGGATGACGCCCATGCGCAGAACCACGGGGCCTGCCGGATTGCTCGCCGGACTGGCAGGGATTGGGCTGTTCTTGTCTCGCCCGAGCCACAGCAGGGCCAGGAGCAGAAACAGCACTGAGCAGATGCTAATAGCTAAACGGATCACCCCAACCCCCTAAAATCGGATATGATTGGTGCGGACAAAATGCTGGTCATCGCCAAGCCTATCAAACAAATGGCGGGCCAAGTGATTTTCCCGCCGGTTCGGGCCTGAGAAACGCAAAATGGCACACCGGTTGCTTTTCGCACTAGCGTTATGAGTAAAACCGTACATCGAGATCTGAAGACCCTGGCCAACTTCATCGAGATCTACTGCCATCACCATCATCGGCTGTTGGAAAAAGCGGTGGTCGACCTGAAGTTGCATGACGTAACAACCGTCGCCGGGCACCCCATTATCCTCTGCGAGGAGTGTACGAAACTCCTTACCCACGCGTTTGTTAAGCGCAGCCACTGTCCCATGGAACCCAAGCCCGCGTGCAAGCACTGTCCCAGCCACTGCTATGCTCCGAAGTACCGGGAAAAAATACGGGAAGTCATGCGGTTCTCAGGAAAAAAGCTGGTATTTAGCGGTCGATTGGACTATCTGTTCCATTTACTATTCTAAGACATGGGACATGCGAATTTGTCCCACAATTGGGACAATCCGCTGGGGCGGTTTCCCAAGCGGGTCAGCTAGTGCGATTTTTCGATAGCTACGTTAAAAATTAGGTTGAAAACTACAAGGTGAATCATGGGAATTGAACTGCCAACGCTTCCGAAGGACCGATCGACTGCTCGCGGGGAAGAAATGCTCCAGGTCGATTCGGCCACAGGCGCTCCGCCGTTGCGCTTGGTCTTCTGGGAAACCACCACCGGCTGCAACCTCGCCTGCATCCATTGCCGGCGACTGGAAGTTTCCCGTGAGCTTAGCAAGCAGGACCTGACGACCGAACAATCCAAGGCCTTCATCCGCTCGCTGCCCGAAACGGGCCGGCCCATCCTGGTCTTGTCTGGCGGCGAACCCATGATGCGCCCCGACATCTTCGAACTGGCCGAAGAGGCTGCCAAAGTTGGCATCCCCGCCGCGTTGGCCACCAATGGAACGATCATGAACGCCGAAGTGGCCCAGCGTGTCAAAGACGTCGGAATCAAGCGTGTGTCGATCAGCTTCGACGGCCCCGACGCCCCCACTCACGATCAGTTCCGCGGGAAGGGTGCGTTCGACGCCTCGATCGCCGGCTTCAAAGCCCTGCGCCGGGTGGATATGTCGATGCAGATCAACACCACGGTCGCCCGGCATAATTACAAAAAGCTCGACGAAACCTACAAGCTGGCGCTGGACCTCGGTGCCGATGCCCTGCACATTTTCATGCTCGTGCCCGTCGGCTGCGGGATGGAATTGGACCCAGCCATCATGCTTCAACCCGACGAGTATGAAGACGCGCTGAACTGGATTTATGACAGAAGCTTGGAAGGCAAGCTTCATCTGAAAGCCACGTGCGCGCCCCACTATTTCCGGGTGATGCGCCAGCGGGCCAAGGCCGACGGCAAAGCCATGCCCATGGCCGCCCATCCCCACAAAAACATGCACCCCGGTGCCGTCAGTGCCCACGCCGCCGGTGCCGCTAGTGGTGGACACCCCGGTCATGCCGGCGGACAGGCTGGCCCTGGCGCGGGAAACGGTGGTGGCCATCCTGGCGGACAACCCGACATGACCGCTATGACCAAAGGCTGTCTCGCCGGCCAGTCCGTCTGCTTCGTCTCCCACACCGGTGAAGTTTTCCCCTGCGGATACCTCCCGGTCAGTTCGGGCAATATCAAACAAGTCCCCCTCCCGGAAATCTGGCGGCGAAGCAAGGTCTTCTCCGACCTCCGCGATACCAGCATGCTCGAAGGCAAGTGCGGGCTTTGCGAATACGCCAACGTCTGCATGGGCTGCCGTGCCCGGGCTTTCGGGACGACGGAAAACTACCTGGCCGAAGAACCCAACTGCCAGCACACCCCCGTCCGCCTCCGCCGCTAAAAGGGGCGCGGCCAAAAGCCTCAGAAGCACTTCCGCGCGCTCGCGACATCAATCTGCGCGGACCGGCGGCAGTCGGCGGACAGAGGCTTATGAAACTTTTTCCTCATCCCAGATCGATTTCAGCTCATGCACTTTCATCTCCATAATCGTGGCTTGACCCGTCTGCACTGTCAGGCCATGACCGTCGTGCTTCGAATCGGGCACGAAGCAGCCGGAGATGGCAACCCGCCCGTTCTGCGCAAACACCTCGAGCGATGTGCGGTCCAGAAGACATTCCATTGAGATCCGCCCGTTGTGTGGCCCGAGGGGCGCGGATCGACCGAATGCACAAAGCGTTCCTTCAACCACTCGGCACGTCACCCGCTGGCCGCGGAGGTTCAGTTCGATGCTCTCGGCCGAGCCGAAATAAATTTGAAATTCCAGGTGCAGAAGTTCTCCCTTCCAATCGGCCAACGCATTCTCGCCGGGTGGGAGCTTTCGATCGGTGATCCGGGTGGTCCGCTGATACAGCGAGACAATTTCCCGCACCGGCTTCCGGCACATTTGCACCCCATCGGGGAATGTCTTCAGGCTCAATTCGACGGGGAAGGTCATCTGCTGGCTGAACGGCATGTCGGGATACTGCCCGCCGCGCATCCATGCGATCTGCACGCGCCGGTGTTGTTCCGGGGGAAGCTCGTTCCAGCTTTGGGTGGCGTAATAGTGTGGACCGATGTCGCTGGGCAACTTGTCGGTCGTGGGGGCGAAACGATACCCGTCAAAATCGCCAAGTGTGTAGGCCCCGGTGCCATCCACCAGTACCCATTTCGTGCGATCCGGATTTTCATCGACGGCCAGTTGGAAGAGATCCGGGCATTCGTAGTAACCGTCCAGGTGATCCGTGCGACTCCATTGTTGCAGATCGAGCGAGCGATAGAAGGAATAACCCTTTCCCTCCCAAAGCACGATCACCCACGCCGCCGACGCAGCGTGCCAGAAGACTTTCGGATCACGATCGGGATTGGACCCCGGCGCCGGCAAGACCGGATTGCCGATAAATTCGGCAAAAGTCCGCCCGCGATCGTGACTGATGGCCAGGCACTGCCCCAGCCCCAATCGCGTATAGACGGCAATCATTGGGGATTCCGCGCCCCGCCCCAATCCGGTGGTATTGCGCCAGTCGATCACCGCCGACCCTGACCACGCCTGTGTTTTGGCATCGGCGTGCAGAGCAATGGGCAACTCGGTCCAATGAACCAAGTCGGGGCTGACTGCATGTCCCCAATGCATATTGATTCCGGCCCCGCTCATCGCCAGGGGGTTATGTTGAAAGAATAGGTGATACTCCCCCTGAAAATAGATCAGGCCATTGGGGTCGTTCAGCCAGTTGCGCCGGGCGGTAAAGTGAAACTGAGGTCGAAGCAGTTCCTGATAAAGTGCGATCATGGGTATTCCAATATCCCGGAACACATGCCAACGGGGAAACCGGGACATTTCCGGTTCGGCCCAACACCGGTTGTCCGCTTCATGCGGACTTGTGTACGCCGAACGCCCGAATCACCGGCGTCGCGCGGGAGCGGGTGATCTCCAGTCGAACCCCTTGCGCGACGACGGGATCAAACCGGTCCAGTTTCTTGCAGCCAACCGTCTGGCCTTCGATCAGCCACTGCCATGTCCCATTAACGTCCTGGTAAAGCACGCGATACGACTGCACCCGCTGGCCAAGTTCGATCTGTTCTTCGATCGCGATCACGTCGAACGTACATGCGGTTCGGAAGTGGAATTCGATCGTTTTGTCGTCGGGCCGCATCACCGTGGCGCCCTCGGCGAAGTCTTTGACGAAAATCCGGTCGAGTTTTTGCCGGAACGCGTTCAGCCGGGCAACATCGGTCTCGTGGAACAACCCGGACGGGGTGGGCGGGACGTTCAGCAACAACATGCTGTTGCGGCCGACGGATTTGAAGTAGAGATCAACCAGATTTTCGACGCTTCGGACCGCCTGGTCCTCCGCCTCGTGATAGAACCATCCCGGCCGGATGGAGACGTCGCTCTCCCCGGGACGCCAGACCGATCCGCCTTCGTTCCCGTTCTGGAGCTGGTGCATTTTTGCCGCGCCCCGGGCGACGGCGTCGTTGGCCTGGTCGATCCCGCTGTCGCCGGGAAAGCGGATGAGCGCAGGATCGACCGTCGACCAGTTCGGATCGCCTGCCACCCCGCGTTCATTGCCGTTCCAGCGCACGAGCGAACCGCCATCGCCAAACGTGACGGCATTGGGCTGGAGCTTGGCGCAGGTGCCGAAGTATGCCTCCCAGTCGTAGGCCTGCTTCTTGCCGTTCGGGCCTTCGGCGCAGGCGCCGTCAAACCAGATTTCGCACAGCTCACCGTACTGGGTCACCAGTTCGGTCAGTTGGGTGAGATAGAGCTTGTTGTACGCCGGTGAATCGCCGTAGGTCGGGTTGTTGCGGTCCCAGGGGCTGAGATAAAGCCCAACCTTAAGCCCGTGCGACCGGCAGGCGTCGACGAACTCGTGCACGATGTCGCCTTTACCGTTCTTCCAGGGCGACGATTTGACTGAATGATTCGTCGTCGTGGTCGGCCAGAGGCAGAAGCCGTCATGGTGCTTGGCGGTGAGGATCATGTGATGCGCGCCCCCCTCTTTCGCGGCCTGCGCCCACTGATTGGCGTTGAACTGCCTGGGGTTGAAGATCGCCGGATTCTCCTTTCCATCCCCCCACTCGCGGCCGGTAAATGTGTTAACGCCGAAGTGAACGAAGATCGCAAACTCGCCCCGCTGCCACGCCACTTGCGCTGGCAAAGGAATCGCTCCGTGAGGCAATTGGCCGCTGGGAATTTCAAATTTCATGGTGTTCTGTCGCCTCGAAAATCGCCGTTAAACCCCGCCCTTCTGAGCATACCCGCAAAAGGATCTACTCGACCGACGGCAAAACAAAATCCTTCGCGCCTGCGCACTGGACGCCGCCTCTGCAAAGCCGTCGGCGATTTCTCCGGCAGGTGCGGTGCGTTCAGTTTCATCGTCTGGCCCTTCTTCTGCAACTGTCGGTTCAGCATCTCCACGCCGATCGAAAACGCCAGGCCAAAACCGAGAACCGACGCGTCCATCGTTTTTTCTCGGACCTGCCTTTCCCATTCAGTGTGTGTGCTTTCTCACCGATTGAATCGTTGTCGACTGCGCGTTGGCGATGGTCTTTTTTGGAGAATGCACTTGAAACGAACATTTCATACGCTCTTGGCCGTCATCGGGCTGCTCTCGATCCTGCCGGACTCGGCCTCGGCGGCGGTCAAATTGCAAGACCTGACCTCGCCGAGCGTGCAAACGCTGCTCGATCTGGGATCTGCCGGCGTGGTCGTGGGGCAGGTGCGCTATTTCGACTTCGGATATGTTCCGCTTTCCGCCGGCTCGCCTTCTGCATCGGTGGTGGGGGTTCAGCCGCTGGCGTTTAATGGCCTGCGCTTCGTCACCGGCTTTAGTGCCATCAACGGCCAATATATCGGCGCCGTGCTGTCCTACAGCATGGAAACGACCGATCCGCTTTATCAGATTACGACGCTCGATTTGTTCACAGACGGCACGGCACTGGTGAGCGGGCCGGGTACGTTCGCTATCGCCACGCAGACCGTCCGCAGCATGGACGGATTGGTTCTGGGTCATATCCTCTCGACCTTCGGCGACGGCTCGGGCGGGCTGGTTGACCACAATTACGACTCCACTCCCATCACGGCGTCCAACGCCATCAAGATCATGCAAAGCCTGGCCGTCAAAGCCGATCTGACCAGCGCCGGCGGGGGCTTTGCCTCGCTGTCGGTCGTGGAAGCCAGAAGCGTAGTGATTCCCGAACCGGCCGCCGGCCTTCTGCTGCTGGGGGCTTTGGGCGTTGCGGGGCTTCGGCGACCCATTTATAAGTAGGCGTGAACTGCCGTGCGCCGCTCGAACACTGTGCATACAATCTAGCCGCGCGCCCAAGGCGCACCCCCACCCGCGCCGGCTGCACCGGCACGGACGGACATTATTTGAACGGAGTCTATCGTGCCCCGAGACATCCCTGTCGGCAACGGACGCCTGCTGGTCACCTTTGACGACCAATACCAGATTCGAGACGTTTATTTCCCGCACGTTGGTCAGGAGAATCACGCCGGGGCCGGCCCCTGCCGGTTTGGTGTGTATGCCGACGCGCCGGGCAAACACAAAGGCCGCCTTTACTGGTCCACGGATCCCACCTGGACCCTCCGCCAGCGCTACCTCCGCGACACGCTTACCACCAGCGTCAGCCTCGACAATCGCGAGTTGAAGCTGGCGCTCTACTGCAACGACGTGGTGGATTTCCACCGCAACATTTTCGTCCGCAAGATCAAGGTGAAGAATCTGGCCAATCACACCCGGATCGTGAAAGTCTTTCATCACCAGGATTTCAATATGTTCGGCACGAAGGTGGGGGATACCGCCTACTTCGATCCAGAGCTGCGCTCCATCGTGCATTACCGCGGAAAGCGGTATCTGATGATGAACTTCCAGAGCGCCGGCGAGCACCGCGTGGACGAATACGCGACCGGCACCAGCGGATTTCAGGGGGCCGAAGGCACCTGGCGCGACGCCGAGGACGGACAGCTCCAGGGCAATCCCATCGCCCAAGGCGCGGTGGACAGCACCATCGCGCATCACCTGCATCTCGGCCCGGAACAGGAGGCCACCTGTTACATGGTTATGACCGCCGCCGAAACCCGCGACGAACTGGTGGCCATGCACAAATGGCTGGCCAAAATAACCACCCAAGGCGTGATCGACCGCACGAATGCCTATTGGCGGTTGTGGGTGGGCGGAACCAACATCAACTTTGGCAACCTGCCGGTGAAAGTCGTCGAACTCTTCAGGCGCAGCCTGCTGGTCTTGCGCACGCAGATCGACGACGCCGGGGCCATCATCGCGGCCAACGATTCGGACATCATGCAGTTTTCCCGCGACACCTATAGCTATATGTGGCCGCGTGACGGCGCGTTGGTTGCCGACGCGCTCGATCTGGCCGGCTTTCCTGATGTCGCGCGAAGTTTTTACAAATTCTGCGCCAATGTCATCACCGACGCCGGCTTTTTCCATCACAAGTACAACCCCGACGGCTCGCCGGCATCCAGTTGGCACCCCTGGGTGATGAAGGGCCAACGCATCCTGCCAATTCAGGAAGACGAAACAGCGCTGGTCGTGTGGGCGCTGTGGAGACATTACTATCGCTACCGGGACATCGAATTCATCCGTCCCCTGTGGGTGGACGTGGTGCAAAAGGCCGCGGATTTCATGGTGCGATACCGCGACACCCGCACGGGCCTGCCCCTGCCCAGTTACGACCTGTGGGAAGAGCGCTGGGGCGTACACGCTTTCACCGTGGCCACCGTCTATGGGGGGCTGAAGGCCGCGCGCAACTTCGCCGTCTGCTTTGGCGACCGCGTGAAGGCCGAGCAATACAACAAGGCCGCCGAAGAAGTTAAAGCCGGCGCCGCCAAGTACCTCTTCAGCGACAAGCTCAACCGTTTCGTCCGCAGGCTGGTCCCGCTCGATTCTACTGCCCCACCGAACGACACCGATTACGTCGAAAAGATCGACCTTCAACCCGATGAAGAACCCGAGCAAATTTACGAAGTGGACGAAGTCATCGATGCTTCGTTGTATGCCATCTTCAAGTTTCATCTCTTTGAAGCCTCCGATCCAAGGGTGCAATCCACCATGCATCAGGTGGAAGATAAGCTGTGGGTTAAGACCCGCGTGGGTGGCGTCGCGCGCTACGAGAACGACTATTACCATCGGGTGAGCAGCGACATCGCCGCCGTCCCAGGCAATCCCTGGTTCATCTGTACCCTGTGGCTGGCGGACTATTTCATAACGCGTGCCCAGACCAGTGGCGAATTGAAAATGGCGCTGCCGATTTTTGAATGGACCGCAGGCCACGCGCTGGAATCGGGCGTGCTGGCCGAACAGGTCAATCCGTATACCAACGCGCCCATCAGCGTCAGCCCGCTGACCTGGAGCCACGCCACCGTGGTCAGCACGGCCATCAAATATCTGGAGAAACTCGAACACCTCCAGGTGTGCAACACCTGCAATCAGGCGATTTTCAGAATGCGCCGCACCGGCCCGGTTGCAGTCAGGTCGCAAGCTACCTTCGATCGGCTCAGCGCCGAATTCGGCGAGCCGGAATCCCTTGAAACCACTGTCCCCCTGGCCCGCTTCGAAAAAGAAGACCCGAGCACCCGGCAAACACTTAAGGCCACGTTGGCGATCGACGTCCGCGACTGCATCGGCTGCGACGTCTGCGTCGCGCATTGCAATAAGGGCGTGCTGAAAATGGTGGACGGCAAAGCCCTGATCGATCTGAGGGAACTGAACAAATGCGACCTCGACGGGGAGTGCGTGGAAGTCTGCCCCACCGACGTCGTAACGCTTGTGGTAACTCCCGTCGCCGCTGCAGAAAAGCCGTGACCCCCGCGGGACACTCTTCTTTCTACATACTTCTGTGCCGCGAAGCAGATTTCGTCGAAAATCAGGCAAATTTGCATATTTCGCGCTCGTTTGAATGGGAAAAGGGGGTCCAAAGGGGGTCCCGAAGAGGTCCCTTTGAGGTCCCAGTGGTATCTCCAAGAGATTCATGCTGAGTCCGGTCAGGTCCTTGGGGGGTCCCCTTTGTTGCGATCGTCCGATGCCCCACGGAAAGCAAAACCCCGCGGGGTAGATGCACCCGGCCCGGCACGCGTTTGTAGATCCGGCTTCGGCGAACGATCGCCCTGGGCCGAACTCTACGTCGCGCGATGAACGCGCCCCACTAGTCCGCGAGACCGCATAAACGATCGAGGCTATGAACTGAGGGTAAGTCATCAGGTTACTCCTTTACCCTGAGGGCAAGAGTTGCGCGAATTGGCGCCTTTTCGCGCAACTTGGAATGCTGCAAAATGCACCTAAGACTGGACGAATAAAGGGTTTGTAAAAATTTTTATTTTTTTTCGAAGGGGTCAAATCCTGGTGCGCTTTTTGGCGCCCAAAAGCGCACCACTTCTGCCCGCTCTTACCCAAACCCCTGCCGAGGAAAGTGACTGCGACCGCGAGTGGCAGCGGGCATAGCCCCCGTTGTGGCCCCCAAACCACGATCCGCGGCCCACAATGAGGAGTTACCCCCAAACGCAACCCGCGGTACAATAATCGCTTGACAGTTCCAGAATATCCGGCGAAATTACCTTCTCGCGATTTCAGCAGCCTTAGCTCAACTGGATAGAGCATCAGCCTACGAAGCTGAGGGTTGCAGGTTCGACCCCTGCAGGCTGCATCAGTAATGACAAGGGTTTACGACAAACGAGCAAACCGCGTAAAACCTTCCATCCTACACCTGTCCTACAACCAACAGGGGTTTAGACGCGAATAACGGGGGTAGGGTCGGGTGGATTGGCTACCCCACGGGCCGATACTGGCGCATTTCCGCCATTGCTCCAGGCTCAATCCTGTCACGTCGATGGTCGATCCGACCCGGTGATAGGGCCGTAGCCTCATCGCTCGCCGGCGGCGTGCTGGTGAAGGATCATGCCATACTGGACGTGCAAGCCTCGCCGGTGAAGGGGTGAGGATCGGCGGATGCCAGCGGGGGCAAAGGAAAAACCGGCGGCCTGCATTTCTGCAAACCGCCAGCAAAGGATACCCCGCTTCAGCGGGGGACTTCAAAGATCGTTACCCGGTCGTGCCGGTATTCATGTCGCTCGCCAGTCC
>JBBQSU010000092.1:0-14416 GCA_038234815.1 Tepidisphaerales bacterium | reverse complement strand
GCTCAAACGCCTCCCGCATCCGCCGCTTCAACTCAACCTGATCGACCTTCACCAGCCGTTCCATGGCCATTCCTTTCCTGGCAACTTAGTGCCGATGCTATCCATTATCACCCTCGACAGAAGAATTGGCAGACCCATGGGCGATTTTTGCCCCGGGACTGGCTGGCCAGAACAAAACGGCCAGTCCAGCGGTAGTGATCCTCAGGCCAGGCCCCACTTAGCCGCCGGCCGGGCCAAGGAAGGGGATTTGCCGGGCCAGCAGGCGGACCTCGAGCGGGGTGAACCCGCAGGCGTCGCCGTCCACCTGGACAGCGACCGGCGCCTCGGCGGTGATGCGCACATGGGTTCCGCGGGCGTAAATCACGCCTTCGCGTTCCAAATGTTCGCCTACCAGGGCGGTGGCGGCGACCTCCATGACGTCAAAGACCGACCGCATGGGCAGCAGGCAGACATCGAGCAGGCCGTCGTCAGGTCGGGCGTGAATCGCCATGGGAAAACCCGTGCCATAGACGTCGAGGTTGGCCACCACAGCCATCGCCGGGCCCGTGAAAACGTGGGCCTTGTCCACCCACACGTCGATCACGGGGTAGCGCATGGTCGCCAGGGTTTTGAGCGTGGGCAGGACATAGCTGAGGAGGTGGATCGGTCCGGTGCGCTGGTGGGTGAGTTCGTGGACCACGTGCGCGTCAAATCCCACGCTGGCCATCATCAGGCAGGTGTTCCCGTTGGCCTCCACCCAGTCGAGGTGATGCACGCGATGATTGGCGATGGTCTGCACCACGCCGTGGCCGAGGTGGCCGGGAAAGGCGAGCTTCAGGTACTGCGAGATCAGGTTGGCGGTGCCCATCGAGACGACAAGGATTTTCGGCAACGCGACTGGAAGCTGCGAGAGTCGTTCGACGACGCTGCGGACGGTGCCGTCCCCGCCGATGACGATGGCCAGGTCCAGAGGCCTCGGAATATCTTCGTCGGCCAGCGCCGCCGGGTGGGTGGTAATCGGCTGGGCGTACAGTCCCGCCTCGGCCAACCGCCCGAGTACGCCCCGCAGCGCGCGTGTTGCCCGGCCTTGCCCGGCCGATGGGTTGGCAAAGACCGCAATGGTGCGTGGCACGTCAGACGACATGCCAATATCTTAGCACCGCGTCGTCGCTCTAGGCAGGTGTGGTGCCGGCCCCTATTATCCTCTCGAACGATGCAGGAATTACCCGTTTCAGTTTCCGATCCGCTCCAGCAGGCTGCGCAGGAAGAGTCCAGCGGGCATCGAATGCTCCGGGCGTTTCGATCGCGAAATTATCGCCTGTTTTTCATCGGACAGGGGGTGTCGCTGATCGGCACATGGCTGAGCAATGTCGCCATGAGTTGGCTGGTGTTTCGGATCGCCCGCCAGGAAGGCGTGCTGGATGCTGCGATTTTGCTGGGCCTGGTCGGTTTCGCCACACAGGCGCCATTGTTTTTTCTCTCCCCTTTCACCGGGGTGATGGTGGACCGATGGCCTAAGCGCTGGATCATGGTCGTCACACAGGCGCTGTCGATGTTGCAAAGCGCGACGATGGCGGTGCTGATCCTGACCGGCACGATTCGAATTGTGCATGTGATGTTCCTGGCGGCATTTCAAGGAATCGTCAATGCATTCGACGTGCCCGCCCGGCAGGCATTTGTTGTTGAAATGGTGGAGGACCGGGCCGATTTGCCCAACGCGATTGCGCTGAATTCGACCATGTTCAACTCGGCCCGGTTGATCGGCCCTGCGGTGGCGGGCGTGCTGATCGCAGCGTTCGGCGAGGGGGTTTGCTTCTCGATTGATGCCGTCAGTTATTTTGCCGTGCTGCTGGGGTTGCTGGCCATGCGTTTTCAGGCCGAGCCGGTGAAGAGGCAGAACAAGCCCGTCTTGCGCGAGCTGAAGGAAGGATTCACATATTCGTTCGGGTTCGCGCCCACGCGGGCACTGCTGCTCACCGTCGGAGCCATCAGTTTTCTGGGTTCGAGTTTGGCGGTGCTGATGCCGATCTTCGCCGACACCTTTTCCGGGCATAGGGATGGCGCGAAATACCTGGGTTTTCTCACCGCCGCGCTTGGCCTGGGCGCCCTGTCGGGGGGACTGTATCTGGCCACCCGGCGGACGGTGGTGGGGTTGGGAAGGGTGTTGAAATATACGTCCATGGCTTACGGCGTGGCGCTGCTGCTGTTCACGCGCACCACGCACGTTTTTCCGGCGCTGCTTGCGCTTGCGTTTTGCGGGTTCTGCTTCATGGTGACCCTGGCCGCGACAAACACCATGCTGCAAACAATGGTGGATGACGACAAGCGCGGACGGCTGATGAGTTTCTTCTCGATGATGGTGATGGGGATGAGTCCGCTGGGCGCGCTGCTGGCGGGGTTTGTCGCCAGCAAGACTTCGGCCACGACAACGGTATTTTTGGCCGGCCTGTGCTGCATCGGCACGGGCCTGTGGTTTGCCACGCGGCTGCCCGGCCTGCGCCCGCTTGTCCGGCCCATCTACGTGCGCAAAGGGATCATCAAGGAAATTTCGACCGCGATTCAGTCGGCGGAAGTGCCCGGCGGAGAGGAGAAGTAGGCGGTCGCGGCGTCAATCGTTATCCGCCGCGGGTTTGCTAGAAGGGAAGTGGTCGGGCCAGCAGGTGATAGCGCAGGAGTGTGAGCGCCATTTTGGCCGCGCGGTCGCGGACGGTTTCCCGATCGCCGGAGAAGGTAAAGGTGCGCAGGAGCGTTTGCGTGTCGTGGGCCGATGGGCCATGCGCCAGCGCCAGGCAGACGGTGCCCACGGGTTTACCGGCAGACCCGCCATCCGGGCCGGCGATGCCCGACACCGCCAGGGCAATGTCGGCTTTGGCCAGGCGTCGAGCGGCCCGGGCCATAGCGTCGACGACCGGTTCACTGACCGCGCCGTAAGTATTGAGGATCGATTCGCTGACGCCGAGGCGTTCGTACTTCATCTTGTTGGAGTAAGTGACGAAGCCCATTTTGAAGTAGGCGCTGGAGCCGGGGACGTCGGTGAGCATTTTGCTGAGCAGCCCGCCGGTGCAGGATTCGGCTGTGGCGACGGTGAGCGGCCGGACACCCGCTTCGGCATCGATCGGCCCCGCCGGCCGCAGGAGCATCTCGGCGATCACGCCCTGAAGGGTTTGCTCGTCTTGTCCGAAGATCAGATCGCCGAGTTTTTGGTGGCAGGAGCGAACGGTCTCATCGAGTCGAGTTTGCGCCTGATCGAGGCTGCCGAAGCGCGCGTTGACTCGCAGCGAGACCAGTCCGCCCGAAACGGTCGTGCCGACGGACGGATTGCGGCCTCGCTGCATCAGTCCGCCAAGACGCTCGGCCAGGGCGCTTTCGCCCAGCCCGAAAGTGTGAAGCGTGCGTGAGAGAATGACGGCCCCGCCGGCGCGGGACTTGGCCCAGGGCAAAACCTCGCCGGTGAACATCGCTTTCATTTCCTTGGGAACCCCGGGGACGATGAACAGTTCGGCCAGGAATGGGGTGTCCGATCGAAACCGGCCGCCCACTTTTTCGGTGATTGTTGCCCGGATCCCCGCTGCGGTGCCGCAGGTGTTGAAGAGCATGGTTGCGCCGCGCGGGATCATCGCCTGAATCTGGTTGGATTCGGGCATGGGGCGATTGAGCTTTTGGAAGAACGTGCGCATGACCTCGAGCCACGCGGCACTCACTTCCAGCGGGGCATCCATCACGCCGGCCAGGGCCTGCCGAGTGAGGTCGTCTGCGGTCGGCCCAAGGCCACCACTGACAACCAGCAGACCGGCTCGCGGGGCCAGCAGGGTGAGGGCGTCTTCGATAGCGGACTGGGCGTCGGATACGGTGACGTGGGCAATCACGTCGCAACCGATCGCGGCCAGTTGCCGGCTCATCCATGCACTGTTGGTGTCTACAGTCTGGCCCAGGGCTAGTTCGTCACCGATCGAAAGAATAATCGCGTTCATTGGACTCTTGATCTCACAAATAAGGACTTGGTGTTGGAAGCCGCCGGCAATTTGGTGGGCATGTTATTTCCCTGACATCGACGCTATTGTAACGCCCAATGTCTCCCTGGTGGCTTGTCGTATGCGCGGCGATTTTTCTCATCGGTCTAACCAAAAGCGGGTTCGGCGCGGGCGTGGGGCTGATGAACGTCCCGCTCATGTTCATCGCCACAGACCACATTCCGTCCCTGACCAGCCATGCGGCTTTGGGGCTAATGCTTCCGCTGCTCATTGTCGGGGATTTGATCGTGGTCTGGCAATACCGCGATCAATTTGACCTGACCATCGTCAAGCGCCTGATTCCCGGAACACTCGTCGGCGTCGTGCTGGGAGGCCTGTTGCTGTGGACTTTTGAAAAGCAGCGGAAGGACATCGCCGCGGCGCTGATTAACCTGGAGATCGGCTTTGAATCGGTGCTGCTGGTCAGCCTGCATTGGTATCGCACATGGCGCAGGGATTATGAAGGCGTCTTTCGGCCCAACCGCCTGCGGTCGTTTGCCGTCGGATCGTTTGCCGGCGTGAGCAGTACGATTGCGCACGGTGCCGGACCGATCATCTCGCTACACCTGCTGCCTCAGAAGCTCGATCGCCGGCTGTTCGTCATCACCTGCTCTCTTTATTTTGCGATGCTGAACATACTCAAATTACCGGCGTTTACGCTGAGCCACCAGTTTGATGTCAAGAACAACGCGCCGGTGACTTTCTCGCTGCTGTTTACTCCGCTGGTGTTGGTCGGCGCGGTGGCTGGCTATTGGCTGAACAAGCGGATGAATGACGCGATTTTCTCGAAGATCGTCTACCTGGCGACATTCTTGCTGGGGTGGTATTTATTGATCGACTGGGGAATTAAGTTAGCGGCGATTTGGAAAGGTCAGGCATGAGGAATACAAGTCGGCAGATCGCGATCGTTACTGGTGCTTCGCGGGGCATCGGCAGGGGTATTACCCTGGCGTTGGCCAAGGCGGGTTTTGACTGTCTTATTAACTACGCCAGCAACCGCGCCGCTGCCGACGAAGTGGCCGCCGAGGTCGCCGGCCTAGGCGGCAAGACGCACCTGGTGCAGGCGGACATTTCGATCGCGAGGGATCGGGCCAGAATCCTCGAGGAGGCCCTGGCGGCCTTCGGACGCATCGACCTGCTGGTGAATAACGCTGGCGTCGCTCCGAGCGTGCGCGCCGACCTGCTCGAAGCCAGTGAAGAGAGTTTCGATCGGCTTATCAACATCAATCTGAAGGGACCCTATTTTCTTACGCAGCTTGTCGCGAGGCAGATGCTCAAACAAGGGGCCGATAATGTGCCAGGAACCTCACCGGCCAAGATTGTGAACATCACTTCCATCAGTGCCTACACCGCCAGCATCAACCGCGGGGATTACTGCATCGCCAAGGCCGGACTGGCCATGATGACGCAGTTATATGCCGCCCGCCTGGCCGATCACGGCATCAACGTTTATGAAATTCGGCCGGGAGTGATCGAAACCGACATGACAGGTCCGGTAAAAGCCAAGTATGACAAGATGATCTTCGAGGAGGGGCTGACACCAATTCGGCGATGGGGCAAGCCCGAGGACGTCGGCCGGGCAGTAGTCGCGATCGCCACCGACCTGCTGCCGTTCAGCACCGGTGAGGTAATTAACGTTGATGGCGGGTTTCACACGCGCCGACTGTAACGGGTATTACGGAAAACGCGATTTTTCGCGGGAAAACGCCGTCGTCGCTCGCTTAGGGTTAAGTAGATCGAACTCGGACCCGATTCTTACATTGTGAGGTGCGGCATTTCTGCCCTGCAACAAGTGCGGTCAAACAGTTGATCGCCGGCGGGACGGAGACCGACACTCGTTCACGATCGGGGTCGTTCATGCACCCGGAATTGCGTCGAGAGTTGCAGTCGCACTTTAATTCCCCAGCGGACTGGCCGGACAGCCTTTCCCCGCTGGTTGCTTCTATCGATCAGGCCTACCTGGCGCGCGATGCGGCCGAGGAAGCGCGTCAGGCGCTGGAAAGTCGGCTGGCCGGTCACACCACACAACTGGCATTAGCCCAGACGAAATACCAAAGCCTCGTCGAGCGCCTCCCTGCGGTGGTGTACGTCCGCGCCTGTGGCGCCACGGGGCCTTGCACTTATGCCAGCCCGCAACTTCAAGCCATGTTGGGCTTTACTGCGCAGCAATGGATGCAAGACCCCACATTTTGGGAGAAGTGCGTTCATCCTGAAGACCGCCCGGCCGTGATCGAGCAAATTCATCTGGCTGTCGCAACTGGGTCGATGCAAAGCGAGTATCGAATGCTGGACCATGCGGGCTGCGTGGTTCACGTCCGCGACGAGGCCATCGTCACCACCGATGCCCAAGGCGCCTGGCTGCATGGGGTGCTGTTCGATGTCACCGAGCAACATCAAGCCCAGGACGCGATTCGAGAAAGTGAAAGCCGCTTTCGCACGATGGCCGACACCGCGCCTGTACTGGTGTGGGATGCGGACATCGAGGGTGCTTTCCGGTTTTTCAACAAGCGTTGGTTGGAATTTACGGGGCGTAGTCTTGCCGACGAGGCCGGACACGGCTGGACTCAATCCATTCATCCCGAAGACCGGCAACACGTCGTCGATGCCTTCCAGCGCCATCTCCGCGAGCGCAGCGATTTCCGGGCCGAATATCGTATGCGGCGGTGCGATGGACAGTTCCGGTGGGTAATGACAACGGGCGTTCCTCGTTACGCGCCGGATACGACATTTTTGGGCTACATCGGCACCTGCATCGACATCGACGACCGCAAGAAAGCAGAACAGCAGCTATTGCACGACGCATTCTATGATAGTCTGACAGGCCTGCCCAACCGTGCCTTGTTTACCGATCGCCTCGAGCGGGCGCTGGCTCGGCAGAAACGCAATCCAAAATACTGTTTTGCGGTCCTGTTCATGGATTTGGATCGGTTCAAAGTTGTTAATGACAGTCTCGGGCATTTTGTTGGTGACGAACTGCTGGTGGCCTTTGCCCGGAGATTGCAGCAATGTCTCCGGCCAAACGACAACTTGGCCCGGCTTGGCGGGGATGAATTTACGGTGCTGCTCGACGAAGTGGCCAACCCCGACGATGCCGTCGCGATTGCCGAGCGCGTGCATGAACTGCTGCGCACGCCATTCGGAATCGGCCAAGAAGTCTTCACTACCGCCAGCGTGGGAATCGCTATGAGCAAAGGCGGATACACCTGCGCCGACGACATATTGCGTGACGCCGACACCGCTATGTATCGTGCCAAGGCCAAGGGTGCCGGCCAGAACCAGTTTTTTGACACCGAAATGCACACGCTGGCGATGGACCTGCTGATGATGGAGAACGACCTCCGCCGAGCGATCGAACGTGAAGAATTCGTAGTCGCCTATCAGCCGATTGTTTCGCTGAAATCTGGCCGGATTATGCGCTTCGAGGCTTTGGTGCGCTGGCGGCATCCCGATCGCGGGCTGGTCTCGCCGGCCGACTTTATCCCTGTGGCCGAGGACACTGGCCTGATCGTGGGCATTGGGCGCATCGTACTGAATCAATCCGTCCGCCAGCTCATGTTGTGGCGAAAGCAGTTTCCTCATTTGCCGTGGCTGGGCATGAACGTGAACCTGTCGGGTCGGCAATTCGCGCAGCGCGGATTGGTTCAGCAAGTTCAGTCGATTTTGACCGAGCACGCAGTCAGTGCGCGGCATCTGGGATTGGAGATCACCGAGAGCGCGCTGATGGCCGACCCGGCGTCAGGCAAGGTCGTTCTCGATAGCCTTCGGGAAATGGGTGTGGGTGTTTACCTGGACGATTTCGGCACGGGCTATTCTTCTCTGGGATACCTCCAGCAGTTTCCGGTGGACGGCTTGAAGATCGACCGCAGCTTCGTCTCCCCGGCCACGGACGACGGAAGGGGACGGATCGCGCACACGATCATCAACATGTCGCACGACCTTGGAATACCGGTGACAGCTGAAGGGATAGAAACCGTCGAGCAGTCGCGCAAATTTAGAGGGCTGAATTGCGAACTAGCGCAGGGGTATTTCTTTTCAAAGCCGGTGGAAGCGTTGGCTGCGGAGAAACTTCTGCTCAACCGCCCGGTGTTCGACGTGTTACCGGAGGTGTGCATAAATCCCAAGCAGCCGGTCGATGTGGTGATCAAGGGATAATTCGGCGCGTAAACTCAGGCACGATTCAGACATCCGCGTTCGAACATCGGCATCGAGCAGGCGATTTACTGATTGGCACAAACCGCCAACGTCATCCGGGCGATCTAGCACGAAGCCGTGCGTACCATCGGTCATCACTTCGCAGGCCCCGTTAAATCGTGTGGATATTACCGGCAGTCCCATCGCCAGGGCTTCCAACACCACCAGACTGCAGGGATCGTGCTTTGTGGGCAGGATAAAGAAATCAGCCTGGCGATAACACCCGGCGGGGTCGGTGGTGGGGCCTGCGAAATGGACGTTGGCTTTCAGCCGGGCTGCAAGCTTCTGATATTCACCCGGGCGGTCGCGACCTACGACGGTCAGGCGCAAGCGCGCGTCGTTGACGCGCGCCATCGCCTCGATAGCGAACCGCAGACCCTTACGCTCAAAATCCTGGGCAATGATCAGCGCTTCAATCCGTTCTGACGCATCACGTATTGTCGGCACGAATTTTGCCAGGTCCACCCCGTTGAAAAGCCTCAAAAGCCGCTTTTCAGGCAGCTGATAGAACCGTGTGATCGCGGATTTAACGTAATCGGATAAGGCCAGCACCACCGGCGGGGCATTGCCATGCAGCAGATTCTTTTCAACGTCCGCCATGGCCCGGCGGCGCGGATTGAACGCAGTGGACCACCGGCCAAGTTGCTCGGCCGCCATCCCCGCATGGGGGTGATAGACATCGCAGCGCCGGACCGGCAACATGGCATGGACAACGTCGTATTGATTCGTGGAAAGGTGCGCGTCGAGTGAATCCAGAAACCCCTCGTATCGGCCACGACGCGTGGCGCCGGGCGCGGGCAAGACCACCCGGCCTGCCAACTCGATTTCGTCTGCGAAACTGCTTGCTAGCAAATTGACATCATGCCCGCGACGCCGCAATTGGTCGGCAAGGTCCACGGTGTAGCGCTCGGCCCCTCCGCGGGCTGGGTCGGCGTGCAAAATCACCAACGCAATGCGCATTTGTTTTGCTTTACTCCAAGGCGATACGGGCAATTGTCCGCCGCAAGTATTGCTCCTGCTATCACCAGTCGAGCGTGCCGCGCCAGGCTTTGGTTAGCTCCGCCACGTCAATACGAAGGCCGTCATTTTGCTCCATGACCGTGCTCATGCCAGTAAACTCGATCACGGGCGACGCTTGCACTTCAGCCAGCAGAACGCCGTTTGCGCCTTGCGACGATAGACATTGCACGATTCCGGCAACGTCGTCGGCATGCACTTCCATTAGATATCGACCTGCCCGCTCTTCAAAAGGCGGTCCTGCGTCTCGGCGGTCGATTTTGAGGCCGAAACCGGAAGCCAACGCCATTTCCGCGACCGCAACCAGCCACCCACCATCGCTGACATCGTGGCAACTTCGCACTTTTCGCGTCGCGATGGTTCCGGCGACGGCGCGATGCAGGGTGGCCAGACCGGCCAGCCCATCGCCTTCTGCCGACACCAGCAGCACTCGTCCGGCGTCGGGGCATTTCAAGTCCATTGTCACGCAACGTCGCACCTCTTCCAGCACTGCCATCGCGCTGATGAGCAGCGTGTTAGGGATGCGCAGCACCTGCCCGGTCTCCTGGTTGGTGAACTGATTGTGAAGTGAATCCTTTCCGCTGATGAATGGGATGCCATAGGCCCTCGCTGCGTCGCGGCAGGCCTCGCAGGCGCGGACGAGTGTGCCCATCGTCCGCTCGTCGTCCACGCTGGGCCAGCAGAAGTTGTCCAGAATTGCGATCCGATCAGGATGGGCACCCACGCATACGACGTTGCGAATGGCTTCGTCGATCGCAGCGACAGTCATTTGATAAGGGTCTTCAATCGCCGGGGCAAGCCCGCACCCCAGAGCCACGCCTTTAAAGCTGGTGAGCTTTGGCCGAAGCACCGCAGCATCGCTTGGGCCTACTTGTAGCGGGCCTGCTAATGGCTTGATGACTGATCCGCCTTGCACTTCATGGTCATATTGACGGATGATCCAGTGCTTGCTGGCGATGTTCGGATGAGCCAGAAGCGATAACAACTTCGCTTTGATGTCCGAAGGTGCATTGGCCTCAGACGAAGCCGACACAGGCGCTAGCGCACTCACCTGCACCGTGGCCCGCCGGGTCGGCATGGGAATGCCGTCGTGCAAAAAGTCCATCCCCAGCAGGCCGACTTCCTCGCCTTTCCAGGCGAGTATGAGCGAGCGATTCATGGTTCCAAAGTGGCCGATCACGGTCGCCTCGACGTCTTCGCTGGCCGAAAGCGCCAGCAGTTCATCCACGTGCTTTTTCGGCACGCTCATCACCATGCGCTCCTGCGCTTCGCTAATCCAAACTTCGTCGTAGCGCAGGCCCGCATATTTCAACGGAACTTTGTCTAGTTCGACAAACGCGCCGGTCTTTTCGCCCATCTCGCCGACAGCGCTGCTCAATCCGCCGGCGCCGCAATCGGTGATGCCGGTGAACAACTCCCGATCACGGGCCTGGAGAATCACGTCCATCATCTTTTTCTGGGTGATGGCGTTGCCGATCTGCACCGCGTGCGAAAATTCGTCAGCGTGGGTGTCCGTGAGTTCCGCGGAACTGAAAGTCGCGCCATGAATACCGTCACGGCCCGTGCGCCCGCCCATCACGACGATACAGTCGCCGTCACCAGCGGATTTGTTGATCTTGTCTCGCGGAATCAGCCCAACGCAACCGCAGAAGACCAGGGGATTGCCGAGATAGCGGTCATCGAAATAGACCGCGCCGTTGACGGTGGGAATGCCCATGCGGTTCCCGTAATCACGCACGCCGGCCACCACCTGTTGAAGGACGCGCTTGGGATGAATCACGCCTTTAGGGAGCGTTTCGGCGCGATTCGGATAAGCCACGCAGAAGATGTCGGTATTAGCGATGGGCCGGGCACTCAGCCCCGTGCCCATGACGTCCCGAATGCACCCGCCGGCCCCGGTGGCGCTGCCGCCATACGGCTCGATGGCGCTGGGGTGATTGTGCGTTTCCACCTTAAAACAGACCGCATCGTCGTCGTCAAACACCACCACACCGGCGTTGTCCTTAAAGACCGAAAGGCAAAACGGTTGGCCCGGCCGCGCCATCAAATCCATCGTACTTTTGAAAATCGTGTCCTTGATAAGATTGTCATACTTGCGCAAGACACGGCCTTCTTCGTCAACGACCTCGACAGCGCTCTTCAAGGTCTTATGGACGCAGTGTTCGCTCCAGGTCTGGGCGATCGTCTCCAATTCGATGTCGGTCGGCTCGCGGCCCTGGGAGTTGAAGTACTTCTGAATTGCTTTCATTTCCGTCAAGGAAAGGAACAGGTGCCCTTCGCGGCTCAGTTTTTTCAGGGTTTCGTCATTCAGCTTGCGAACTTCAACTCGGCGAAGACTGAACGCGCCTTCGTGACCTGATTCAAATGAGCGGGGGAGGAAAGTGTCGAAATGCACGGATTCGATCACGCCATTGGCCAGCACCCGCCGGGCGATGTTCTCAAGTTGTGGCCGGGCCAGGGTCTGGGCCAGGACGAACGCCCGGCCCGTGCGCACCTGACGCACGTCCAGACCCATATCGCGGATGGCCATTTCCGTGCTGGCGGCCACGGGATCCATCACGCCGGGCTTAAGGTGAACTTCGATGCGCCTCCCCGCAGGGGCCTGCACGGCGGAAGTCGTCACGTCGGCCGTCTCCACGATGGTGTCAGCCAGCAGTTCACCGGCGATACGCTGCACCTGCTGGAGTGAACATTCCGTGTCGATCAAAAAGACCCTTGAGGAGGCCACCGGGCCGGAGGGCAGGCCCATGTCGGCAATTTGCTGGCCGACGGCAATGCCGGTCGAGTCCGCGCCCTTGGGGCGCACGTCGATGCGATAGATCATGGGGCCGATTGTATCGATGGGTCGGTTCATGGGTAGGGGCATTGGCCGCTACACATAGATGTCAAGGATCCCCAGTGCGCCGATGACCAGACTGATAATCCCGTTGATGGTGAAAAAGGCCAGGCCAATCTTGGATAGGTCGGTTGGTCTAACCAGCCAGTGCTCGATCAGCAGCAGCACGCCGGCGATCGTGCAGGCAATGGTGAACAGCAGTCCGAACTGAGGTGCGGAGAATCGCAGCATCACCAGCGCCACCAGCGCAAGAAGGTGCGTTAGTCGTGCCAGCCAAAGCGCCCGGGCGATCCCAAGCCGAGCGGGGACCGAAAATAACCCGTGGCTCACGTCAAACTCATAATCCTGGCAGGCATAGCGAATGTCGAACCCTGCGGTCCAGAGCAAGACTGTTACAAACATCCAAACCGGTGGGGCGGACAACCGGCCTGCGACGGCGATCCACGCGCACACCGGGGCCAGCGCCAAGGCCATCCCCAGATAGAAATGACATAGGATGCTGAACCTCTTGAGGAATGGATAGGCGCTGATAAACCCCAACACCGGTAAAGCCAGTATGAGTGGGAGCCAGTTTTGGAAAAACACGCCGAATAATGCGGTGGAAAATAGGAAACCGAGGGCACAGACCGATAGAACACCCCGCAGAAACGCTGGCGAAAGCTTGCCGCTGGGAAGGGCTCGGCTGGCCGTGCGGGGGTTGGCGGCGTCGATGCGGGCATCGAAGAGCCGATTGCTCGCCATCGCAACGGTTCGCGCGCTGACCATGCACAAAACGATCAGACCCACCTGTCTCATCCGCGGATGCCCGCCAGCTGCCAGCACCATGCTTAGCAACGCCCAGGGCAGCGCGAACAACGTGTGGGTGAACTTGATATCTTCAGCTAGGAATTTCAACCGAAGAACCAGCGGCACCGAACCGGTGCCAGTGATGACGGGGCCGGGCAAAGTCATGGACGGTGGTCCTCGGTCTGAATTTGGATCGGCCGATTGCTGTCGATGCCGAGACGTACCACGCCACTCTGGATGGAGAGAACATGCACAGAAACAGACAAGCCGATCTGCGTCACCGAGCCGACGGCCAGTTCGATGGCCTTGTGAATATGCCCGCCGTCGTCCGGTCCGCCGAGAATTTCACCGTCAACGAGCAGCCGGATGCCCTGAGGATCGATGTCGGTCGGGCGGATTTTGATCTTTGGGCCGATCAAAAGGCACTGATCTACGCGGCGATCAAATATCTGCATGTCACACCACCGATGATGGCCGGATTGGGCGACGAACGTTGGCCGGATCCCAGCGCGTATCGAAACTGTGCCGCACGTTCGCCAAGTCAAGCAATTTCCCTGCGACGAAATCGACGATCTCACCCACCGTACCGGGATTGAGATAGAAGCCCGGGTTGCACGGTGCGACAATCGCGCCGGCGTCGGTCAAAAGTTTGTAAGCCGTCACGTCCATCGGAGAAAGTGGCATCTCGCGATGGGCGATGACCAGCCGCCGGCGCTCCTTCAGCGTGACTGCGGCCGCGCGGCTCACCAGGTTGTCTCCCAATCCGTGCGCCACTTCATTAAGCGTATTGCTCGAGCAGGGGACGATCACCATGCCGTCGTGCAAAAACGATCCGCTGGCCAGCTTCGCACCCACGTCGTTGTAATTGTAAAGCGTGATCGAATGCTCCTTCGCTCCAGCCAGCACCTCGAGATCAACGGTTTCCAGACCCATTTCGTCGTGCAGAAGCCGGCGACCCAATGGTGATACCACCAAATGCACGCCCACTCCGGCCTGCACCAGTCCCTGAATAAATCGCTGCGCGTAAAGCGCTCCCGACGCTCCCGTGATTGCCGTGACAATATTCACCATAGGCGATTGTATCCAATCTGACGGAAGAAAGGCTTAGCGGGATCGATTTATCGATCGATCACTCCGCGGTAGCACACGCATACGCCGAAGGTTAGCGGAAACTGCTGCACATGCTCGAAGCCCGCTTCTGACATCAACTCTTGCACTTGTTTTCGGGACATAAACGAACTCACGCTTTTTGGAAGATACTTGTAGGCCCCGGACCGGTCGCCGCTGATAAGAGTAGCGGTGACGGGCATGATCCTCCCGCAATAAAGATTATTAAGCCAGCGCAGGACCGGGTTGGTGGGCTGCGAAAATTCGAGGATTATCAGGCGCCCACCGGGGCGGAGAATTCGCCGGAATTCGCGGAGCGCTTGCAACGGCTCCTGCACGTTGCGGATGCCGAAGGCGATCGAGACGACATCACAACAGGCGTCGGGCAGCGGAAGGGCCTGGGCGTCGGCGTTCACATATCTTGTTCGGCGGTTGTCTGAAAAGCGTTCTGATTTTCCTTTCGCCAGGGGCAACATGGCAAAAGTGATAT
>JBBQSU010000091.1:0-14803 GCA_038234815.1 Tepidisphaerales bacterium | reverse complement strand
AATCGGGAAGGACAATGACGAATTCGTCCCCGCCACACCGAAATGCCGCATCGTGATCGCGGATGCTGCTGCGGATGAGCTGGGCGATCGTCTTGAGCATCTCGTCGCCGGCAGCGTGCCCGCGGGTGTCGTTCAGCAGCTTGAAATTGTCCACGTCGATCATCAGCAGGCTCAGGTCCAGATCGGCCTGGCGGGCCCGCAGCATCAGCTCGGGCAGCACTTCGTCGAGGCTTCGGCGGTTGTTCAGCCCGGTGAGCGAATCGCGAGTGGCCTGGAGGCGCAGGCCTCCGAGAGCGCGTTCCAAGGCGTCGGTGCGGGCGGCGACACGCTGGTGGGTTTCGGCTTCGATCTCGGCCAGTTGTCGATCCTTTTCACGCAGTTCGATAACCAGCGAGCGAAAGGCCATTGCGACGGGAGCCAGTTCGTTGCCGACGCTACGCAACTCTTCGATGGGCGCGTGGCTGGATTTGACTTTCGAAAGTAGATCGAGGAGTTGCCGGGTCGGTTTGACCCAGGTGTAGCGCTGGCGGATTTCGCCCCAGCAGCAGCCAGTGAGCGCCGCCAGGGCCATCATCACCTGCATCACCCAATTGCCGTGCAGCGGTTCGCGCACGATGAGGGATCGCAGGAGCAGGGCAAAGGCGGCGGCGCCGATGAGCATCGCCAGAGCCTTGATCGCGCGATCAGTCAGGCGCATGAGCTTGCTTCTGGGGGGATGGGGCGCTTCAGTTTCCACTCGCTTTCTATCGGATTGAATGGCCGGCGATGCAAACCAAATCGAAAACGGCCCGCCTCGACCGGCGAACTTTTGATCGGGCGGGCAAAGCGAAGGAGCGGATTTTGCCGGATTCAGCATTTGGGGTCGTTAATCGCCGGCCTTGCCTGCCCGATACAAACCGTACAGATGATTTCGCAGGCAGCTTATGATCTGGTGATTATCGGGTCTGGACCGGCGGGCCAGAAGGCCGCGCTCAACTCGGCCCGGCTGGGCAAGCGCGTGGCCCTGATCGAGCGTTCGCACAGCGTCGGCGGGGTGTGCATCCACACGGGCACAATTCCCTCCAAGGCCATCCGCGAGGCCGTACTGCATTTAACCGGCCTGCGTGAGCGGTCCATGTATGGCAATGGCTATGCCGTGAAACAGAACATCACCATGCAGGACCTGCTGCACCGAAGTCAATACGTGGTTCGGTCAGAAGTGGATGTCATCCGCCAGCAGATGATGCGCAGCAATGTCACCATGCTTTTCGGCGAAGCAGCATTCGTCGATCCGCACACTTTGCGAATCAAGCGGGATGACGACACCACCGAAATCCGCGCGCAGCACATTCTCATCGCCTGCGGAAGCGAACCGGCCCGCCCGGCCAGTGTGCCTTTTAAGCCCGGAAAAATCATCGACAGCAACGACCTGCTGCAACTTCAGCACATTCCCAAAAGCATGTTGGTCGTGGGCGGCGGGGTGATCGGCAGCGAATACGCCTGCACCTTTGCAGCCTGCGGGGTTGACGTGACGCTTGTGGAAAGTCGGCCCAAGCTGCTGGAGTTTCTTGACGACGAGATCGCCGAGAATCTTCAATTCAGGATGCGCGACCTGGGTGTGCGCCTGCGGCTGGGCGAAAATGTTGAGCGGATCGACCTGGCCGGGGACATGGTGGAAGCGACGCTGGCCAGCGCAAAAGTTGTTCGTGGCGAGATGCTTCTGTACACCATCGGCCGGCAGGGCGCGACCGCCGGACTGAACCTTCCGGCCTGCGGGCTTGTCGCCGACAACCGCGGGCGATTGCATGTCAACGAGTGGTATCAAACCAGCGTAGAACACATTTACGCGGCCGGCGACGTCATCGGCTTTCCAGCGCTGGCGGCCACCAGCATGGAACAGGGTCGCCTGGCCAGCGCGCACATGTTTCACCAGGTGGCAGAATCCACTTCATCGCTATTTCCTTATGGCATCTACACGATTCCTGAAATCAGCATGGTAGGGCAGGCCGAGCAATCGTTGACGCAACAGAACCTGCCTTACGAAGTTGGGATCGCCCGCTACCGAGACATCGCCCGCGGGCAGTTCGTCGCCGATCCACAGGGGATGCTGAAGTTGATTTTCCACCCGGCAAGCCGGCGGCTACTGGGGGTTCATGCCATTGGCACCGGGGCGACCGAATTGATTCATATCGGCCAGGCGGTGATGGCTTCGGGGATGAGCGTCGACTATTTCATCGACGGCGTGTTCAACTATCCTACGCTGGCCGAGTGCTACAAGATCGCGGCTCAGGATGGCATTGGCCGACTGCCTCACGCCAACGACACGGTGGGCATGGCCGTCGGCGGGGTTTCGACCGCAGCGTGATTTTTGTCCGCGAAGAAGCATGCGTATACTCTGTCAAAGTCAAAGGATTTATGCGCAAACTCCTGATCCTGTTTCTCGTCGTGCAGTTGCCCATCATCGCCCGGGCCGAAGCGCCGGCGCAGATCAACCTGCGCCAGACGGTCACCGTCGATATCGTCAAGCGCACCCGCGATGCCGTGGTGAATATCTCCACCACGAAACTGGTGAGCCGCCGCGTTTCGCCATTCGGCGGAGACCCTTTCTTCGGTCAGATGGACATGGGACAGGTGGTGCGCGTGCCCGCTAATTCGCTGGGCAGTGGATTCATCATCCACCGCGAGGGATATGTCGTCACCAATCATCACGTGATCGACCGGGCGCGCACGATCGTGGTGGAACTGGCCGATGGTCGCAAGCTGCCTGCCGAGCTATTAAGCTCCGATGCCGAGGCCGATCTGGCCTTGCTGAAGATCAAGGGCGACAAGGATTTTCCCACGCTCGAACTGGGTGATACGTCTGACCTGATGATCGGCGAGCCGTGCGTTGCTATCGGCAATCCGCTGGGCTTCAGTCACAGTGTCAGCACCGGCATCGTCAGCGCCATCCATCGCGACCTGAAAGATAACACCGAGAAAGTCCTGCTCGGCGATCTGGTCCAGACCGATGCCGCCATCAACCCGGGAAATTCCGGCGGGCCACTGCTTAATGCTTATGGCCAGGTCATCGGTATCAACACGGCCATTCGCGGCGATGCGCAAAATATCGGGTTTGCCATTCCGGTCAATCGGCTCTACGACCTAATTCCCGAATTGATGAATCCGGCGCAAGTGAACAAGGTGAATGTGCCGATCCGCTTGGCCGAGCGGCGCGTGCTCACCCCGCCGGCGACGATCACCCGGAAGGTGATTGTGAATGCCAAGAACGATCCACCGGCGATCACCTCGATCAATGGCCAGTCGCCGACCGACCTAATCGACGCCTATGCCATCCTGCTGCATACCCGGCCGGATCAGAAATTCGTTGAAATCAAGTTCGCTGCCGGAAGAAGTCTGCGGGTAGATCTTTTGCCCGTGCCTAAACCCGATGCGGTGGTGCAGGCCCGCGACCTGCTCGGCATCGGCATCGAGCCTCTCACGCCGGCGACGTCGCAGAAATATGGGCTGAACTCGGAAGACGGCATGCTCATAACCGAGGTGGCGCGGGGATCGGTCGCGGCTAAGGCGGGGCTTAAAGCCGGTGACGTGATCGTGCAACTCGGCCGTTACCGCGTGGCCACGCTAGATGATTTTGGCGCGCTTCTACACCAGATGCCCAAGGGCAGCGGGCGAGTGCGCATCGGCGTGATCCGTGGGGATCAGGTCGGCTACGGCATTCTCGATCCTTAACTTTCTCTTGGCCAGACATCCATGCCCAAGCGCGTTCTCATTGCCCCGGACAAGTTTAAGTCGTGCCTCACCGCCGCCGAAGTGGCCGACGCTCTGGCCTGTGGGTTGCTCAGCGTTCTGGCGGATCTCTACATTGATCTTTGCCCAATGGCCGACGGCGGGGAGGGTACGGTCGATGCGCTTCTTAGCGCCACCAAAGGCCGCCGCCTGTCGCACGTTGTCACCGGCCCTCTGCCGGAAATGAAAGTCTCGGCCTGCTTCGGCCTGCTCGGTGATCGCACGACGGCAGTCATCGAAATGGCCGAGGCATCCGGCCTGCATCTGCTAACCGAAAGCCAGCGAGATCCCCTGGCGACCACCACTTTTGGCACGGGGCAGTTAATGATGGAGGCCGTGCGACACGGAGCCAGGCGGATGATTCTTGGCATCGGCGGCAGCGCCACCTGCGATGCGGGCATCGGATGCGCCCAAGCCTGCGGGTTGCCGGTCCTGCTGGCCGGTGGCGAGCCGACATTCGATACCGAACCTCTTTGCGGCCGGGATATGGATCGCGTGCTTTTCGTCAAACATGCCCGGGGCAGCCCGATCGACGGCATCGCCATCACCGTCGCCTGCGATGTCACCAATCCTCTGTTCGGACCCAACGGGGCCGCGTGCATTTTCTCGCCGCAAAAAGGTGCTGCGCCGGAAGTGGTTCGCCGGCTCGATGCGTCGCTCGAAGCTCTTGCCCGCCGGCTGGGCCTGCTTGACGAAGCCCGCTTGCCCGGCTCCGGAGCCGCAGGGGGCTTGGGATTTGGCCTGCGCGCTTTTTTTGGGGCTGCCTTGCAGAGCGGATTCGATATTGTTGCCGACGCGACCGGTTTGCACCGGCGTATTAGCCAGGCAGATCTGGTCTTAACTGGCGAAGGCAAGCTGGACGGCCAAAGCCTCTCGGGTAAGACGGCGGTCGGGGTGGGCCGGCTTTGTGCTGAGTTGGGCAAGCCGTGCATCGCGGTCGCGGGGGTGGTGGAAAGCGCCCCGGCGGTTTTTCGTAGTACACACGCGCTGGGCGACCTGGCCGCTTCCACCGCCGATTCCATGCGCCTGGCGCGACCACTGCTGATCCGACTCGCGGCCGATCAGGCCGAAGCCTGGCTCACTCGGCCGGCCTAGAATGGCGTCGTCCGCTACTTCTTTCCGGCGGTCGGGGCCGGCGCGGTGTGTTGCTGATACAACACCCCCAGCAGTGTCGGAATAAACACCGCCATGGGCAGCAAAAACCGCTGATCGGTCATGTATTGCGATAACTGTGTTGCCGCCGACGGATATTTATAAGCCAGTCCGAGGATTCCAAAGATCAGCATCACCGATCCCTGCAAACTAGTGTAGGCCATCACGCATTGTTTGAAGAGCATGAACGACAGTAGCCCGCAGAGGATCAATCCCATGCCCGCCCCAGCCCAGGCGAAAGCCGGCTCCTGCCCGGAGATTTGCCAGATGGTCGCGCCCAGCATCGCGCCAAATACCCCGCCCATCACTGCCACGGCATATTTCATCACTGGCCAAGTCACCGCCGCTGCCATCAGAGCGCCAAGCAGTGCCCCGAACACCGCGTGCCCGCCGGCCTTGCTCCCTAGAATCGCCCCCATGTACGCGCCCACCAGCGCCGCATTCAACAGCACCAGCGCCCTAAAAATCTGGTATCCGAAGACCAGATAAATCATCCCCGCGATGACCAGCAGCGCCGCCACTCCTGGCGTCATGTTTTGAATGTTCTGAAGCAGTTCCGACTGTGACGGCCAATGGTCGGGAAGCCACACCGAAGCCTGCGTGGCTTCGTGAGTTTTCTCCGCCACCGAATTCACCGCCACCTGTGCTACGCCTAGGATTGAAAGCATAAGAAGTCCCTTTCATCGATAGTTATCGACCGAAGGGCGTCGGTTTCTTCGCGGTCCGATAATGCATTACAACTGATCGGGTTTGCGCGCCGGAGATGGGAAAACGCATGGACACTGCGGTCTGATTTCGCTTGTGAAATGGGCCTCTGTGGAATAGTCTACACCCATCATAAATTCCTTTCATTTCCAGCAATAATCACCATGGCAGACACCGCAGGGCCACAGACAGGTACGTCGGATGCCAGCGAGCAATGGCGACTTCCACGCTTGCAGGAGGCCGGGCTGATTCTGGTCATTGTCTTGATCTGTATGCTGCTGACATTTGCCGGCGGCAACATCACCGTCCGCGGAAATCTCGTCAACAGTTTTTTCCGTCTCGATAATTTGCTGGGCAATGTTTTCACGCCGATGAGCTGGATGGCCATCATGGCCGTGGGGGTGACGTGCGTCATCATCTCCGGCGGGATCGACATCAGCGTCGGCTCAATCTTTGGCCTGTCGGCCATTGCCTGCGCAGCGGCGCTTCAAGGAATGGGCGAAACGGCATCGCCGGGAAAAGTGCTGCCGATAGCCGTGCTGGTTCCACTCGGCGTTGGGTTGGCTTGCGGGTTAATCAACGGGGCGCTGGTGGTTTTTCTTCGGATGCATCCATTCATCGTCACGCTGGCGACCATGAGCATCTTCAGAGGCGTTGCGCTGAAGTGGATGAAATTCCTCGGGGCAGGTTCGTTGCCGAGTAACGGCGATTCGCTTCCAAACGCATTTACTGATCATTTGATGATGTGGACCGTGAAATACACCCGCGCCAATGGAATGCCGGTGAATCTTCAGCCCGTGCCGATGATTTTCATGCTGATCATCGTGCTGGTGATGGCGGTTTATCTGGGACTTCTGGTGGCCGGTCGGGAAACGTATGCCGTCGGAGGCAACGAGGAAGCCGCTCGATTCAGCGGGCTAAAGGTGCGCTGGATCAAGCTGCGGGTGTATGCAATATCCGGCCTGTGTGCCGGTATCGCAGGAATGGTCAGCTGTGGCTATTATGGTTCGGCCGCGACCAATACCGGTGAAGGTTACGAACTGATGGTGATCGCGGCAGCGGTGGTCGGCGGGGCCAGCCTGAATGGTGGACGGGGCACCGCCATCGGGGCCATGCTGGGCGCATTGGTGATTCAGCTTATCGACAACGCCATCTTCATCCTGCGAACGATCAAACTGGGGCTATTTTCTTTGCCCTTATCGAAAGATGACAGCAAGATCGTGCTCGGCGTGGCAATCGTGCTGGCGGTGGCTGTGGATCAGATCAACGAATATTTGAGGAATCGTCGGCTTGCCGGCGCCAAACGTCGGGGTTGAATACAAATCATCCAAACCGGAGGAACCTTATGCGTCGATTCATTTTGTCTTGTGCTTCATTCGTGCTTGCTGGCATTTTTGTGGGGCCTGCTTCGGCCGAGGGCCCGAAAAAAGTCGTCATCGGGATGGTCGCAAAAAGTCAGTCCAATCCGGTCTTTCAGGCCGCCTATCAGGGCGCACTGGCCGGTGCAAAAGAACTTGGGCCGAAGTATGGCGTGGAAGTGACCATCGACTGGCAGACTCCGCCAAATGAGGACGCCCAAAAACAGGCGCAGGCAATCGAACAACTGGCCAGCAGCGGCGCGCAGGGCATCGCCGTCAGTTGCTCTGATGCAAATGCCGTTACGCCAGCTATCGATAAGGCCGCGTCGGCGGGAGTGGAGGTCGTCTGCTTCGATTCCGACGCACCGCGGAGCAAGCGATTTGCGTTCTACGGCACCGACGATTTGGATTGCGGTCGGGTCATCATGGCCGAACTGGCCAAGGCCATGGGCGAAAAAGGAACCGTCGCGATCATTGCCGGGAACCAGGCCGCCCCGAATTTGCAGACCCGCGTGAAAGGCGCGAAGGAAGAACTGGCCAAATATCCGAACATGAAACTGCTTGAAGACGGCGTTTTTTATCACCCGGAAACCCCCGAAGACGCAGCCAAAGCCGTGGCAGCGGCACAGACGACCAACCCCGGCATAGAAGGCTGGGCCATGATCGGCGGATGGCCGTTATTCGTAAAAAACGCCTTGAAATGGAACCCCGGTGAGGTGAAGGTCGTCGCCTGTGACGCGCTTCCGCCGGAGCTCCCGTATCTTAAGAGCGGTCATGTGCAAAAGCTGATGGCCCAGGATTGTTTTGGCTGGGGCTATCAGTCGGTCGAATTAATTCTGAAAAAGATCGTCAAAGGCGAATCTCCCTCCCCGGCCCGGGTGATCGCGCCGCTGACACCGGTTGGACCCGAAAATGCCGACGAGTACGGAAAAAATTGGGCCAGGTGGATGGGCAAGTAAGTCGCCCCAAGCGCGGGATGCAACGGGATGTCAGACGAATTCATCGCCTTCAGGCGGATCACCAGGACCTTCGCCGGCGTGACGGCGTTGGACGACGTTTCTCTGACCATCTCCCGTGGGGAATGTCACGGTCTTATGGGTGAAAACGGCGCGGGCAAAAGCACGCTCGGCAAGGTGCTGGCCGGAATTCATCGGCCCGACCAAGGCGAGATCGTTATCGGGGGCAAAACGCATGTTTTTCGGTCCCCGCGGGAGGCCCAATCTGTCGGCATCGGGATGGTGCATCAGGAACTGGCATTTTGCCCCGATCTCAGCGTCGCCGAAAACCTCTGCCTTGGTCATTATCCGCGAAAGTGCGGATTCGTCAGCCGGGCCGGGATGTACAAAACGGCCCGGACCGCTCTGTCCCGGATCGGTGTGGACACGATTGACGTGCGGTCGGCTATTCGCGATCTTTCGACCGCGCAGGAACAATTGGTGCAGATCGCTGCGACTGTCGGAATCGGGGCCGAGGTGCTGCTGTTTGACGAACCGACGAGCAGCTTGTCCGAACCCGAAGCCCAGCGGCTTTTTACGCTCATCGAGAAGCTCAAATCCCGCGGGGTGACGATCATCTATGTCTCCCATCGCATGCCCGAGGTGTTTCGTCTTTGTGATCGTTTCAGCGTGCTGCGCGACGGGAAATACGTCGGCACGATCGACCGCGCGGGCGCGACGGAAGACGATGTTGTTCGGATGATGGTGGGCCGGTCCGTTGCTGCCCATCGATCCCGGCATGTTGAAGGAAAGCCCGGCGAGGTACGGCTCAGAGTTCGAAATCTTACCTCCCCTGGTAACTTCGAAAACGTCAGTTTTGAGATCCGCTCTGGTGAAATTGTCGGCTTTGCCGGACTGGTGGGCGCAGGCAGAAGCGAAGTCGCCCGGGCGGTTTTTGGGCTTGATTCCCAAGTGAGGGGTGAAATTTTCGTCGCCGGAAAACCCCTCAAAATGCGAAACATCAAAGCGGCCATGCAAGCCGGAATTGGCATGCTGCCGGAAGATCGCAAGCGCCAGGGCCTCGTGCTGATGATGGGCGCGCGGCAAAATTTTTCGCTGGCCATGTTGGAACGCCTCCGAAAGTTTCTCTTTCTCAACAAGTCGCGTGAACGCCATGGGGCCGCAGAGCACTTTGCCAGATTGCGCGTCAAAACCCCTTCTCTCGATACCCCTGTTGCCGGGCTGAGTGGGGGCAACCAGCAAAAGGTGGCGCTGGCCAAGTGGCTGGGTCGGGACGCAAGCGTGCTCATCGTAGATGAACCGACCCGCGGGGTTGATGTCGGGGCCAAGGCCGCCATCCACGAAATCCTCGATAACCTGGCCCGGCAGGGCACCGCCATCATGCTGATCAGTTCTGAACTGCCCGAAGTCATCGGGCTTTCCACGCGCGTACTCGTCATGCGCGAGGGGCAACTCAAAGGCGAGCTTCCCCGTACGCAGGCCACGCAGGATGCCGTCATGCGCCTGATGGCGGGCGTGGCATAGCGTCTGGCTTCGTCACTATTTCCTTCAAAAATCATTCTATGAATGTCGTGTAGCATTTTGGATCACTGAATTAGGCCCACCCACGCTCAGTCTCGGAAAAAACCGCATTGCCAAAAAGTAAATGCAATCACCTGTCTTACAAGTATTCGTTCGTCACTGAAAATATCTTTGCTGCGCAATCCACCCTACGTTGTACCGTGCAAGCGCACGGTCGCGCGATCGATGCCAGAATCCCTCAGCGAACCTTCAACTCTGCCTTCCCTTCGCTTAGGTTCCATGTCTTGCCGTTGATAATGAGCGTGCAGGCGCGGTTGGCGGTCGCAGTGACGGTGCCCTTGTCGTGGATCAGGTCCAGTTGCACGTCGCCGAAGCGGAGATTGCTGATGCCGTGCCGACCGGGCTGGTGCAGGCGCCACTTCACCGTGCGGGTGGTTGCATCGACGTCATAGAAGCCCAGGACGTTCTCGATGAGCATCGAAATCGGCCCCAGCGCCGACCAGCCGCAGAAATCCTGGCGGCTGCGCTTGCCGTCGTGCATCCCCGGCCGCGGCTTGTCGGGGTTGTAGCACTCCCAGATCGTGTGCGGGGTGATCTCCTTGTAGGTCTGGTTCATGTGGTGGATGGTTTTCATCGCCATCTCGTCGGCCACCTCATGCTGGTCGTACTTCTCAAGCGCCTTCGTGGCCATGTAGGCCAACGGAAGCCAGACCGCGCCGCGCCAGTAATTGCCATCAAAGTTGGGATCGGTCCGGGCGAGACTCGGCCAGGGAATGTCGCCGCCAAACGTCTGCGGATCACGGGCGTGATCCACCAGCCGCGCGGCCTGCTCCGGGCTGCACATCTCGGCCAGCATCGGCCAATATGTCGCTGGCGTCTTCACGCGGATGAAGCTGCCGTCCGGCTTGCGATCGTAATACATCCCGTCCTGCTCGTCCCAGTAATTACGGTTGATCAAATCCTTGATCCGCCCGTATTCCTGCTGATATTCGGCCGCCAGTTTGGCGTCGTCGATCTGCTTTGCCAGTCGGCTGATGTAGAGCGCGCTCAGCCCCTGCTGCGCCAGCGCGTCGAAGCGCAACGCGTCACGGTCGGCGAACCGCGGGCTGTTGTCCATTCCGCTGGCCACGCCCGTCCACTGAAAACCCAGTGCCTGCGGCATCAGGTCAACGCCTTTGCGCGCCCCCGGCACGCTCATGCCCCGGCGGGCGGTGGCAAACCACTTGTAGTGCTTTTGCAGATACTGCTTGTCTTCAAGCAACCATTTCAGCCGCGCCCGGTCGTTGGTGTGTTGGAACGTGTCATACTCCACCCACGCAAACAGCGGGGGGTTATCCGGGTGGTGGATGATCAGCGGGCTGCTGGCGCCATCGTGCATGACGGCATAGAAATTGAGCAGGCTCTGGACGCCAAGAAACTGCTGCGGTGAATACCGGCTGAACAGCCCCATGAAGCAAGTATCCCAGATCCAGATGTACTCGCCAGAAAAGCCCTCGTCGAGATAGGGGCTTTGCGGCGCGCCGGGCGCCTCCTTGACATTGGCCCGTGCCAGCGACCAGGCGGTCCAATACAGATCGACCAACTCCGGCTCGGCGTCGAAGACCGGCGCGGGAATCGTCGTGCGATCAAGGCGCTGATCGAGCGGCGCGCCAGGCGTGGCGGTCGATCTCGCCGCCGGGGAGGTCGAGGGGGCCTTGGGCGCAGCCGGCGCCGATGGCGCGGCTGGAGCCGTTTGCCCGGCCGGGGCGTCGGCGTTGAGGGCGAACTCATCCACCTGCACCTCCGCAGCGTAGGTGCGCAGGCCGACTGCGTTAACCTCCCCCATCAGATCGGCCGCCTTTACGTCCACGTCCGGCTTGGCGGGCGCGGCCTCGCCATCCGGCCATACGCGCACCTTAAGTCGCCCGGCCGACACTTCGACCGCCAGCGTATGCCACTTGCCCGGCTTCAGATCCTTGACCGATGTCCCATGACGTTTGGCATTGGCGCCTGGCTCTTCAACGAACAGCGTCACCTCGCCGGCGGCGGCATCGGGCTGGCCGAACAGCGCGATGGCGTAGAGGCGGTCGTTGACATCTCCCGGGCCGAATAGCGCGACGCCAAAGCTCGACCACTGCGGGGCCTGCTCCGGCAGCAAGAACCGGACCGACACTCGCAACTGCGCCGATGCCAGCCTACCCACTGCCAGCGGGCGGCTCACCACTCCGCCGATCGTTGCAACCCCGTCGGCAACCGTGAGCGTCGCTTTGCCGGTCTTTTTCTTCCCTTCCTGAAGTTGCCACTGGTCGGAGACGGTCGAGAAGTCATCGACGACCGGCTCGGCCGCGGGCGCAGAGGAGGTAAAAACCCCGCCAATCAGCCAGCACGCCATCGCCGCTACGAGCATCCGGCAGTACATCATGTCTGTACCTTTCTGTAGAAGTAACAAATTTGTACAACCACCCCCGTAGCGGGGCAATATAGGCTAGGGCCGGGCGCAAGGTCAATGGAAATGAGATGTCCCCATGCCATTTTTTGAAGCGCCGTTGTGAAGACCCCGCAGCGCTCCCGTCCGCGATGCACTGGCGGGGGAGTGGCAACGGAACCATGGGCAAAGCCCCGCGCTTTGGGCTGGGCCCGTCCAATAATCCGACACGAGAAAACGCCCCGCCGCGCCTTGGGGCTGCCTTTCGTCGCCAGAACCCTTTCCCGTGAAGGAAGCGATTTTTCGTATACACTCCGGTGCCGCGGACCGAATTTCCTCGAAAATCAGGCATTTTTGCAGATTTCGCGCCGGTTTGAACAAGAAAAGGGGGTCCAAAGGGGGTCCCAAAGAGGTCCCTTTGGGGTCCTGGTCGTGTCTGCCAAGTGTTCTGGACCGTTCTGGCGGGGTTCTTGGGGGGTCCCAATTGTTGTACCGCTCCGGTTCCGGCCAGGAACGACCACCACGCGGGGCACGCGCACCCCGTTCGGCGAGCTTTCATAGGTCCGCCTTGGCTGGACGAGTCCTCGCGGCCGAACCCGAAGCTCTGAGGTGAGCGCGCCCCACCAGCCCGCACGGCGAAGTACACGGTGAATGGAATGAACCGATGCTCAGTCATTAATATACTCCTCTACCCTAAGGCCTTTTAAGGGCTGTTGGTGCGCGAATTGGCGCCATTTCGCGCAACTTGGAGTGCTCCATACTTCACATAAGTATATATGCAAACAATCGTTATAAAAAATATTATTTCTTTTTGAAATGGTCAAAACTTGGTGCGCTTTTTGGCGCCAAAAAGCGCACCACTTCCGCCCGCTGTTTCCCAAACCGCGATTCAGAGGCCCAGTGAATCGGTAGGGGGCAGGGCTTTATTGGGGGTATGCAGAACACTGATCCTAACCGTCATAGACGGCAGTCACCCGCCCCATCTATCGGGAAAGTTGTACGCCCTCACACCTGGCCGCTTCTATGCATTTGCAAATTGCATAAACAAGTTTGTTTTTTATCTTGACAGGATTGTTTTTTGATGTATTCTGTAGCATATGTCGGTCACGCTAAGCGACATGGCCTTTGATACTCTCCGCGGCGGCATCGAGTCTGGTCGATGGCGCCCGGGCAGCAGTTTGCCTTCCGAGGGCCGGCTTGCCGAGGAGCTTGCGGTCTCTCGCACCACCCTGCGGATCGCCCTGCGTCGCCTTGAAGGCCAGGGGTTGGTTCTCTCGCGTCAGGGAAGCGGGCGCGTCGTCACCAGCTCCCAGGGCAAGGCGGTCGGCATGATGGCGAAAACCATCGGCCTGATGACCAACATGGCCGGCCACCCGTCCTCGTTTGGCCGCGGCCCGTTCGAGTCGGCAATTGATGCCGGCGTTTACGACGGCGTCCGCCTGGCCGGGCTACACCTGCTTAATCTCAACATTCCCGAAGGCGGCATTCCCGACGACGAAGTCGAGATGGTGCTGCATAATCCTCCGCGCGGGCTGATCCTCACCCGCCCGGAATTGGCCGGACCGAACCTGACCCGGCATCTGACTACGCTTCGCGCCGCCGGCGTGACGCTGGTCATCCATGGCGATCCGCCCGGGGGCGAGGATTTTGACCGCGTGATCTCCGACCACGCCCGGGGCAGCGCCGATCTGACCCGCTTCCTTCTCGGCCGCGGCTGCCAACGCATCCTCCGTGTCTGGGGCGTTGATACCCAGCCCTATTGGCTTAAGTTCCGCGACCAGGGCCACGAGCAGGCGATGCTTGAGGCGGGACTCGAACCGCTGCCGGCACTGGTCGTGCGAAATGCCACCCCATGCACGCTTGATGCAGAGACATTTAAAACGCGCACTCGGCAGTTCGCGGGTTTTCTGCTCGAGCATCTTCGCGGGCCGAATCGCCCGCAGGGGCTGATCGCGACCAACGACCCCGATGCCATCGTCGCCGCCAACGCCTGTCGGCTGCTGGGCGTTGATCCTGTGAAAGACATCACCATCGTCGGCTATGACGCCAACTGGGCCACCGAGAAGGAATACAAGTGCGCCCCGTTTGTCCCCGCTGCCACGGTGGACAAAGTCAACGAAAACACCGGTCGGAAGCTCGTCGAAACGCTTCTGGCCCGCCTTGATAATCAGCTAAACCCCGAGCCGGTGCTGGCCATGAGCCAACCGACGCTCATTGTACCCGAGGCGCAGCCGGTGGCTGCGCCCGCCACTTCATCACCCGTCTCTTCTACCGGAGGTCGAATATGCGACTGAAGAAACAAGTTATCGCCAGCGCCATAGGCGCCACACTCGTAACCATCCTGCCCGCCTCGGCGGCGTCCTTGAGTTGGGATCCGGACAAGGCCTTCCCGGCCAACGGGGGCACAGGAACATGGGACACGGTGGGCACGAACGTCGCGTGGTCTGGCGCTGCGACCCCGAACGTCGCCTGGATCAATGCAGGACAAGACTCGGTGACCCCCGATGACGCTGTGTTCGGCGGCACCGCGGGCGCGGTTACCCTTGGAGCGGCCATCACCGCCAATTCCCTCACCTTCAATACGACCGGCTATAGCCTGGCCGGGGGCGGCAATACGCTGACTCTGACCACCGGCAACATCACAGCCGCGACAAACGTCACGACCTCGGTCGCCGCCGCGCTGGGTGGAAGCGCCGGACTGACCAAACTCGGGGCAGGAACTCTGAGCGTCGGGACGGCCGGTACCTACAGCGGGACCACGACGGTCAGCAACGGAACGCTCGCCCTCGGAGGGGACAACGTTTTTAACGCCAGCGGCCTACTCGATATTGCCTCCGGTGCTCGGTTTAACGTCTACACTGGCACCGGCGCGGGTACAGCGGGAAACGAGAAACGAACCCAGACGTTCACCGGGCTGACCGGCAGTGGCACGATCGCCTTTG
>JBBQSU010000090.1:0-15299 GCA_038234815.1 Tepidisphaerales bacterium | reverse complement strand
AACTGGCTGATAATTTCCGCGTGATTCCCCACACGGCCGCGATGCCAATCACTCCCCAAATTGCAGAATAGAATCTGGCGACGATGTAGAGGCGTCCGAAGGCTTCGGGGTGATCCAGATAAAATGCCTGATCGCTGCGCAAATCGACCCACCCCACCAGTGAGGCCGCCTTAAGCATTACTCCGACAGGGTAAATCCATAGTCCGCCATACAGATACGACCGCGGATCGCCATGAAATTGCCGGATGCCGCCCAGCGAGCGCAAGGTAATCATCTCGTCGGGCTGATGGCTATACAGCCGATACCGCCGGACGATCTCGGCGCGCTGGGCATCGGTTTCATTTAACGTGACGATCTTCGATCGATCGGCGATCGGGTTGGCATCCACGTCGGACCCGGAACCCGCCTTTTCCTTCGGGGCAAGCGCGATGATCCGGGCACCCGACCAGCTCGGACGATCGCCGAAGAGAAATTGATCCGAAGAGCGATTGGGAAGGCCCCAGTTCAGCCCGGTGCAAAAGACGCTTGCGCCCAGCAGCAGCAAAATTGCAAGAATGAAGCGATCCGCCCGGTGCGTCATGGCCGGCAGGTTATCACGACAACGGTGCAAGGACTATTTTCAGCGCGTTAGCAACCAACGAGAGTCATCCGGCCTTCCGGGTGAGACTTTTCCGGGTCACCCGATTACAACTCTGACCATCGCCGCCAATGGTGGCAGGGATTTGCTGGAGACTGCCTTTGAGCATCGTCCTGATCGGCTATCGCGGAAGTGGCAAGACGACCATCGGCAGACTCCTGGCCGAGCGCCTCGGCTGGCCATTTGTCGATAGCGATGTTTTTCTGGTGGAGCGCGCTGGCCGGTCGATCAAGGAGATTTTCGAGGCCGGCGGGGAAGAGGCGTTCCGCGATTTGGAAACGCGTGTAGTCGAGGAGCTAAGCGAATTGCAGAACCATGTCATTGCGCTCGGAGGCGGAGCGGTCAATCGCCCGGAAAATCGCGCGGCCCTGCGCGCAGCCAGGCACACCGTCGTCTACCTCAAATGCCACGCCCAGGAACTGCACCGCAGGATCGAAAGCGACCCAAAAACCAAAACCGATCGCCCGAATCTCACCGCGCTAGGCGGGGGGCTGGCCGAAATCGAAAAATTGCTCCTCGAACGCGAGCCGATCTACCGCGAGATCGACGACCTGGAGATTGATGTCAGCGGATTTACCCCACAGCAGGCGGTGACTGAGATATTACGCCGATCGGCGGTATGATCGCCAGCGGGCAAGCGGTCTCGGCTTGCGTGCCCAAAATTGTCTCCGGTTGAAACATGGTTCCTCACTGGGTCTACATCCTGTTCCTGTTTGCCCTCGGTGCCTGCGTGGGCAGTTTCCTGAATGTCGTCGTCTGGCGATTGCCGCGAATACAGCACGCGCCAGATTCCGGCCTCTGGGCGGGCTTCTGGAAAAGCCTCGACGCCCTTTCTCACCCGCCCAGCCATTGCCCCAAATGTCAGCACAAGCTGGCGTGGTTTGACAACATCCCCGTTTTCGGGTGGATCATGCTCGGCGGGAAATGCCGGTATTGCCACGAGCCGATCTCGCCCCGCTACCCAATCGTCGAAGCCATCACCGGCGGATTGTTCGTCCTTTATTACGTCCTGTTTTTCGTCGTTCCGCCGGTCCCGCCTTATGCCTGCCTTCCGCAGTCACTGGCACAAGATTGGCCTGTCTTCGCCTTGGATTTATTCGTTATCAGTGCCCTGCTGGCCGGCAGTTTGATCGACGCCGAGCTATTCATCATCCCGCTGGAGATTTGCTACGTGTTAGTCGTCGCGGGCGTGGGCGTGCATACACTGATCGATTCACCCGGCCTCCCCGGTGCGCTTAGTATCGGCCCAGTGGCCGCGGCGCTATCGCTTGGGGCAACCCTGGGCCTTATTCTCAGTTTCATCCTCTGGCAACGCGGGGTAATCCCGACGAGTTTTCCGCAAGGCGAGCCGCTCTTGGAAGTGGACCGCCTGGCCCTGGCCGAGGAGATCGAGGAGGCCCGCAAGGCCGGCCGGCCCGAGGCCCAGCAGGTGTTGCCCCCGGGCTATAGCAGGCGCGACATCCGCAGGGAAATGCGCAAGGAAATGGCCTTTCTTCTGCCGCCCATGGGTCTGGGAATCCTCGCGGTCGCGGTGACACTCTCCGGGCCGTTGCATCAGCTCTGGGCCGATCTTGTGCGGCAAACGATGTTCAACGGCTTTCTAGGATCGATGCTGGGCGCGATGGTCGGCGCGTTCGTGGTTTGGTTTTTCCGCATCGCCGGGACCCTGGGCTTCGGCCGGGTGGCGATGGGACTCGGTGACGTCCACCTGATGTTCGGAGTGGGCGCCTGTCTCGGCGCTGGTCCGGCCACCGTCGCATTTTTCCTCGCGCCCTTCTTCGGCATCCTCATCGCCATCTATATGCTGCTCACCGGCACGCGCCGCGAGCTTCCCTACGGACCTTATTTGAGTTTAGCCACTGGGTTTGTGATGATCTTCTATTGTCCGATCGCCGAGTGGCTTGGCCCGGGGCTTCAGGGACTGCTTTATCTCCTGCAAAGCCGCGTTGGAAGCTAGAACTGTCTCAGGGAGATTCTTATGGGAAATCTGTGGCTCAAGATCAAGGTGTGGACCAAGACCACCATCGCGGTCCTGATGCTGATTTACGGGCTGATCTTTGTCTACAAGAATATGGGTTCGGACAAGACCGTCGAGTTCTGGTTCTGGTTCAATTCGACGTATAGAGGCCAGTTGCTGATGCTGATGCTGGTCACCTTTTTGGCCGGCGGGCTGACGTATTTCATCGTCCGCACACTGCTGACGACGATCAAGCAATTGCGCGAGCTGCGCAAGCGAAAGTTCGAGCGTGACGCCGCCGAGATGATGAAGAAGGCCGCGATGCTGAAGCACACCTCACCGGCGGGCACGAATGACGTTTCTCCGCCGGCCACCCCCTGATCCGGCGCGCCGGCAATCGGTTGGAACCGGACGGAATGGCAAGGCGCGGGTTTATTTTTTGGACAAAGGAGTAGCTGGCCATGGTAAAGAAGATTTTCATGTTGATGGTGTTGGCGATGCTGGGGACTGGTTGCGCCGCGACGCAGGACGATAACACCGGTCTGTACCGGCAGAATCAGGAGCTTCAGTCAAAATTGAGCCAAGCCGAGGCGCGCCTTAGGACTGCGCCCGATCCCGGCGCGCTCCAATCGAAGGATGCCGAGCTAGCCGCCCGCGACGCGCGCATAAACGAGTTGCAGACGCAGTTGCAGAGCCAGGCCCGACCCGCTCCCGCCCCTGCGCCGGCGAACACGCCGGGCATCGAGGGCGTCGAAACCACTTTCGACAAGTCCGCAGGCACGATGACCGTCGATCTACCGGGCGACGTGCTGTTTGATCCCGGCCAGGACGCGATCAAGGAATCGGCCAAGGCCACGCTGAACAAGATCGCCTCGGCCCTGAAGAAAGATTACGCCGGCAAGGCCATTCGCGTCGAAGGCCACACCGACGCCGACCCCATCCTGCGGTCTAAAGAACGCTTCGCCGACAACCTTGACCTGTCGCTGGCCCGAGCCGCTTCGGTCACGCGCTATCTTCAAACTCAGGGCATCCAGGCCCGGTCGATCACGACCAGTGGATTCGGGCAAACCAGGCCGCGCGGCAACGACAAGGCCCGCAATCGCCGGGTGGACATCGTGGTGGTGGTCAGACCATGAGCATCGGCATTCTTGATTATGACATGGCAAATCTCCGCTCGGTCCAGAAGGCGTTTGAAGCCGTCGGCACGTCGGCCGAGATTGTCCGCCAGCCCGAAGCGCTTCAACGCTTCGATAAGCTGGTGTTGCCGGGAGTAGGCGCATTCCGTGACGCGGTGGACATTTTGCGTCAGCGCCATCTGGTCGAACCGATCCTTCAGCACATTCGCTCGGGCAAGCCCCTGCTGGGCATCTGCCTTGGGCTGCAAATTCTGTTTGACGTAGGTTTTGAAGACGGCGAGCACGCGGGGCTTGGCGCGCTGGCCGGCAAGTGCGTGCGATTCGACGTGGATCAAACCCAGCGGCTTAAAGTCCCGCACATGGGCTGGAACCAGTTGGAATTTAAAAAGTGCTCTCCGCTGCTGGCCGGACTGGAAGCGGGATGCAACGTCTATTTCGTTCACAGCTACCACGTCGTGCCGGCCGATCCCGGGATCATCGCCACCACCACCGATTATGGCGGGGCTTTTGTCAGCAGCGTGTGCAAGGACAACATTCTGGCCACGCAGTTTCACCCTGAAAAAAGCCAGCGCGTGGGCTTGAAGATGCTATCTAACTTCGCGGAGATGTAATGCAATGGATCATCGGCTGCGTCGGGATATTATTCGGGGCGCTGGTGGGATATCTGCTGGGTGAGCGGCGAGCGCGCGCCTCGGCCGGCGTAAGCGAAGCCGAATCTGCCATCGCCCAACAGCGCGCGCTGGACATGGCCAGCCAGTTGCAAGTCAGTCAGGCGCGATCTGAGCAGCTTCAGAGCCAACTGATGCAGGCAGGCAACGACCGCTCGGCGATTGAGGCCCGGTTGCACGCCTTCGAACAAAACGCCATCGAACAACGCAAAGCGATGGAAGAAGCACAGTCGAGGCTAAAAGATGCCTTCGCGGAGCTGTCGCGAACGGCGTTGGAACAAAACGCCAAATCCTTTCTGCAGTTGGCCGAGCAGAATCTCAATACAATTGAGAAGGCGTCTGAAGGGGCGTTGATTGAGCGCAAGAAAGAGATCGAAACCCTCCTGGCACCGGTCAATCTCACGCTCAAACAATACCGCGAAGAACTGGCGAAGCTGGAACTGACCCGCAATTCGGCTTACACGGATATCGTCAAACAACTGGCCTCGGTTTCGACCACGCAAAAGGATTTGAGCGTGCAGACCCGGCAACTGGTCGATTCGCTGCGCCGACCTCAGACTCGTGGGCGATGGGGGGAACTCACCCTGCGGCGGCTGCTGGAAATGGCCGGCATGGTGGACCGCTGCAGTTTCGTCGAACAGGTGACGGCCTCGGCCAGCGATGGCGCGCAGCAGCGGCCTGACTGCATCATCAAGCTGCCCGAATCCCGGGAAATCATCATCGACTCCAAGGTGGTGATCGACGCCTTCCTGGATGCGTCGGAGGCCCCGGATGATGTCGCCCGGCAGCTATGCCTGCAACGCCATGGCCAGCAGGTCCGCAAGCGCGCCGAAGAACTCTCTAAGAAAAGCTACTGGCAGGCCTTTGCCAAGTCCGCGGATTACGTCGTCATGTTCTTGCCCGGCGAAGCGTTTTTATATGCTGCCGTCGAGGTCGATCCGACGCTCATCGAAGACGCTCTGAAAAGCCACGTGCTGATTGCCAGTCCCAGCACGCTGCTGGGCCTGCTGCGCGTGATCGAGATGGGCTGGCGACAGCGCTCGGTCGAAGAGAATGCCAACACCATCCGCGATCTGGCCGGCGAGCTGTACGACCGTATCTGCACGATGGCTGAGCACTTTGAATCGCTCGGCAAATCCCTCACCGCCAGCGTGAAGGCGTATAACAGCACGCTCGGTTCGCTGGAGAGAAATGTAGTCAGCCAGGCCCGAAGAATGGCTGAAATGGGCGTGCCCGGGAAGAAGGAAATGCCCGTGCTGCCCGAGGTGGACCAGACCACCCGCGAGATGGCCAGCAACACTTGGAAGATGCTGCAATAGCCGTCTTGAAGTGGGTGAAGAGACGGCGATCGGGGACGGAGTCTATCATCCGCCGAGATACGCTCGCTTCACGTCCGGGTCGTCCAGAAGATTTTTGGCCAGGTCGGATTTGATGATTTGTCCGGTCTGCAGGACATAAGCCCGGTGCGCCACGGACAAAGCCAGGTGGGCATTCTGCTCGACCAGAAAAATCGTCGTTCCGCGGGCGTTGATCTGGCGGATGATCTGGAAGATGGTCCGCACAATGAGCGGAGCAAGGCCAAGGGAAGGCTCGTCCAGCAACAGGAGTTTGGGCCGGGCCATCAGCGCGCGACCGATCGCCAGCATTTGTTGCTCTCCCCCACTGAGCGTGCCGGCGCGCTGCTGCCGGCGCTCGGCCAGCACCGGAAAAAGCCTATAACACTCGTCGGTGTCGGACCGAATTAAGCCAGCGTCCCGGCGATAATAGGCGCCCAGCGCCAAGTTTTCGCGCACCGACAAATGCGGAAAAACCTGCCGCCCCTCGGGCACATGGCTGATGCCCAGCCGTACCATCGCGTGCGCGGCCAGACCCACCAGTTCTGTTGAATCCTGCCAACGGATCGATCCGCGGCGTGGCTTGAGCAGTCCGCTTATCGACCGCAGAAGCGTTGTCTTTCCCGCGCCGTTGGAACCGATGAGGGTGACAATCTCCCCGGCATCCACGTGCAACGATAGATCATCCAGGGCGCGAATCGCGCCATAATGGACCTGCAAACTGTTGATGGAAAGTAGCGGCATTGGCTTACACGGGTTCTCCAAGATAGGCCTCGATGACCTTGGGATTAGCCTGCACTTCTTCCGGTGTTCCGATGGCGATCGTCTCGCCATGATCCAGCACCGTCACCCGTTGGCTGATGCTCATCACCAGCTTCATGTCATGTTCGATCAACCAGATGCCGACGGAAAATCTCCCTCGAATAAAATTAATCAGTTCCATCAGTTCAGTTTTCTCCTGCGGATTCATCCCGGCGGCGGGTTCATCAAGCAGGAGGATTTTGGGCTGGGTAGCCAGCGCTCGGGCGATTTCCAGCCGCCTTTGGTCGCCATAGTTGAGTGAATCGGCCTTTTCCTTCGCATGGGCGTCCAGCCGAAACGTTTTTAACAGGTCCATCGCCTGCAGGGTAAATTTCGCCCGGTCCCGGACGAAACCCGGCGAGCGCACCAGCGTGCCCAGCAAACCGTGTTCGGCGGACTGATTAAATCCCACCATCACGTTGTCGAGCACGGAAAGGCTGGAAAACAGCCGGATGTTTTGGAACGTTCTGGCGATGCCGCAATGGTTGATCCGCACCGGCGAAGCGCCGTCGATCCGCCGGCCATCCAGGCGAATGCTGCCGGAGGTGGGTGTGTAAATCCCGGTGACCACGTTGAATGCGGTCGTTTTTCCGGCGCCATTAGGGCCGATCAGCGCCACGAGCTCGCCCTGATCCAGCCGAAACGAAAAATCGTTGACGGCCTTCAGCCCGCCGAACTGCACGCAGATGTTGTCAACTTCCAGCAGGCTCATGCCAGATCGGCCCTCCTGCCCCGCAGCACCCACCGCCAGGGGCGTTTCGCCCGGCAAATCATAATGAGAACGAGCAGCAGCGAATAAATCACCATGCGCGATTCCTTGATGAAAACCGGCTGATTGCGCAGCACTTCGGGCAGGAGGGTGAGGACGATCGCGGCGACGATCGCGCCCCAAATGCTGCCCAGCCCGCCTAGCGTGACCATTACCACCAGTTCGATCGAGCGCATGATGTTGAACGTGTTGGGATTGAGATAGCCGTCGTAATGGCCATAGAGTGCACCGGCGACGCCGGCGAAGAATGCGCCGATGATGAACGCGATCACCTTGTGGTGCGTGATGTCGATGCCCATCGCGGCCGCGGCGATCTCATCCTCGCGAACGGCCGCGATGGCCCGGCCCTTGGCCGAGTGCTTCAGCCGCCAGATCAGCAGCGTAGTGATCAGCGCCACGCCATAAACCCACGGGAAGATGTAATGAGCAGCCTCGCCTGCGCCGGCGGAGTTGGCGTAAACTGGAATCGACAGGCCCGTGGCCCGGCCGAGAGGCTCGGAGTTGGTGATGACCACACGGATGATCTCGCCGGCACCTAGCGTGGCGATGGCCAGATAGTCGCCTCTTAATCGCAGCGTGGGCAGTCCCACCAGCAGGCCGGCGATGGCCGCGAACACCCCGCCGCCGAAAAGCGCGGTCAGGAAACAGATCGGCTTGAGCATGACTTGCGGTAACCAGGCGCTGCAATGGCTGGCCGCAGGCAGGCCGGCGGACATCAGGGTGTCAAAAGTCCGTGGCAGAAGGCCGAAAATCCGTGACCAGACGAAATAAGCCGGGGCGACAGGGTTGCCGGCACTTGCCGATACATCAAAGATTACCCACGCCAGCACGAGCAGCATCAAAATACCCGGCAACGAGGCATGGAGCCGTGACGACTCTCGAATGAGTGCAAACATGCCATAGACAACCACGATGCCCAGCCCCACAACAATGCCGAGGCAGATGAAATACCAGGCCATTGCGCAGGGGTTGGCGAAGTCGATCAGGTCGTCTTTAGGCGTAATGATCCCACCAAACGTCGTGGTGGCATAGCTACCGATGTAAGCCCCCACGGCCATGAACCCCGCATGCCCCAGCGAAAACTGCCCGCTGATACCGTTAATCAATTGCAGGCTGACCGCCAGCGTAATGTTGATGCCGATCAGCATCACGATACGCGCGTAGTAAGGATCAAAAACCCCCGGATTTTCCACGCGCGTGCCAATCCACCATAGGCCGAACAATGCCGGCAAGAGCCAGGCACTTTTCAGGGCCGAGCCAAGCGCATGGCCGGACTGGTCAGACTTTCTCGATGACATTCTTGCCAAGCAATCCTGAAGGTTTGACCAGCAGCACCGCGATCAGGATGACGAACGCCGCGCCGTCCCGATATTGCGACCCCTGCGGCATATACCCCGCGACAAAAACTTCCACCAGTCCCAGCAAAAGCCCGCCGGCCACCGCGCCGGGCAGATTGCCAATGCCTCCCAGAACGGCAGCGATAAACGCCTTCACCCCCGGCATCAGACCCATGAGCGGATCGACCTTGGGAAACTTGATCGCCACCAACACGCCCGCGACCGCGGCCAGGATGGATCCCAGCACGAATGTGAAGCTGACGATCCGGTTGATGTTAATGCCCATCAGCGCTGCGGTATCAAACCGAAAACTGACGGCCCGCAGGGCCAGCCCGGTGCGCGTCTTCATCACCATCCAGCTCAGCGCCAGCATCATCAGCAACGTGGTGGCCAGGATCAGAACATCGACCCTTGCGACGGAAATGCCGTAAAAAGTAAACATCGCCGTGCCCGATCCGCCGGGCATCATTTCAGGAAACGCCTGCGGGGTGGCACCGAAAACCTGCTGCCCGCCAAACTCCAGGAACATCGAAATGCCGATGGCGGTGATAAGGGAATTGATCCGTGGCTGGTTACGGAGCGGGCGGTAGGCCAGAAATTCGATCAGCGCCCCGAGGATTGCGCAGACAATCATCGCCATCAGCAGCACCAGCAGCAATGACGACCACCGCGGCTCGTCGCTAAGCTTCATCCACCGTGACGCGTACAGGCCGGTCATGGCCCCGATCATGTAGATATCGCCGTGGGCAAAATTGATCAGCCGAAGCACCCCATACACCATCGTGTATCCGACGGCGATCAGGGCATAAATAGCCCCACTGGTAATGCCGTTGATGAGTTGCTGGAGAAACACGCCCGGCGTCTCCTTAGGGCTGGATGCTGGTGACGAATTTGAATTTCCGGTCTTCGATCTTCAGCACGACGATGGATTTCCGGGCGTTGCGGTTTTCGTCGATGGTGATGGTGCCACTGGCTGCCGGGAAATCGTGCGTCGCGGCCAGGGCATCGCGGACCAACCGGCCCTGTGTGCCGCCGGCCCGGGTGATGGCGTCGGCCAAAATGCGCATGGCGTCATAACCCAGGATCGCCATTGCGTCAGGCGTTTTCCCTGCATACTTTCGTCGATAGGTTTCGACAAACTTTTTCACCGCCGGCCGGTCTTCCTGCTCCGAATAGTGGTTGGTGAAGTAATTCCCGTTGACCGCATCCCCGCCGATCTCGGCAGTCTTGTCCGAATCCCACCCGTCGCCGCCCATGAGAGGAACCGTGATCCCCAACTCTCTGGCCTGCCGGCAGATAAGCGCGACCTCGGCATAATAGCCGGGAACATAAATCGCTTCGGGGCTGGTGTTTTTAATCTTGGTGAGCTGCGCGCGAAAATCGACATCGCCTTCGCCGTAGCTTTCGTCGGCCACCACTTCGCAGCCGGCCTTCTGCACCGCCTGCGTGAAAAATTCCCGCAGCCCCAGGCTGTAATCGTTTTTCACGTCATACAAAACGGCGAAGCGCTTAAGCTTCAGGTTCTTCATGGCAAAGTTAGCCATGGCCGATCCTTGAAACGGATCGATAAAACAGGTGCGGAAGATGTAATTGCCGAGCTGGGTAACTTTGGGATTGGTGCTGGCCGGCGAAACCATGGGGATGCGCGCCCGCTGGGCAACCGGCGCCGCGGCGATCGACCGCGAGCTGGCCACCTCGCCCAGCAGCGCCACCACCTTGTCCTGATTTATCAGCTTCTGTACGGCCGTCACGGCCTCTTCAGGCTTGGACTGATCGTCTTCATTAATAATCACGATCTTTCTGCCCAGTACGCCGCCGGCGTTGTTAATCTCGTCGGCGGCCAGCTCGATGCCCTCGCGGGTGCTGATGCCGAAGGTTGCCGTCCCCCCGGTCAACGAGCCGAAATGTCCGATCTTGATGTCCTGTGCGATCGCAGTGCCGATCGACAAGAAAAACACCGCAAGCAAGGCGGATAAAGTCGAGCGCATGGTCTTCCTTCCTGCATGAAGTGAGCCAGTAATCACGGGATCGGACTTTATCCCCACGGGCATAAACGGGCAAGGAAAACTATTGGCCTATGCGCTGGCCGCTCGGCACCGCAAGCGCCGAACGAAAAACAAAGTTTACAAAGATCAGAAGAATGCAGAGGGGTCGGACCCGGCCGCAGAGAATCGGGTTAATCTCTGCAATCTTTGTTGCTTTTCTGAACGGGCAGGTTGGCCGCTCATTTCACCAGCACGTCGGGTCGGCTTAGTTCCTGTTTGCCGAAGTGGCCGACGGTTCGCGGCCATTTTTTCGAGCAGGCGGTCAGAATTTCGGTTCCGCCAGCCGTGCAGAGTGTGGTGTCTTCGCACTTGATGCCGACGATGGACGGATTCCATGCAAACGCCTGATTTTCCAGCACTTTGACCGCTGATGTGGGATTGGCAAAGGCTTCGCGCCCGGCGTATCCCGTGCTTCCGCCCTGGTGGTGAAACTGCCATTGCCCCGCGTGACCGTTGTCGGCATAGGCTTGTTGCAGGTCTTTGAAAATCTCGCCCAGCGTGCGGCCGGGGCGAGTTGATAGATTCACGGCAGTGTCGATATTGGCGATCGCCTGCTGCCGCTGTCTCAAATCGGCTGATAGCTTGCCGAAGGCAACCCAGCGCGTGAGGTTGGAAATCATTCCCCCGAATTCGGCGCAGCAGACCAGCATCACCATCTTTTTCACCTTCAGGCCAGTGGGAATGGGATGGCGAAACTGCGCGATGCGGGCATCGGCGGCGACGAGCGTGACGACTGGCGTGCAGCCGGCGCTGTTGACAAACATATCGAGCGCACCGGCGATGTCGTATTCGGTCATGCCAGGCTTTACTTCCTGGCAGACGGCCTCCACCGCAGCAGTGGCCCGAGCCGCGCCTTCCTTATAACGGGCAATGTCCCCGGCGGTCAGGCTCCATCGCAATTCGGAAAAATCGGCAGGTAACGCCGGCAGGTTCAGGCCGAAATCCTCCGAATCGGTCGCCACTTTCTTGCCATCAATCACGCCGGCGACCACTTTCTTTGCCGCCGCACGATCGTACCACGGAAATTCAACCGTCTTTATGCCCGTCCCCACAAGCTCCTCGTCGCGCATGCGAGGGGCTTCGATATTGTTGGCCAGGCAGACCAGCTTGCTGGCGGTGGCATAGATCGTCGTCACGCCCACGGGGCTGTTATTGGGGATGCGGTTGTCGCGGCCGTTGGTGATCCACGCGAAATTATTGCGATGGGTGAGCAGCACGCCGTCGAGCTTGTGCCGCGACAAAAAGCCGGTCAGCCGCTTCAGTTTCGTCTTGGTTTCAATGTCTTTCATATAATCGTGATAAATGGGCATTTCGCCCATTCATTCCTGGTTCGCCCTCTTCCACTGGCGCCCGCCGAAGGTGACGGGCACAGAATCAGATTTTTCCCAGCATACCGGTTGAAGATATCACAGGGAAGGTGACTTTCTGTACCGATCTTCCCCGCCAAATTTGTCGAGGTTCACGGAGAAGCAAGGCTTCTCGCTGTGCCCTCTCCTTCCCTCCGGGGCAAGCCCGATCCACCAAAACCACGTCGCCGAGAAGCGGGGCGCAATCAAGCCACCGCAGACACCGCGAAGGCTCGTGCCTTATCCAGCGCCTCGGCGAGTTTTGTGGGGTCTTTGCCACCGGCCTGGGCCAATTGCGGCCGGCCGCCGCCGCTGCCTCCGGTCACTTTCGCTGCTTCCCTGGCCCAGTCACCGGCTTTGAGTCCGCGAGCGATCAGATCGTCGGCCACTACTGCCAGGAAGGTCACTTTTGCCTCGGAGGCGCTTGCCAGCATGATCGCGCTGCCCGGCGACTTCTTTTTGAGCGAATCGACTGCGGCCCGAAGCTCATCGTCGCTTGCGCCGGGAATTTCGCCGACGATGAGCTTGCCTGCCCCCAGTCCCGGGGCGCGCTCCAGTAGTTCGGTGGCCAAAGCCAAAGTGTGGCTGTCGCCGGCACCGGAGGCCTTGTTGGCCTTTTCCCAGGCTTTGAATTTGGCCTGAAGTTCGGTGATCAGGGCCTGCGCTCGTCGTTTGACCCGCAGCGAAATCGGCGAACCGGTCAGGGCTTTTTGGAGGCCCGCGATGGCCTCGGGCAGAGTCGATTCCGCCGCCGACCGGGCGATCGACAATTGGCGTTCCAGTTGCTGCGAAGCCTCTGCGACGGTCTTTGCCGGCTGTCCCGTGAGCGCGACAATCCGCCGAACGCCTTTGGCAACGGCTTCCTCGGCGATGACGATGAACTGCCCCGCCGCGGACGAGTCGGACAGGTGCGTTCCGCCACAGAATTCCACCGAAAATTCCCGCCACTTTGGATTGTCTGGATCGGCCAGCAGCTCTTCCACCGGTGCCCCGATCGAGACCACGCGCACCTTAGGGGGATATTTCTCACCAAAAACCGCCCGCAGGCCATTGATCTTCACCGCCTGCTCTTGCGGAACTTCCTGACAATAGACCGGCCGGTGCTCGACGATCTGCGCGTTGACCAGCGTCTCAATCCGCGTCAATTCTTCTTCAGTAAACGATTTGCCATGAGTGAAGTCGAAGCGCAACTTGTCGGGATCGACCAGCGATCCCTTTTGATGCACGCCGTCGCCCAGAACTTCGCGCAGCGCCCAGTTGGCCAGGTGCGTCGTCGTGTGGTTTTTTTCGGTCGCCTGCCGGCCGGCCGACAGCGCAGTGATCACCGCATGGCGCGTTGCGATTCGGCCTTTAACCATGCTGCCGATGTGCAGCACATATCCGCCGACCACACGTGTCGTCTGCACTTTGAAAAGACCGTCGTCGGTAGTGATTTCCCCGCTGTCGCCGATCTGCCCGCCCATTTCGGCATAGAAATTGGTTCGACCGAGAATGATCGCCGACACGCCGGAGGCAGCATCGACAGAGGGCACGAACTGCTGACCGGTCCAGATGGCTTCGACGCTTGCGTTCACCGACGCCTGGCCGTGTTTGGCTGAATCGTCCGTCGGGACGATGTTAGCGGCGGCCAATTCCGAGAGCGCATTGGGCGTCAGGTCATAAACGGCGCCAGCGGATTCTTTTCCACCGGCGCGGGCCTTGGCCCGGGCTTCTTCCATACGCGCTTCATAGCCGGCTTCGTCCACTTTCAGCCCGCGTTCTTCGGCCATAATGCGGGTGAGGTCGATGGGGAAACCGAAGGTGTCGTGCAACTTAAATGCATCGTCGGCGGTGATGCGCCCGGCCTTGGCCGCGTCGTCGAACAACGCGATCCCCCGATCAAGTGTCCGCCCAAAGCTCGTCTCTTCATCCTTGATTAGCTCGATAACGCGATTTGGGTTCTTCTTTAACTCCGGGAAGGCTTCGCCCATCGAATCGACCACCACCGGCACGAGCGTGTGCAGAAACGGCTCGTGAAGATCGAGCTGTTGCCGGCCGAACCGCACCGCCCGGCGGAGAATACGCCGGAGCACATATCCGCGGCCCTCATTGCTCGGGTCGGCACCATCGGTGAGCGCGAAAGTGAGGCACCGCACGTGATCGGCGATCACGCGAAACGCGATGTCGTAGCGCAGTTGCTCGTCGGCCGATTCGGCTTCCGGGTCGGCGGCGTTGGTTCGCGGAAACCGGCCCTGGTATTTCTTCCCGCTCAGCTCGGTCAGCTTTTGCCAGAATGGGTCCCACAAATCGATGCTGTAGTTGCTGTCCTTGTTTTGCAACACCTGGCAAAGGCGCTCGAACCCCATGCCCGTATCGACGTGCTGTGACGGCAGCACCGTCAGCGAACGATCGGGATTGCGGTTGTACTGGATAAAGACGTTGTTCCAGATTTCCATGACACGCGGATCGTCGCCGTTGACGTGCTGCCCCCCATCGGCATTGGGCGTGCGGTCATAGTAGATTTCAGTACACGGGCCGCAGGGGCCGGTCTCGCCCATTTCCCAGAAATTGTCCTTGCCAAAGTAATGGATATGGTCGTCGGGCAGGCCGGCGATTTCTTTCCAAAGCTGGGCGGCTTCGGTGTCACGCGGAACGCCGTTTTTCTCGTCGCCTTCAAAGCAGCTGACGTGCAGGCGCTTGGGATCGAGTTTCCAAACCCCCGTTAGCAGTTCCCAGGCCATGCTGATGGCCCCACGCTTGAAATAGTCCCCGAAGGACCAGTTGCCGAGCATCTCAAAGAACGTGTGATGCCTGCGCGACCGCCCGACGTCGTCGAGGTCGTTGTGCTTTCCCCCGGCGCGAATGCACTTCTGCGTATTGACCGCTCGCGTATAGGGGCGTTTCTCCAGCCCAAGAAAAATGGGCTTGAACTGGTTCATGCCCGCGTTGGTAAACAGCAGGGTCGGATCGTCGATGGGCACGACCGGCGAGCTGGGCACGAACGTGTGGCCGTGCTTTTGCACGAAGAAATCGACGTATTGCCTGCGAATCTCGGAAGAGGTCATGACATCCTTCAAAATCAAAAATGGCCGGTGATTATTGAGGAACCTCGCCCGGCGAGCAAGTCCGCGATTTCGGCAGATGACCTCTGGGTCTGCCAATTCTTCTGTCGAGGGTGATAATGGATAGCATCGGCACTAAGTTGCCAGGAAAGGAATGGCCATGGAACGGCTGGTGAAGGTCGATCAGGTTGAGTTGAAGCGGCGGATGCGGGAGGCGTTTGAGCGGAC
>JBBQSU010000089.1:0-16126 GCA_038234815.1 Tepidisphaerales bacterium | reverse complement strand
GAATCAGACCGTCGCAGATGGTGGCATAATCGGCATCGCTCAGTGCCTTAGAACCGGCTATCAAGTCCAATGTCGGCGCAATCTTCTGGCTTAAGTTTGCGGCCTCGCCGAGCGTCTGCTCAGACAAATGCCCGCCGGTCTTGTTGGCCTCAGCTCCCTGCTTATTGTCGTTGGAATGAAACGGATACTGCGCGTATCGCCGCGCATAGCCAAGTAATATCTCACGGGCCAGGCCGGCGAAGCGCTCTTCGCCGGTAATAGCGTAAGCCCAACCCGCGGCTTGCGCGTTGGCCAGATTTTTGCTGTGAATGCGCGCAAAAATCACGTCATCATATGGCGAGCCGGTGTAAATCTTCTTGCACTTCGGGCACTGGTGATGTGTTTCGTCGATGGTGTTCAGGGCCAGTTGACACACATCGCACTGATACCACTGGTTATGCTGCCCGCCTCTGACAGGAAATCGCACTGGTTCGGTTAAGGCGTGTTCTGCCTGCTTAATCAGCCCTGAAAGGGTGTCGCGCGCAGGTCCGGGCTGGGCATACGCGGCGCGGGCGCGGGCCAGTTCCTCCGGTAAACACGCGATGGACGGATGCGGCATTCCGGCGGGAAGACGCACCTGCGGAACGACCCACTGGCCAGCAATGGCCGAAACACTGGCCATGACCAAAATGCCGGCCAAAAGGCCCATCGTCCAGAGTCCGTAAGACATCATTGGACCTTTGTAAAACCTTCCCCCACAAACGCTAGACGCCTCGGGCCAGGAAGCCCCCGTCCACAATGATCGTCTCACCGGTAGTATAGCTGGCCGACGGAGAAGCAAGATAAATGGCCGCGCCGACCAGTTCTTCGGCCCGGCCGAAGCGGCCCATGGGCGTGTGCTTTCTCAGCCAGGCCCCGCGTTCCGTGCCTTCAATGAGCGGACGGTTGAGATCGGTCGGGAAAACCCCCGGGGCGATCCCGTTGACCCGAATCCCCAGCCCAGCCCATTCGTTGGCCAGCCCGCGAATCAGGCCCAACACCCCGCTCTTGCTGGCCGCGTAGGCCAACACTTCACTGAGGCTGATGAAACTGTTCAACGAGGCGATGAAAGTGATGCACCCACGTTCGCCTTGGGCATTGGCTGGCTGGTCTTTCATCACGCGCGCGGCCTGTTGGGCCACAATGAAGCTGCCCGTGAGGTTAATACGGCAGATCCGATCGAACTCCTCAACAGGCATGTCGAGAGATGGCTGCTTCTTAATCACCCCCGCGGCATTAACCACCACGTCGAGGCGCCCGAAAGTCTTGCGACAGAAGGCAACCGCTTCGGTGACGCTTTTCTCATCCGCGACGTTCAGAGTCACGGCTTCATGGCCCGACCCAAGCTCTTTTTTTATTGCCGACACCTTGTCAGGGTTGGTTGACCCTGCGATCACCTTCGCGCCGGCCGCGGCAAAACCCAGGGCAATCTCCCGGCCGATGCCGCTGGTCCCGCCGGTCACCATGCAGACTTTTCCCGACACATCAAAACCACTGTAAGCCATTGTTTCCTCGTGTTATGGTTAAATTAGACCCTCTATCGGGCCATTCTTGACGCAATAAGTCGTGAGCGAGATCGCGACCGTCACCGGCGAGTCACCGCGTTTCGCTATCGTCTTCGATCTCATCCAGATAGGCCAACGCCCGCTCCAATTCGCTCTTCAGATGCCGCACGCGCAGCAGGCTTTTCACCCGGGTAATCAGCTCAAATTTATTGACGGGCTTGGAGACGAAATCGTCGGTTCCGCAATCGGTCGCCTGCTCGATATCGCCAAGCTCGTTGAGTGCCGTCACCATCAGAATCTGAATATCGCGGGTCTTAGGTTCGCCTTTAAGCTTCCGGCATACCTGAAATCCGCTCATTTTTGGCATCATAATGTCGAGCAGGATCAGATCGGGATGGTGCTCGGCGACTTTTTCCAGGGCATCCATGCCATCGACAGCGGTCACCAGTTTCACCGGCAGACTTTCCAGGAATGCCTGCAACAGTTCGACATTTTGCGGGTTGTCATCGACGATCAGCACTGTGGACGTCGGCAAAAACGATTCGTTATTGGGATTGGTCGGCACGTTGGATGAATCGGCTTCGGTCATTTCAGTTCCTCTATGGGCGTTAAGCCGGGATTATAACGCAAATCGATTGCTGTCGCGAAGCAAACGCGCGTCCGATCGACCCGGACTTACGGGCTCCGGGGCGAGGCATCGAGGCGCTATTTATCGAACAATCGACTGAGGAACGCGAAACTGCGCTCCGCAGCCACCTGCGGCGCCTCGACCTGCGTATAAAGCTCGACGGTCAGGAATCGCTTGTAGCCGATTTGCGTCAGCGCGGCTTTGAGCGTGGGCCAATCAAAATCGCCGTCGCCGGGAATCAGGTGATAGTGCTTTCGCCCGGCCAGGTCTTCGACGTGCATGTTCCAGATTCGCCCGGCCAGCAGATGCACCGCAACACTGATGTCCTCGCCAATCACCACGCTGTGGCCGATGTCCAGATTCGCACCGAGTCGCTTCGATCCGATTTTGTCGATCCATTCCTTGAGTTCAACCAGGTATTCAACATACAACCCCGGCTCGCACTCGATGCCAATATTGATGTTCAGTTTTTCGGCGGTGTTGAGCAGGGGCTTGATCGACTCTGCGAACTGGCCTGCGGCCTTGTCCGGGGGCATTCCTCCCAGCAGGCGGCCACTGGTGATGCTGATATTGCCGGCACCGATGTCTCGGGCGAATTGCAAGGTCCGAAGGATCATCTGCTGGCGGTCGCGGCGATGTTCGGCCCGCGGGCTGATGAGGCTGGGTTCAAAGTACGGCTCGGGTGGGGCGTCTTTCCAATAGCCAAAACTGCAATTGCAGTTGATGTTGCTGACCTCAAGATGCAAGGCTTCCAGTTCGCGCACGACGGCGCTGGTGATTTTTGCGTCTATAGTCGGCGGATAAGCGTGCGGGGTGTCGGCCAGAATTTCGACGCCGGAAAAACCGGCTTTGGCGATTCCCCTCAGGGCATCAACCAGCGAATGACGAGTATAAGCGTTGGTGGAGAAGGCGAGTTTCACGAGGCCGATTGTACCGGCTCGAACGACCGCTGGTAGTGCGCGATCATCATCGACAGTCGGCTGCGGGGCTGAAGCGCATAAAAAAGTTCGCGATCGAACATCACTTCGTCCTCGGCGCTGCGCTGGATGGCACTTTCCATGCGGTGCTGCCAGTTGACCATGCTGGGATGCGCCCTTGCGGCGGCGTGGATCGCCTTGTGCATTTCGGCAAAGGCTTGATACCGCGCGATTGACCGCCGGGGGAGTCGGGCAATCTGGCGAATCCGCTCGGTCTTTTCCCTGCCCAACACCCGGTGCTTTAGTTGGTGTCCTTCCATTTCCAGGCAAGGCAGGCAGGTTGGTTCGCGGCCCACTGCGGTCGGGAAATAAAGCGTACCCGTCGTCACGCAGAAGTGCGGAGGTTCGATCTTGAAATGTCGCGCAATCAGCCGATCGGTCACCTGGTCATAGCGCGCCCCGCCGATGCCGTGTACGAACTGATCGACAAGGCATAATCGCAGGAACAAGGTGAGCGTCAGTGCCCGCGGAGAAATGCGAACGCTTTGTTGCCTGAGCCATCGGGCAAGCTTCTGGGCTGCGGGCCAACCCTCCGCGCGGGGATCGAAGACGAAACTTTCGCCACGCGGAAGGTCCAACTGCCAGCCGGCTTGGGTCCGGCGCACTTCGGCGCGTTCGCGCCGGCCCAATGAAAGATCATCCAGCCAAAAGGGAACTTCGATCTGGTCAGCCTCGACGTGCAGGTCGGGCATGGGTCGGGTGGCGGAGGTTATTCGCTCCTGCCGACGATGATCGGCCAGGCTGGCGTTGTAATCGGCCGCGAAGCCATCGGCGCGGGCGCAAATATGATGAATCAGCAGCGCGAAGGCATCGCTTTGCCAAAGGGTCGAACCCAGCAGCGTGTGATGCCGCAGGCCCAGTTCCCAATCCAGCGCGTGCATGGCGTTGGCCACCGCCGACGAGATCGTCACGTCCGTCAAGAGCAGCTTGCGGATCGATCCCAGGAACTCGGGCAAGAGTGATTGAAATGGCCACCGCCCGGCTGCGGTGGCAAATTCCCGCTCGATACGCTGAACGTGAGCAGGCGTAGGCAGAGAAACCAGTCCCGACCACTCTGCGGCGGCCTCGTTCGGATCGTCGGTTAACGGCTCGGACCCTCCCGGCCATTTCAGGCGCAGATGCTTGGGTGAATCGGTATCGACCGCGACATGAGCCGCCGAACCACCCAGCGCCGAAGCGGCGCAGTTTATCAGCACGTTTTTCACCCACACGCCGGCGTGATAAAGCTCGGTTTGGTGCCCGGTGGCAATGAGTGGGCGTTCGTTTTCGGTGTGGCCAATCCACTGCCGCATCTGCCTGCGGACTTCGGGGAGGCCAATGCCCTGCACGCGCGCCTGGGTTTCAGACAAGGCCACGGCATTTTGTTGGGTTTGGACTAATAGGCGATCCGGTGACGGCCAGATCATCGTCTGGGCATCTTCACGCGGGGCTTTCCAGGCGACATCGGTCGGTGCAGAAGGCATGAGATTGATCTTCTATCCGCAACAACACGACGCCCGCGCTACGCTGGCCTGGCCCGGTTGCACCAGTTCCCGCCGCAGGACTGACAAATAGTGCGTCAACCGATTGGACGCATCGTCCAAGGCCCCGCCAAAATAACGATTCGGATCGTTATAGATCAACCGAACCGGGATTTCACGAATGCGGAAATCCGCCCGCACGGCCTGGGGCCAGAGTTGAAGAGGGAAGGCGTATCCACGCTCGGTGAGGGCCAGCCGCCGCATTGCGCCGACACGATGGGCCTTAAACCCACAGAATGAATCGGTTAGCGAAAGCCCCAGCAGATCATTGAGCACGCCCGTGATCGTCGTATTAATCATCCGACGATCGCCGGGCGGGAGGTCGTCCTCGGGACGCGGGACCAGATACCGCGAGCCACTGATTAAATCCGCATCGTCCTTGGTGATTTCCTTGATGAAGGTGGGGATCATCTCCGGCTCATGCTGCTCGTCACAGTCCATGGTAATCACCCAGTCGTAACCGCGAGCATCGGCAAAATCGAAGGCGTCGATGAGGCTTTGGCCATAGCCCATGTTCGCGGGGTGAGAAATGAGGGATATTTCGCCGGAATCGGCCATTGCGCGTAAGACATCGGGGGTGCCGTCGGCGCTGCCGTCGTCTATGACCAGCACGTCGGAATGGAATGAACTGATCCGCCGCAACACCCGCTGGGCATACTTGCGCTCGTTATATACGGGTACGGCTATGAGAATTCGCAAAACAAGGTCTCCTATCTAAAATAGCACCCAGACTCTAGGGGCCTTGGAAACTAACGTCAAATCAACATTTCCCTGCTGTGAGCTTATCATTCTGCGCGCGCCGGTTTGGGCGACGGAAGTGGAGCGCGGCGCTTTCGGTAGCGGGATTCCAGCCTACCTTGTCGGAGCCAGCCCAATGAGCGACCTGGCTTGTCACCCCGGCAGTGGACGATAATCTCGCTTCCGCATGCCAGTTTTGTGGAAACGGCAAAATCTGCGCATGTGGCATTAAACCCGGAGACGGATTGGACGATATAGATTATAGCAACCGAACGGATGGCACGACCGGATCGGCTCACTGGGAGGCCCGACGAAGCCGTGAAAGTGTTGCCGGGAGAAATGCTATGAGCACAAAGATGAAGGACGTTCTAACGACCGGAGAAGTCGCCAAAATCTGCAGTGTGGCCCCGCGAACCGTATCCAAATGGTTCGACTCCGGTTCGCTGCATGGCTACCGTATTCCGGGGAGCAAAGACCGGCGTATTCCGCTGAATCAGTTGATCCGATTCATGAAGCAGCATGGAATGCCCCTCAACGGTCTGATGACTGGCCGGACGCGCATCCTCATTGTCGACGACGAGCAGGATATCGTTGAAGTGCTCGAAAAAATCCTGGAAGACGAGGCGAAGTACGAAGTGGAAGTGGCTAAAAACGGCTTTGGCGCCGGTGTGACTGCGGAGCGTTTTCGCCCGCACGTGATCCTGACAGAAATGCACCTGCCTGATGTCGATGCACGGGAACTGTGCAAGCTGGTGAAATCAAATCCCGATCTGCAACTGACCAAGGTCATCGCCATGAGCGGAAAAATGAGCGACGACGAAATGAAAGGCCTGACCGGCAACGGCTTCGACGGCATGTTGAAAAAGCCGTTTCACGTTCGGCAGGTGATCGAAGCGATCGAAGATGCCGTTGCGGTTGTTTATTGACCGCCGGCCGTCAAAAACCGATGAACCGACAGCAGCCTGCGGCCACAGTCGCAGGCTTTTTTCATGGCTTGCCCATCAGCACTGCCAGCAGGCCCTTTTGGAAGTGCAGGCGGTTCTCGGCCTCTTGGAACACAAGGCTGCGGCCTCCCTCGAAAACATCCTCGCTGATTTCCAGCCCGCGATAGGCCGGCAGGCAGTGCAGCACCACCGCGCGTTTTGGCGCAAGGCCAAGCAGTCGCTGGTCAATCGTAAAGCCGGCAAAATCCTTGATGCGCTTGGCCTTCTCGGTCTCCTGGCCCATGCTCACCCAGGTGTCGGTGTATAAGCAGTCCGCCTCGCGCGCCGCCTGCTGGGGATCATGGGTCACGACAAAATCCATGTTCGGCACCTGCGTCATCACGCGGTCAATGTCTGCCTGCGGAAGTTCGTACCCCGCGGGCGTGGCGAGAATAAACCTCATGCCGAATCGCCCGCAGGCCACCGCCAGTGACCGCGCGACGTTGTTTCCGTCGCCGATGAACGCCAGTGTCAGTCCGTTGAGCTTGCCAAAGTGCTCTTTGAGAGTCATCAAGTCCGCCATCGCCTGGCAGGGGTGGCTGTAGTCGGTTAAGGCGTTGACCACTGGCACCGAAGCAAACCGGGCCAATTCCACCACTTTTTCATGCTCGAAGGTGCGCGCCATGATGCCATCGCACATGCCCGACAGCACGCGGGCCACGTCCCGGGTCGGCTCGCGCTTGTCCAGGCCCACTTCTTCATCACGCAAAAGCAGGCCATTCCCGCCGAGCTGCGTCATGGCCACGGCAAAGCTTACGCGGGTGCGCAGGCTGGGCTTCTCAAAAATCATGGCCAGCGTTTTCCCCGCCAGCACCGGATCATTCTTGCCCGTCGTCTTCAACTGAGCTTTAAGGCGGTCGGCGACGCTCAACATCTCCTGGAGTTCGTCAGTCGAATGGTCGGCTATGGAAATAAAATGCTTCATAACGGAAGTCCGTTGGGGAGTAAGCGTGATCGGAGTTGTTCCTAAAGGACGATTTCCGTGCCGATGCCGGCCTCGGTATAGATTTCCAGCAGCAGCGCATGAGGAATACGGCCATCGATTATGTGCGTCTTGCTCGTGCCGTTCCGCAAAGCTTTCACACACGCCTCGACTTTCGGCAGCATCCCACTGGTGATGATTCCGCTCTTGACCATCTCATCGATCTCCGCGGTCGTCAGCGTGCTGACACGGCTGTCGGGGTCGTTCACGTCCCTGCGGATGCCATGCGTATCGGAAACCACCACGAGTTTCTCGGCCTTCATCGCAGCGGCCACGGCACCGGCGGCAGTGTCGGCATTGATGTTGAGCTTGCCCCCGGCGCGGTCACGGGCAATCGTGGCGATACAGGGGATGCTGTCAGCCTGCACCAGCAGATGCAACAGGCGATCATTTACGCTGGTCACTTCACCGACCATACCGACATCGATCCGCCGGCCGTCCCCGCCATCCAGGTAAGTTTTTTCGGCAAATAACACCACGCTCGACAAGGAGTGCAAGCCCATCGCCTCGCAGCCCTGGCTCTGGATGAAATTGACGATGAACTTGTTGACCTGGTTGCACAAAACGTGTTCGGCAATGGCAAGTGTCCGCTCGTCCGTATATCTGCGGCCCTGCACCCACTGCGGAGTCAGGCCGGCTTTCTCCATGGCGTTGTTGATCGCCTTCCCCCCGCCATGAACCAGCACCGGCTGCATCCCCACATAGTTCATAAAAACGATGTCGTTGAGAATGTTCGCCAAAGCCTGCTCGTCGTCCATGATCGATCCGCCGATCTTGACGACAATCACCTTATCGTGGAATCGCTGGATGTAAGAGAGCGCTTCGACCAGCGCCGCAGCCTTGTTTATCGCCTGATCCATTGCCATGAAACCTTGCTCCGGGAACGAAAAGGGAAAAGTGTAGAAGTGTTCCCGGCGCGTGTCAAAAGTAACATGCACTTCAACCCTGGGAGCGTACGAAGTTTGCATTGGTCGCAATCAGAATAATCAGAACAACCGCGCGATCAGTTCGTTGATTGCCAGACCTCTCCAGCGGTATTGCGTTCAAACAAAAATGCCACGGGGCCGGCCAAAACTGGCCGGCCCGGTGGCTCATACAGCAGGCGTAACAAAACCTGTTACTTGTTCTTCTTGCCTTCGCCTTTGACCTCGAGCGTGAGCGTTACGCTGGCGGTCTTGCCGTCTTCCACGGTCACGTCACTGCGAGCGTGTCCGACTTCCTTGGCATGGGCCATGATCACATACTTCCCGGCGGGGATGTTGGTCAGGGTGAACTTGCCTTCGGCATCGGTGGTCGCGGTCGCGACCGGCTTCACCTCGCCGTTCTTCTTGTCCTTGTGCTTCTTCTCGCCATCGGCCAGGCTCTTGTGGCCATTCCCGTCAACCGGGTTGACGCTTAACTGGGGCTTGTGTTCGCGTGGGGGCAGTACCTGCACGGTCGCGCCGGCAACGGCCTTGCCATTGGCGTCGTTCACCACGCCGGTGATCGAACCACCCGCCGGAGCGTCTGCAGCCCGAAGGCTCAGCGCGGCAGCGCCCAATACAAAACTCAGCGCGGCGACAGGGGCCGCGGCCCATTTGATCCAATGCAACATAGAGTTCTCCATCAAAATTCCGATCGGCCAACAGCTTATCCTTGCCGATTCCGAGGCAAGCGTGTTTTTCACGGCTGATACTTGGTCCGTTCTCTAGTCTATAACGCACGAGTCGTCATTTTGTTTTGTCGAGGATCGTTTTTATTAGCGATCGTCCGCCAGGGCATCCCAAACGCCGCCTAGCCTCAGGGAAATCCTTACCGTCACGCTGCCGTCGGGATGGTAATCTGTACTAACCACTCGCGTGCGCAGCGTGGCGCGATTGATCGCCTCGGCGGCATCGGCATACTCCTTCGTCACCTCGGCCAGGGACACATTCCCCCCGACTTGGAGTTTGAGAACTTTTTCACGAAGACGAGCTAATCCGTCGGTTTCGGCGGCCCGGGCGGTCCTCAATTTCGATTCCAGTCGCCTACTGAAACCTTCCGCCTCCAGTTCATCGTTAGCCCAGTCCGGTGCTTCGGGCGGTCGCCACTTCGGCACGGTAGTCGCGGCCAATTGCAACGCCGCAGTACCCCGAACGTCGGCAACTTCAGCGCCGATCTGCCGGGCGATGCCGGCATACGCGGCGGCATCCACGCCCGGAGACAATAGTTTGCCCACCGTCTCGGCCAAGGCATCGGCCGAAACCGCCAGGCGCAAGGTTAAGGTCCGATCTGTCGTCACTTCCACTTCGGCCACAGGACGATCGTTCAGCCATTGCATCAGTTGCCGCCGATGGTCGTCGGACAGGCTCTGGTCGATGGTTCGATTTTCACTCAGACGGATCGGCAACAAGTGATCGACCAGACGCTGGGTGGCATCGGCCCGCGCGGCTTGAATGACCGGTGCCAGCGGGCCGGCGTTGTCGGGACTGAAGTTCACACCAGTGGCCGAGAAAGTGCGATATTTCCAGTCTAGCAATTCAGACTGAAGCAAAGTTGGCGGGATCGGCGAAAGGTCAGGGGTGTTCGAAGCGATTTCCTGTAGTGCCCCTGCAAGGCGCAAACCCGAAACTTGCAGGCGCACCTGGCAAAGCTGCCCATCTACCCAACGCGGGGCACCAATCTGCGCGGCTTTGTCCAATGCCCGCTGAAGGATCAACTGCCCCCCCGCCAGCTTGATAAACTGCCGGACCGTCAAGTCGGGCGTAATGTTGGCTTGATACACCTGGCGGTGCAGGCCAGCCATGGCATTGGCCCGGGCGGCTTCCACCTTGGCGGCGGAATCTACCGGCGTTTGGCCCCAGGTGACCGGGGCCAAGAGCAGCAGCACGAGAATGAGAATAAGCGATTTCATGGTCTTCACAGGTCCGCCGACCCACGGCCGACTGTCCATTAGACAATCGGCACAACAAAGGGTTAGGCTCTGTCTGTCAAATCCGGCTTCGGCCATAACATTCCATCCCACGATGCTCATGACGACTGCGAGGGCTGCGGCTGGTGCTTCAAGGCACCGGAACGGCGGATTTTATCGGCACCGCACCAGATGATCGTCGCGGTGCAAGCCAGCATCAGCACGATAAGCAGCCCCTGCACGGCCGAGTTAACCATCAATCCGAAATTACGGGCGCTCCCGGTATTGTGCCACTGCGTGACAAACCCCTGCCACTGGCCGATGAGCATTTCTACCGCAGCGGTGCTGGTGGTGGTCATCACCAGGAGCATCGGCAGGATGGTCACCCACAGGTATCGAGCCCGGCCTTCGTTAACGAGAAACACAGACACCACCGCCAGCGCGATCACCGCCAGCATCTGGTTGGCCACGCCGAACATCGGCCAGATGGCCGCCATGCTATTGGCGTTGATGAAATAGGCCCAGGCCGCGACGATCAGACCGGTGGCCAGGAATGATCCGGTCCAAGAACTGGTGTCGCCGAGTCGCGGATGCAATCGCCCCATCACTTCCTGAAGCAAAAATCGCCCGATCCGCGTGCCAGTATCGATTGTCGTCAGGATGAACAGCGCCTCGAACATGATGGCAAAGTGGTACCAGTATTTCCACATCCGCTCGATCGAACCGATGAGCGGCGTGGTGGCCTGGTCGAAGATGCGGGCCATGCCCACCGCCAGCGTGACCGCACCGCCCGTTCGCCCGCGCAACGTCTCCTGCGTGCGCGATTCATATACCGGCAGATTGTCCAGGTGGGCACCGATTTGTACGAAGCGGTCGTGGAATCGCGGGACGTTGCCCAGTTCGGTATTCATGGCGTAATAGTCGCCGACAGGCAGCGCCGCGGCCGCCACCATCGCGGTGCAGCCTACCAAGCCTTCGATCAACATCGCGCCGTAACCGATCACCCGCGCGTCACCTTCACGCCGGATCATCTTTGGCGTAGTCCCGCTGGACACCAGCGCATGAAATCCACTGATCGCCCCGCACATGATCGTGATGAAGAGGAAGGGGAAGATACTCCCGCGGACGGTCGGCCCGCCCGTCGCAAACACATGATTGATCGCCGGCGCTTCCAGCTTCGGATTGGCGATTAGACATCCGCCGACGAGCAGCGCAATCGTGCCGATCTTGAGGAAACTGCTGAGATAGTCCCGCGGGCAGAGCAGGACCCAGACCGGCAGTACCGAGGCGATAAACCCATAAACCGCCATCGCCCACACGACCGTTTTGTCCTGCAAATTGAACCAATGCTCGATGGGGGATCCGGGCACAAACCCGCCCAGGAACGTCGCCAGCAATGTCAGGGCCGCGCCGATCAGCGAGGCTTCCAAGACCTTCCCCGGCCTGATTTTGTACATATACAGCCCGACCAGCAGGGCAATCGGAATGGTGCAGGCGATGGTGAAAGTGCCCCAACTGCTGCCGGGGACCAGACGCACGGCGCCGGCCGGGTATGTAGCCACGCCTTCTTGGAAATTGATTGTCGAATCGGCTTTCAACTTCAATCGAAAGGCTTCGTTGAAAGTCATCGAGCGGAAATCAGTTGCGGCCGCGTCGGTGGTGCCCCACTTCAGCGTGGTGCCGGCAGGCAATGCGACAACACCATGGTCGGCGACGGGCAAGATCGCTCCCTTGGGCAGTTGAAGCAGCGTCACCCCGCCGGTCTTGTAAGACACCTCTTCTCCGCCCAGCGCCTTCACCACCACTTTTCCCAGCCCCGCCAGCGCGATAACCAGGATGAACAGGATGGCGACGGTGGCCGCGGTCCCGGCCACGGGGCCAATGTCACTGAAAGCGATCTGCGCAAGCGACCGACCGCCTCTTCGGATCGACGCCGCCAGCACCAGGAAATCCTGCACCGCTCCGGCCAGACACACGCCGATCAAAATCCACAACAATCCCGGGAGATATCCGAACTGGGCCGCCAGCACCGGCCCGATGAGAGGCCCGGCTCCACTGATCGCGGCAAAATGATGCCCGAACAGCACCCACTTGTTGGTGGGATGGAAGTTGTGGCCGTCATCGCGTTGCACCGCCGGCGTGGGACGCGCGTCGTCCAGCATCGCCACGCGCGCGGCCAGAAACGCGCTGTAATACCGATAGGCCAGCGCCATCACGCACAACACGACGATCATTACCGGCATTGCCGACATGCAAACCTTCCCGCTTAAACCGAGTTCCTGCTTACGGCCCGATGTTAACCCCACTGGATATTCAATTCGACAAAAGCTGCTCGATCACCTGGATCGGGTGCAGCGCCTTCCGGCCCGTCCCGTCATGAATCTGATGCCGGCAACTGGTCCCCGGTGCGGTCACGCAGGTATCGGCGCTGGCTTGGCGGACAGGTTCAAAAACGCTCAACTCACCGATTTTCATCGACAGATCATATTTTCGCGCCAGATACCCGAATGAACCGGCCATTCCGCAGCAGCCCGAATCCAGCACCTTCACCCGATCCCCGGCCAACCGACGCAGCGCTGCACTGCTGGTTTTGTCACCCCATAACGCCTTCTGATGACAATGCCCGTGCAGCAGGATCGGCGGACCTGAACGCAAGCTCTGCGGGTCGGGCGTGACCGGATGTTTCTCCCAGAAAGTGTCGATGAAGTCCTCGACCAGAAACGACTTTTCTGCAACGCGCTGCCGATCGGCCAGGGGTGCAGTCAGCTTCAACTGCAGCCAATCGTCGCGGATGGCGCTCAGACAACTCGGCTCAAGCACGACAATGCCCATGACCGTCTCGTCTCGAGCGAAGGGCAGCAAGTCCGCCAGCGCGCGATCGGCTGACGCGATCGCGTCGGGGAGCAGGCCTGTCGAAATCATCGCCCGCCCGCAGCAATGCACTTTGGGCAACACCACGCTATAGCCCAGCTTCTCCAGCACCCTCGCCGCCGACAGACCCAGTTCAGGCTCGTTATAGGTGACAAAACAATCGGCATAAATCACCACGCGCGGACGATCGACCGTAGTGGGCTTAAGCTGCCGGTAAAGCGACCGCGCGTATCGGGGCAACGATCGTTTTGGAGCGAGTTTTAGCAGTCGATTCAGCAACATCCGCACCGGCGGCAACGTATTCACAAAATTCGTGATCCCCGGCATGATCGACCCCAGCCGATTGAGCGTGCGCACGTGTCCGAATACCTTCGCGGCCAGATCGGTGCCCACCTGCCGATGCCGATGGGCAAGGTATTCGGCCTTAAGTCTGGAGATATCGACGTTGCTCGGACACTCGCTCTTGCACGCCTTGCAGCTCAGGCATAAATCCAGCGTCGCCAGCGTGTCGGGATCGTCAAAATCCACCGTGCCGTCGGCCCGTCGCTTGAGTTGACCCGTCATGGCCAGGCGCAAGGCATTGCCCCGCCCGCGAGTGCTGTGTCGCTCGTCCAGCGTCGCGCGATAGGACGGGCACATCGTCCCGCCGGCGGTCTTTCGGCACACCCCGGCCCCATTGCACATCTCCACGGCATGATCAAAACCGGCCTGATCCGAATAATCAAAATAAGTCTCGGTCGGGACCACTTTCACCGGCGATTCTTCGGGCCAGATGCGCAATCGCTGGGTGATGCTTTCGATAGGACCGGCGTTGACGATGGTGTTGGGGTTGAGAATCCCTGATGGATCGAACACCTGCTTAATGCGCGCAAAACAGTCCATCACCTCCGGACCGAAAAATCGCTCCAACAGCGGCCCGCGGACTCTGCCGTCCCCGTGTTCGCCGCTCATCACCCCCCCACAGTCTTTGGCCAGGTCGGCCACTTCAACCGCGATCGCGCGAAGCCGATCCCTGTCGGCCTCATCGTGCAGATCAAGCATCGGTCGAATATGCAGCACCCCCACCGACGCATGTGCCCAATAGGCCGCCGAAACGTCATACTTGCCGACGATCTCCTTCACCCCGCGAACGAAGCGCGACAATTGGGCCACCGGAATCGAGTTGTCTTCGACAAACGTCAACGGCTTGCGCTTGCCGGGGATGCCGTGCAGAAGCGGTTCGCCGGCTTTGCGCAACGCCCAGGCGCGCGCCATGGAGGGCGCGTCGCGGTAAATACGCAATGGAGCGCCTGCGAGCACCCGAACCAGTTCTGTCAGGCCCGCATCCACTTCATCAATCGCTTGCTCGCCAATGTACTCCACATAAAGCACTGCACCGGGGCGCGCGTTGCCGATGGGTTCGAGCAGGTCCAGATAGGGCCGGCAGTTGATGTTGTTCGCGGCGGCGTCGAGAACCGCTTCGTCGAGCAGTTCCACCGCCACCGCGCCGGTTGCCAGGATCGTCTGCACCGCATCAACCGCCTGCAAAACGTCCGGGAACGAAATAATGCCCAGCCCCCGAAACTGCGGGACGGGATGAAGCTTCAGTTTCGCACTCGTGACGATCCCCAGCGTGCCTTCGGAACCGCAGATCAGGCCGGTCAGGTCCAGGTCAATGTCCGCCAGGCCAGCGTCGATCTGCTGCAAGATCATGTCGATGCCGTAGCCGGCGTTGCGGCGATTGAGCTTCGGGAAACGCTCGCGAATGACTTGGGCATATTCCCTCGCCAGCGCCGCAATCTGTCCTGCCAGCCGGGCCGCGAGCGGATCGGTTCGGCCTGCGCCCGGCCCCAGCCAAACCTTCTGCCCATCGGCCAGAACGACCTCGAGCGCCGCGATGTTCTCGCTGGTCCGGCCATAGCGGATGGATCGCGCGCCGGCGGCGTTGTTGCCGATCGCCCCGCCGACGGCGCATTGCGCCACCGTCGCAGGGTCGGGAGCAAAAAACAGCCCCGTGCCTTGCTCGGTCAGCCAGCGGTTGACCTGATCGATGGACATCCCCGTTTGCACATGCGCCACCCTTGCGCCCACATTGACCGAAAGCCCCGCCCGAAAGTTCGGCGAAAGATCACAAACCACCGCACGGTTCACACCCTGCCCGGCCAGGCTGGTCCCCCCTCCTCGCGGAATGACCGGCATGCGCTTGCCTTGGCACCAGGCCAGCAGCCGACTCACGTCGTCGGTATCGATCGGAAGCACGACGGCCAGCGGGGCCATCTGATAGATCGAGGCGTCGGTGGCATACAGCAGTCGGTCATGCTGATCGAGCCGCACCTCGCCGCGCACCACTGCGGCAAGCTGATTGACGAATGAATTATCGGAATCAGGGGACTGGGCATCAGCGAAGGCTTGCGGCAATGACATAGCGAATCCGTCCAAGTTTCCTTCGTTTTCTGGCCCGTTGAAACGAAAGTTTACTTTCCCGCTCTACGGCTGGCTAGCCGCAGGGGAGGCCATTCATAAAGTACAAAGCGGGCGTAACGCGTTGTTGAAGCGACTGCGCCGCACTCTCGACCGCGGTATCTTCGGGATAAAACTGGGGGGGACACTTAACGAAGCCCCCGCGAACTAGATTTCGTCGAAAATCAGGCAAATTTGCATATTTCGCCTCCAACTTGGTCAGAAAATGGGGTCCAAAGGGGGTCCCAAAGAGGTCCCTTTGGGGTCCCAAGGCCTTTCTGGCGAAGTTCTTTCCGGGTCCGGCGGGGTCTTGGGAGGGTCCGGTTTGTCGCGATCGTCCGATCCCGTCAAGGAAGGAAAATCCCGCGGCGCAAATGCACGCCGCAAAAAGGGCAATCAAGGCAATCAACAGATTGGTGCTCATAAGGATACTCCTCTACCCTAAGGGTCACCAAGGGCCAAAGGTGCGCAAATTGGCGCCAATTAGCGCAACATGGAGTGCTCCAAAATGCACCTAAAACTTTCCCAATACAAAAATTATAAAAAATATTATTTTTATTGTAAGAGGTCAAATCATTTTGGGGTGTTTGGGGGCG
>JBBQSU010000088.1:0-16223 GCA_038234815.1 Tepidisphaerales bacterium | reverse complement strand
AAGTCAACCTCTGCGTGCCGGGCGCGCATTGTCCCCTCTGCCCGGGCTGCTTGCCTAGATTTTGATCGCCTATTTGCCCGCCCGGCCCAGTTCTTCCAGCACGCTCTCGGCCACAAAGATCGGCACCGCCGCGGCCGCGCCCAGGGCAATCGCGTCACTGGGCCTACTGTCCACCGTTACGTCTTTGCCGTTCACCCGAATATGCAGCAGGGCAAAAAACGTGTGCTGGTCCAAATGGGTGATCTCGATCCGCTCCAGCGAACCTCCCATCTTCTCGATCACATTGGCCATCAGGTCGTGCGTTAACGGCCGCGGGGTGTGCAGACCTTTCAGCCTGCGGTCGATAGCGAAGGCTTCGGAATTGCCGATGACGATCGGAAAGCTGCGCTCGCCGTCCACTTCCTTCAAAACGATGATCTGGGACTCGGCAACCTCGTTAATGATGATTCGGTGCAATTCCATCTGTACAGACATGCGACGCGCTCCCTAAAAAGCGACTTTCAGGGTAGGCCAGACCGGCCCGGAGTCAAGGGATTAAAAACCGATACTTTGTGAGCAAAGGTAGGACTCGCCAGGACTTGTTGAAGCGACCCCAATGGGTCGATGAGCGTGAGAAATGCAAAATGACCCGTCTTACGCGCCGACCATCATTGAATCGCGGAGGCGTTCGAGGGCCTCGTGTTCGATCTGCCGCACGCGCTCGCGGGTTAAACCGATTTTTTCGCCGATTTCTTTCAGCGTGAGGGGTTCGCCGCCTTCAAGGCCGTAGCGAAGTTTCAGGATTTTGGACGCGCGCTGGTCGATGCTGTTAAGCAGGCGGGAAAGGTGCCGGATTTCGTCGAGGCTGTGAACGATCTGGTCCGGCCCGGGGTTGTGCGTGTCGGCGACAACATCGTTCAGCGTCATCTCGTTATCATCGGTGGCAAATTGCGTCGGCGAATGGTACGCCTTCACCGCCTTGCGGATAATCTTCAGTTTCTTGACGCTCATTTTCAGATGCGTCGATAGCTCCTCGATGCTGGGCGGACGACCGAGTTGATCCTCGAGTTGCCGAATGGCTTTCTTAAGCTGCGACATCATCTCGATCATGTAGGCCGGGACGTGAATCGGCTGCACGCTGTTGATCAGCGCGCGTTTGATCGCCTGCTTGATCCACCAGCTGGCGTAAGTGCTGAAGCGGCAGCCGTTCTCGGGATCGAAACCTTCCACCGCCTTGAGCAAGCCGAGGTTCCCCTCTTCGATCAAATCCTGTAAATGCAGCCCGCGATTGATGAAATTCTTGGCGATGTTCACCACCAGGCGGAGATTGGAGCGCACCATCCGCTCACGGGCCATCATGTCATTTTCGTGGATAATCTTGCGGGCAAGGTCTTTTTCCTCGCCGGCAGTCAATAACCGGGAGTCATTGATCTGACGCAGATACAACTGCAAACCGGATTGAACGGCGACTGAGGACATAATCTCACTCTCGTCTGCGCCGCAAGGCAAAAGAAGGGGCGGCGGAAAAGGGCTTTACGGCTCGACACCAGCGACGGCCACTGCCGCGCATCAAATAACGGCGCGTTGGCTACTTACTCTGGATGTATCGGCTGCTCTACAACGTGACTTTTGAGACGTTTGAAACTACGGATACCGCCCTTAGCTAAATCCAGCGGTAGCGCAGGCGATCATGCCGAAACCCGGCCGGTATGGCAAGAAAATTACGGGATTATGGGGCAGAGGCGGCGTGGCAATATTTTGTGGAGGGTGGTGGATTCAGTGGCACAGGTGCCCGGCCTGGGGCCGGACTTAGGCCAGAGGCCCAAGCCGCAGAAGCAGAATTGAGCCCAATGGAGGTGCTTTACGGAAGGTGGCCGCACGCGCAGCGCAGAAAGAAAGCGACCCGTAAAACACGGATCGCCTTCTGAGTTCCTTGCAAGCCATCGAGCTTCGCTAAGCGGTGCTTACTTGAGTTCGACGGTCGCGCCTTGGTCTTCGAGCTGCTTCTTGAGCTTCTCGGCGTCGGCCTTGGGGAGGGCTTCCTTGACGACCTTGGGGGCGCCTTCCACCAGATCCTTGGCTTCCTTGAGGCCCAGTTGCGTGGCTTCGCGGACCACCTTGATGACCTGAATCTTCTTGTCGCCGGCGGTCTTGAGGACCACGTCGAAGTTGGTCTTCTCGGCTTCCTTTTCGACCGGGGCCGCGGCACCACCACCGGCCATCATCACGCCGCCGGCAGCAGGCTCGATGCCGTGCTTTTCTTTGAGGTAAGCGGCAACGTCCACCGCCTGCTTGAGGGTAAGACCGGCGAGCTTGTCGCCGAGTTCAACGATGTCTGTAGCAAAATCTGCCATGACTGATTCCTTAGAGCGTTAACGGCGCTCCGCCGTGTCGAAACATGTCCCGCGCCAAGAGCAAATCTCACATCGAGATCATTTAACCCACAAAGGGGGCAGTTGGGCTGTCGGACAAAACTCGTTTTTTCCCACGAAGTTACGAAATCTCAAAGAGGAGGAACAAAGATTTTAAAGACGCTGAAAGATTGGAAGAACCAGGCGGCAAGCTTCAAATCCTTCTAATCTGTTCAATCTCTGTTTCTTTCTCCTCTGACTGTTCGCGACTTCACGACTTCGCGGTTCGATTATCTTCTCACGCCGCCGCTGGGGCGGGGGCCGCAGCATCGGCTTCTTTCTTTTGGGCTGATTCTTCGATCGCCTTGAGGACCGCGCCGAGCTTGCCACCGGGGCCTTTGAGCGCTCCCGCCAGCTTTTTGCCCGGACCGAGGATCGCAGCCACGATACCTGCCACCGCTTCCTCGCGGGTGGGCAACGTGCTGGCCTGCTTAATGCCCTTCTCGCCGACATAAATTTCGCCGTCGAAATAAAGGCCACGCAGCTCAATCGTCTCGTCGAGCTTCTTTTCTTCCATTAAGGCCCGCGCGATGATGGCAGGCGCGACCTTGCCATAGACCACGGCGCTGGGGCCATCGAGCAGTCTTTCAAAACCAGCGATCTTTGTCTTGCTGGTGGCCCGGCGGGCCAGGGTGTTCTTCACCACGGCCATGCGCAGGCCCTTGTCGTGCAAGCGGCGACGCATCAGGTTGTTCTTGGTGGCGTTGATGCCCCGGGGGTTGACTACGGCCACGCTGTCGATGTCCTGAAGCTTGATCGACAGTTCTTTTTCAATCAGATTCTTGATTCGTTTGCTCATGTTTACACCTCGTCTGGACGACCAGGGGTCGGCCGGATTCGGGCGGGAAAAATCCCGCCACTATTGAACGTTCAGATAAACCGCAGGCGTCATCGTGCCCTTGAGCACGACTTTCTTGAAAAACGCACCCTTGCTCGTCTGCGGTTTGAGCTTGCGGATGTGGGCGATCATCGCATTGATGTTGTCGACGAGCTTCTGGCTTTCGAAGCTTATCTTGCCCACGACACTGTGGACGTTGCCACCGGTGTCGTTGCGGAATTCGATTTTGCCGGCGGCGTATTCTTTGACGGCATTGCCCACGTCGGCGGTCACGGTGCCGGCCTTAGGGCTGGGCATCAGGCCCTTTGGCCCGAGAACCTTACCCAATCGACCGACGAAACGCATCATATCGGGCGTGGCGACGGCGACATCGAAATCGGTGAAGTTATCCTTCTCGATTTCCTGCACCAGGGCCTGCCCGCCGGCCTTGATCGCGCCGGCATCCAGAGCCACCTTCACCAGGTGATCCGGGCAGAAAGCGACGACGCGCTTGGCCTTGCCGATGCCGTGGGGCAACGACAGGCTTCCGCGGATCATCTGATCGGCGTGCTTGGCGTCAATACCGAGGGAAAAAATCACTTCCACCGACTGGTCAAACTTGGTGGGCGTGAACGTTTTGAGGAGTTCCACCGCCTGGTCGACCGGTTTAAGGTCGTGTGTGGCCTTCTCGGCGGCCTTCTTATAGCGTTTGGAACGGATAACAATTAGGGGCATGAACTTTCGCTCCTTTCAGGAAGCTTCCACTGTTACGGGCCGTGGTGCGCCCTTCAAATTTCCAGCAGTCCTTTTCGCGTGACAAACGTCACGGAGAAGATCTTGTCGACGCCGATTGCCATCGTACGCCCGCTGCGATCACCAATCTGTATTCAGCACACCGTCGTCATCCATCCAGACCAACTCCGGATTGGTTACTTCGATGCTGGGGCCATCGACAAGAACGACTGAGAAGACTGCCAATGGAACGGTTTTCCAGAAGCCCTCGCAGCAGTTAACTGGTCGCCCATTATCCTTCAACCGTAATTCCCATCGATCGGGCCTGCCCGGCGATGGTTCGCGCGGCGGCGTCGATGTTGAACGAGTTCAGGTCTTTGCCTTTTTCCTGGGCAATCTTCTTACATTGCTCCATCGTCACTTTACCGATTTTATTTTTATTCGGCTCGCCGCTGCCCTTTTCGGCCTTGACCGCGTCCTTCAGCAGCACGCTTGCCGGGGGGCTTTTCAGTTCAAAACTGAAGGTGCGATCCTTATAAACAGTCACCACCACGCCAATGACCTTGCCCTTCAGGTGGGCTGAGGCGGCATTGAACTGCTGGATGAACTGCCCAGGGTTGACACCGTGCTGGCCCAGAGCCGGCCCGATGGGCGGTGCTGGGGTGGCTGTACCACCGGGGGCCTGCAACTTGAACTGGACGGTTATTTCTTTCTTTGCCATGACTCGCTCGATTCAACTCAAAAAAATCACTCGATCACCGTCACGTCCACTCGCTTCACACCCGGACTGACGCTCGTTTCCTGCTGGCTTGTCGGGCCATCCGTCAGGCGTTTGAGGACGGAATAGACCGGTGCCGTTAGGAGTAAAAGGGCGGCAAGACTAACAACAAACACCAGGATTGACAAGGCCATCAGCGCCAAGCCCGGTAATGCCGCACAGAATATCACGAACCGTGCCCAGGCGGGCAGGCCCAAAAAATCGCCTTGTACGCCCGAATACCTGCCAAAATAATGGCCAATCCGAATCATGCTCGAACTTTCGCTCGCTGCAACCGGCAGGCGCTATTTTCCACCGGCGGGCGCGGATTTTGGCGAAAAATAAACCCGGTAGACCTTGCCCGGATCAAAAGTCGCTTTCGCGTCATCAGGCAAGGATGAAAACTGTGTCTGGACCGGCGTTGCCGTCGGGACGTTGAACATCCACACCACGGCCTTGGTCTGGTCGTCCACCACATAAACGGACCCCGCCGACGGCGAGGTGACGAACAGCGTGGGGAACTTGCCGTAGCAGACCATCTCCGCGTCATAAGGCACGCGCACGTCGCCGGTGAGAGACTGATTGACGCAACCAGCCAGACCCGCCAGGACCACCAGGATGGATAGTCTTATCTTCATACGCATCACATCTTTTCGATCTGCCAGTATTCCAGTTCGAGCGGGGTGGGACGACCGAAAATCGTGGTGATGATCCGTACCATGCCTTTGTCGGGCATGATTTCGTCCACTTCGCCTTCAAAGTTCTGGAACGCCCCGTCGTTGACCTTGATCTTGTCGCCCTTCTTGTATTCCGTCCGCAGGCTGGCCGAATCATCAGGCTTCTCGGCCTCTTCAAGCATTTTGCCCTGGTCCTTCGGACTCATGGGCGTGGGCTTGCCGTTGGAACCAATGAAATCGCCGACGCCTTCGGTTTCCTTGATCATGAACCAGACGTTGTCGGGAATGCGCCCGTCCTTGTCCAGATTCAGTTCGATGAAGACATAGCCGGGATAAAGCTTCCGGTCGCTTTCCTTTTTCACCCCGCCTTTCATGGACCGCACGCGCTCGATCGGCACCAGAATGCGCCCGACCTGTTCCTCCAGGCCCTCGATCTTCACCTTGCGCGCGAGCTTCTCGCGGACCTGGTCTTCCTTGTTGCTTGCGACGCGTAGGACGAAAAAATTCATTGCGTTTGAGAATTTCAAGCGGATTCGACGGCTGGGTTTAACGTATTAAGCCCGGCCAGGTCCAACTCGGCTCGATCCTTCCTTAAAATGGCTTGCTCTTCAGCACGCCGATGAAATAAAAGAAGTAGCTGAAGAAAATATCCACGCCGAACAACATGAACGCGATCAAAAACATGAAAATGACGACGACCTTGGTGGAACCGATCAGTTCCTTGCGGCTGGTCCAGTTCACCTTCTTCATTTCCGAATCGGTCGCGATCAGGAAATCGGCGCTGCTGGCCTTGTTCATGTACCACCACCCGAGCAGGCAGATCAGCCCAAACAGCGAAGCCCCAATTCCCGCAGCCACCTTGTAAGGGGCCTTGAACTGTGAATAGGACGTGGCGTAGGTCTGATACCCGGTGAGCGTGGCGAGAAACAGGATTCCCCCGGTCGTGCCCAGGCGAGTCCATTTCCCCTGGCCATACTTCTGGATGGTGAAGAATCCCCCGCGGCTGACCGGCGACGTCTTCTCACTCCGCGGACCTGCCGGGGCGCTGTCCTCTTCCTCTGTGGCCATGTCCTTTTTGTCTTTCATCGCCGAAGCCACTGATTCACTCCATTTCGGACCCCAATCGGCCCTGATTATCAAGCACGCCGTGCAGGAATCGAACCTGCAACCTGCCGCTTTGGAGACGGCCGCTCTGCCAATTGAGCTAACGGCGTATCCTCAGAGGGACGCACAAGACACTTGCCCATGCAGTATCTCTCGTCCTCGTGAAAGCTCATCGTTACTTTCTCTTGACCTTATGCAGCGTATGCTTGCGCAGCCTGGGAGAGTATTTCTTCAACTCCACCTTCTGCACCCCGCCGGCCACTTTAATCTCCGTGCGGTAGTTCAGGTCACCGGTCTCGGTGCATTGAAGCCAGACCATTTCTCGATTTTCTTTTGCCATTGTACGACTCCAAAGCCGCTTGTTGCCAGTGGATCATTCCCACAAAACCTGAGGGAAACAAACCCACTGGCAACCAGCGACTGTCTAACAAATCTCAATCGATCAGGCGAGGATCTTGGCGACCACACCCGAACCGACGGTCTTGCCACCTTCGCGGACGGCAAAACGCAGCTTCTCTTCCATAGCGATCGGAGCAATCAGCTCGATCTCCATGGTTACGTTGTCGCCCGGCATCACCATTTCCGCGCCACCCAGCAACTTGGCGTTGCCGGTCACGTCGGTCGTTCGGAAGTAAAACTGCGGGCGATAACCGGTGAAGAACGGCGTGTGACGGCCGCCTTCTTCCTTGGTCAGCACGTAGACTTCGGCTTCGAACTTGGTGTGCGGGGTAATCGACTTCGGGGCGGCCAGCACCTGGCCACGCTCGAGGTCGTCCTTTTCAACGCCACGCAGCAGCACGCCGACGTTTTCACCGGCTTCACCCGAATCCAGCGTCTTGTTGAACGCTTCGATACCGGTGACGACGGTGGTCTTGTTCGGCTTAAGGCCGATGATTTCAACGGTGTCGCCGATCTTGCAGACGCCGCGTTCGATACGGCCGGTGCCGACCGTTCCGCGACCCTTGATCGAGAACACGTCTTCGATGGGCATGAGAAACGGCTTGTCCTTTTCGCGCGTCGGAATCGGGACATAGCTGTCCAAGGCAGCGATGAGTTCGTCGATGCACTTGGTGGCCGCGGCGTCGCCGGGGTTGTCCAGCGCGGGCTTGGAACTGCCCTTGATGATCGGCGTGTCATCGCCGGGGAAGCCGTACTTGGTCAGCAGTTCCCGGACTTCCATTTCCACCAGGTCGAGCAGTTCGGCGTCGTCCACGAGGTCGATCTTGTTGAGGAAGACGACAATCTTGGGCACGCCGACCTGACGGGCGAGCAGGATGTGCTCGCGAGTCTGGGGCATGGGGCCGTCGGCCGCCGAGACCACCAGGATCGCGCCGTCCATCTGGGCGGCGCCGGTGATCATGTTCTTGATATAGTCGGCGTGTCCGGGGCAGTCCACGTGGGCATAGTGCCGGGATTCCGACTCATATTCCACGTGCGCCGCCGAGATCGTGACCGTCTTGGTCGCGTCGCGGTCGATACCGCCTTTGGCGATATCCTTATAGTTTTTGGCGGTCGTGCCAAACTTGGCCTGTGATCGCGCCGACAGCGCCGCTGTCAGCGTGGTCTTGCCGTGGTCGATGTGACCGATGGTGCCGACATTCACGTGCGGCTTCTTACGTTCAAATACACCCTTGGCCATGATGCCTCCGAAATTGGGCTAAACACTTCCGAGCGGTTGTCGAATCCGCCCGATACTTGACAAAAAACCGACACGCGGAGCAGAGAGTTTTTCGTGTAGGCAGTAGGCAGTTTGCAGAAGCGTTGGAAGACATTCCAATTCACCACTGCCCACTGCCCTCTGCCTACGTCTCTGACCCGATTGTCACCAAAGCTGCCACAGGGGCTTGAACCCTGGACCTCCACCTTACCAAGGTGGCGCTCTACCACTGAGCTATGGCAGCGACACCTGCTGCGCTACGACACGATTCGTCGCATCCGAAAATGACGATTCAGGTGTCGCTTGTAATCCCTGTTCGCGCCGAGCGCGCACAGGAAGCGTAGAAGGGCGGAAAGTATAAATCGCGCCGGGGCAATGTCAAATCGGGAAGAATCGGAAATTTCCGGTTCGCTCGATCGGGCCTGCCCCGGCGCTGTCCATCCCTGCTTTTCCGCCTGACCAATTACCTTCCCGACCGCCGGGAAACCGCCTGCTGCCGGCGGGGTTGGGCCGCTGTCCGGTTCTGCCCGAACGGCCCGCGACCAATCGAATGCCCCGTGGCCACTGCCGCTACCGGATGCCTGGCCGGCGGGACTGCCGGCTTTGCCGGATGATGCACAGGCCGCCGAGCCGGCTCGTGTGCCGCCGGACCCGTGCGAGCGTTCCGCCCCCGCCCGCTGGCCACATGCGCCGGGGCGGCCTGCTGCTGCGACCGGCGATCGTTTCGACGCGAATCGCCGCGTCCCGGACGATCCTCGTGGTGGGCCGATTCAGTTTCGAGACTGCGGACAAATTGCGGCTGATCGGTCTTGACCGTAATCCGCTTCTTTATCAGCGATTCGATGTCGCGGAGGTAGTCCTTTTCCTCGCCGGATCGATCACACAGGGAAATAGCACATCCACTAGCCCCCGCGCGGCCCGTTCGGCCGATCCGATGCACATACGTTTCCGCCTCGTTCGGAATGTCGTAGTTGATGACGTGCGAGATGTCGTCGATGTCGATTCCGCGGGCGGCGATGTCGGTGGCGACCAGCACGGGCGTGCGGCCCTGCTTGAACTGCTGCATCGCCCGTTGGCGCTGGCCCTGGGTTTTGTTGCCGTGAATTGCCGCGGCATCGATTTTGGCCGCAGTCAGCCTGCGGGTCAGTCGATCGGCCCCGTGCTTGGTGCGGGTAAAGATCAGCATCCGTGAAACGGCGCTGTTGTTGAACAGGTGGACGAGCAACTGCACTTTCTCATCACGATGCACGTGATAGACAAACTGCTCGATCAGATCGACCGTCGAGGCCGCGGGCGTGACTTCGATGTAAGCTGGCGTCTTCAAGAACGACTGTGCCAGTTTGCGGATGTCCGCGGGCATGGTGGCGCTGAACATCAGGTTCTGTCGATTGGTCGGCAACTGTGTGATCACCCTGCGGATGTCATGGACGAAACCCATGTCGAGCATTCGATCGGCCTCGTCGAGCACGAAAACTTCGACGTGCCGGAGGTCCACAAGACGCTGATTCATCAGGTCGAGCAAACGGCCGGGCGTGGCGACAAGCACGTCAACGCCGGAGCGCAGGGCCGTCACCTGAGCGCCTTGGCCTACCCCGCCAAAGACGACCGCATAGCGCACGCTGGTGTTCTTGCCATAAGTGCGAATGGATTGGGCGATCTGGCTGGCCAACTCTCGGGTGGGCGAGAGGATGAGCGCGCGAACGTGTCGCTGCGCCCCCTGCGCCAGCGGGCGATCGACCATCAGCCGCTGGAGGATCGGCAATGCAAACGCCGCGGTTTTCCCCGTGCCGGTCTGGGCACAGCCCAAAACGTCTTTGCCCGACAGCACCGGGCCGATGGCCTGGGCCTGAATGGGCGTGGGGTGGACATAGCCTTCGGAAGTGACAGCATCCAAAATGGGCGCAGCCAGACCGAGGTCACTGAACTTCAACATAACAAGAACTTTCTTCTCCCGGCGAATGCGATAACGCGAGCGCTTCGGCCTGAGAATGTCAGGCCATGGGAAATCTAAAGGTATGCTCGGAAACTCGCATCAAACGCGGATTGCGTTCAAAAAAGGTGGGCGGTGCCGGGCATCGATCGAACAGGATTCTTGCCCGTGCGATAAAAAGAGCATAGCCGATGTCAAGACGAATAGCCAGCGGTATCTTTTTGCCCAGCGGGTGGACAAATGACGGCTCGTAGAAGGAGTTGACGATAAAACCGCGAGCGGATGGGTGTTTCAGGCGGATCATTCCCCGATATTATCGGAGTTGCCAGGTGCCTGAGGTGGTCCGGGCAGAAGCCAGAATAGTCCCATTTGGATTTTCTGTCGGCTGGGCAAAGGGAGCGGTAAAAAATTGATGGCGACCGCTTTCTGATTGCGGCCTTTCACCCTGCCCCAACGGCGACGGATGACACTGCGAAATGGACATAATAAACAATGGCCCCTTTTTGTCTCTCGATTCTCCATATTCGGGTCGTACCGTTGTCAGCCGTTCACGCAAACTCGGCCATTTTTGCATCACTGCATTATCTTTCTATATTAGAGACGTAATGAATACAGACAAGCAATCCCCGCGACGGCGAATGGTGTTATTGGTGGCCCGGGCGGATTCGGTTGTGAAAGACCTGGTGGCCATGACGCTGGGGTGGATGTGCGCCGAGGCGGACGTCGCGTTCGACGTCTACTACGCCGCCGACCATGAGCACGGCGGGCTGTTCAGCAAGCATGGCAGCACAATCATCGGCGGGCATCACGGCGCGCGCCTGGCGCGGGCGCTGGCGATGTTCGAGACGACCGTCGTGCGGCTCGGGTCCGCGTCCATCTTCTCGTCGTTGTTCGACGTTGGGGCATCCAGCATCGTCAATTGCGACGACGATCTTTCACCGCTGTATGCATCGATGGCCCGGCGCTTCGGCATCCCTGATCCTAAGACCCGAATGGGCTTCGACCTGTCTCACTCGCTGCCGCCGGCGGTGTTTTATGCCGATTGCGTGCAGCGGCGTGCAGCGGCCTTACCCGCCGGCGAAGTTGAACCTGGCGAGCGACTCGATTTGGCAGGAGACGATCCGGCGCTGGCGTGCGTTCAGAGGCATGTGGGGAACTGCACCGGAGTTGATCTATATGAGCCGCTACTGGCCGGGTATTTCCTAGCTTTCAACCAACGCGAGCGCCGGCTGATCCTGCCGTACAATGACCGGACGCACGCGCAGCTTCGCCGCGATCAATGGATTGAAATGAGCACGCGATTCCCCTCGCGGGTGATCCACGGCCGATGGTTTCGCGACGAACCGTTGCGACCCCTGGCGAAGATTCCGGCAGCGTATAACGTGATCGAGCCACATCGGCACGTGCTGTCAGTCTTCTCGCGGCATCCCACGCCACTGCCTCAACCGAAGCAGTCGTGGATTGATCTGGAGCCGTCAGACGATCAACTGCACACATGGGCCGGAGAAAAAAGGATCCTGGCGTCGTGGGTATTGCATTCGGGCGAACTATCGCACGATGATTCGGTACTGGCGTTCGTTGACTGGGCCGCGATGACGAAGACGAAACTGGGCAGCGGGGTGCATTGGCAGCGCTATCACTTCGACCCGGACGTGGTCGAGCCGCTGCACGTGCCGGTGGCTGAAGGCGGGGTGCTTGGGCTGATCGAGCCAGTGCTGCATTCTGTCGGCAGTGGCATCGTTTGGGAATCGGCCGGTGATCCTCAGAAGATCGCGGCAATGATGAAAGCCTCTCGCGAGAAGATCGCTGAAATAGCCGGCGCACGTTTCGCCCCGCGGGGCGTGTATTGCTTTGGGGATCATGAAGATTCGGTCGAGGCGCAATTGGCATTATGGGAAGCGATCCGCCTTGTGGGGTTTGAATACGTCATTTCCAACGCGCGCCTTGGGCCAAGCAGGATTTTGTTCGAACACGAAGGCTTCGTGGTGTTGAATCAGGCCGGCGAACAGCATACCGCCTCGCCGTTCGTCCGTGGCACGCCGGCAACGTTCGCCTCGGAGGAAAAGCGACTCGTCGAGGCGGGTCGCCCGGGCTGGCTCATCGGCGCGATCGACACGCCGATCCATGGCTGTCCGATCTACGTCGGCCGGCCGTTCGGTGGGGATCGGCCGCAGCCGCGCATCAATGACTTCTTTGACTACGTCGCGAAGGGTGGCGTGACGGGGAAGGTGATCAGTGTCACGCCGCGCGTCGTCGCCCGCTTTGCCCGAATTTGTCAGAAGGGATCGCCATGATTCAGGACGATCTGTTCATCGAAGCCGAAAGCTTCACCGACCGCGGAGGCTGGGTGATGGACCAGCAGTCCATGGATGTGATGGGTTCGCCATATTTGATGGCCCACGGGCTGGGTGTGCCGGTCCCCAACGCCCGAACGACGGTCGAAGTGTCCCGCGGCGGACGCTGGTTCGTCTATGCCCGCACGCGCGATTGGGTTGCTCCGCATGGGCCCGGGCGATTTCTGGTCAAGATAGACGGACAACCGTTGGAGAATGTGTTGGGAGTGGGCGGTGATGGGACCTGGCAGTGGCACCGCGCCGGGATGATCGGAATACAGAAGGGATCGGCGCAGATCGAGCTTGAAGACCTGACGGGGTTCAATGGACGATGCGATGCGATCGTGTTGCGTCAGGTCGACGAAGCGCCTCCTCACGACGGCGCGGCGCTCGCGGCGTATCGTCGCGCGGCCTTGGGCATTCCGGATCAGCCCGAGGATGCTGGGACGTTTGATTTCCTGATTGCAGGGGCGGGATACGCCGGCGTGTGCGCAGCCATCGCTGCGGCGCGACTTGGGCTGAAGGTGGCGCTGTTGCAGGACCGCCCGGTGCTTGGAGGAAACGCCTCCAACGAAGTCCGCGTGGGGCCGATCGGCAACACCGGGCACGGCCCATTTCCGCGCAATGCCGAAATCTTGAAAGAGCTTCATGCTTCGCCGGGATCGACCGAATCTTCGGGCGGATTGCGCGCCCGGCCGAATGACGGACACGTGCTGGCACTCGTCAACGCAGAACCGAATATCACGCTGTTTCTGGAGACGCACCTGATCGGCGCGGAAGTGCGCGAGCAAAAGATAACTTCCGTCATTGCCCGCGGTCTTAAAACGTCGAGGGAGTATCGGTTCAGTGCGACATATTTTGCCGATTGCACCGGCGATGCAACACTGGGCGTGCTGGCGGGCGCCGAATGGCGCATGGGGCGTGAAGGGGCCGATGAAACGGCCGAGCAACTTGCCCCACTCAAGGCCGATCAACTGCTTCTCGGATGCACCAACCAATGGACCGCGCGGCAAACTTCCACACCGCAAGTGTTCCCCGAATGTCCGTGGGCCTTGGAGATCACCGAAGCCTCGCGCGACATCGCCACGCCCAAGTATCCACCCAAGCTGGATCAGTACGCCTACATTGGCGGATGGAACTGGGAGACGGGCTTCGGCCGTGACATGGTCACCGAGATCGAACAGATCCGCGATCACAACTTGCAGGCGATTTTCGGGATGTGGGATTTCTTGAAAAACCGCGCAGCCAATCGGCAACTTTACCACAATGCCAAGCTGGACTGGATCGCGTTCATTGCCGGCAAACGAGAATCGCGCCGGCTAATTGGGGATCACGTGCTGACCGAGCAGGACATGACCTCGCCGGTTATTTATGAAGACGGCTGCGTTACCGCCACATGGTATTTTGATGCACATTTTCCGCACCCAGAGAACGAGCGGCATTTCCCCGGAAGGGCGTTTCGTTCGGTGGCCTACGACGATCCAAATTTTGAGCAATTCCGTGGCAACGTTAGGGGCACCTATACCAAGCTTAAGCCCTACCCCATTCCCTTCCGTTGTTTCTATTCGCGTAACATCAGCAACCTGTTCATGGCCGGCCGCAACATCAGCGTCACGCACGTCGGCCTCCTGCCGGTACGCGTGATGAACACTACCGCCATGATGGGCACCGTGATTGGCCGGGCAGCGGCACTGTGCGCGCGGCTCGATGTCGGCCCGCGTGTGCTGATTCAGAAGCATTGGGAAGATCTCAAGAGGCTATTGGCGTAGCGTGCTGCCACGGGTTGGCGGAAAACCCGGGGGACATTGTTTATTCCGTCCGTGTCGCAGCGGCACACGTCGCCTCTGGGGCGATATCCCTGCGGCCGAGTGGCGGCACCCTCTCTTGCCGACACGTGGAACATTACCTCAACCGGAGGATTGCTCCCGTTAACAATGCTCCGCAATTCCTCGACGTCTGCTTTTGTCGGCACTTCACCAGCAACCTGCAAGCATCCGCCGCGAGCCGTTAGCGACAAGAGGTCAACGTCCTTCCATCGGACATCTGCTGCGAGCTTCGGCTTCAGCATAGCTGCGTGCTCCTCGGCCTTGCGCATGTTTGCGCTTTGCCGTCCACCCGGCGAAAACGGGTAATAGACGGCAACCGCTACCGCGATCGCCACCACCAAAAGCCACGCTTTTGCACGTGTCGTCATAGCAGGGATAACGTGATGCCGATCAGCGGCCGGCCGGGCGCCGAGCCGCGTTGGTATCACAAGGACCATTCCGCCCGGCCGGTCCGTTGCAGTGCGTGGTTATCCGCCGTCGAGTGGTAGTCCGTACCCAAACGGCAAGTATATCAACGCGATGTAAGCATGCACCAAAAAGGCGAAGCAAAGCCACCATCGATAGGCACTCTTGTTGATACACAAAACACCGACAACGAGCGAAAACGCTGCGAGGTTGAACAGCGAGGTTGCGAAGATCACGGGCTGAGCAAAGCCGTTGAAGCCATATATGCCGCCCCAAGAACCATTCACCCACACATGCCGCCTCACGTAAAGCGCACATACAAGATCGAAAAGCGTGACAGCGGCGGCATTTCGCAACCATCGCCGTCGTGACGGCGATGCCGCGTCGGGGAATTGATAATCAAGCGTTGCCAATGCTTCCTCGCGAAGATGGCTGAGGCGGATAACGGACCAGCATACAACGGCCGGCCGGGCACCGAGCCGCGTTGGAATCACAAGGACCGTACCGCCCGGCCGGTCCGATGCAGTGCGTGGTTATCCCGCGGCCGACCGCCGCCGCAGAACGTACGCGACACCACCGGCGACCACCGCGACGGACACCGCACATGCGAAGACCAGCCATGCCTGCCAGTAGTCGTGTTGCAATGACAAGAGAGGGTTGTACTTGAAGCCCCAGCGGGACCAGTGCGCGTAAGAGAAGGCGGCGGTACAGACGAACAGGCATATGCCGAAGACCCACGCGCGTACGACACCACGATCGCGGTCCTCCCAGAGCCTCATGATCGCGCAGAGGATGACGCACGCAACCGCCGCCGCGCATCCGAGAACGCGGAGCGGATTAACGATGACTCTTCCGCTCCCAATGTCCAACGGCGCGAGCAAGGACAGCCCTGCGATGATGCCCGCTGCCTGCGCAAGATGGCGCGGAGCGACGACCTCCCGCAGTGAACGTCGCGGGGGTGGCGTCGCGTATTGCAGAACTGTCGGCTGCTCGGTCATTCGCTCGATGCCTCCGCGACATAACGTAATGGCGATCAACGGCCGGGCCGGCGCACGCACAGCTCGCGACCACGAGTGACTATACCGCCGGCACGGTCCGTTGCATTGCCGGGTTATGCCTCGCCGGGCGGCCGTGTGTCAGACGGGCTACGACGGCGCAGTCGAGCGCTGATGGACCGCATGACGACCGGGACGTAAATGAACATCAGAATCAAGAAGAACAGCAGGACGATCGCATAGCCGCCCTGGTTGTCCGGGTCCTGACCGGGCGACTGATGCCACGCGCCCCATGCGAGGACCGCGCCGATGACGCCGAAGACTCCGAGCCAGATGTATCGACCACGCTTCGTCATAGAGGCATAACCAGTATTAGATGAACAGCCCTGTTCATCTAACAGGAAGGCTTGTTCATCTAACAAGACGATAACCGATGTTAGATGAACGCCCAAGCCAATATGGGTCTGCCAATTTTTCAGGCGGCGAGGGGTCGTGACCAGTAGGTCAGCCAGAGATGGCTTTGGTGCAGGCCCTCCAGGGCCATGACGGCTTCGGCATTGCGGGCCGTCCAGCGCATGCCCATTCCCTTGAGCCGACGGG
>JBBQSU010000087.1:0-16266 GCA_038234815.1 Tepidisphaerales bacterium | reverse complement strand
TGATTACCGCCGTGCTACAGCGTTTTTCGCGTAACCCTGTAACTCGAAAAATGGCCCGACGGCCACCAGAAAGCCTGGCGGATTTAGTCTTTTGCGGCTTACCGATATCCCTAGCCTGTCTTTTCCGAAGTTGCTGAGGTCCCGTATGTTGACCGCTTTCACTACCGTTTCTTCTGGTGGCATTGTCATTGTTCCGTCGCTGGCAATCTCAATTGGGTACACCGCAACAGAACAACGTTTGGATGCTGCCGTTTTTACGCAGTCGGCCATAACGTCGAGCAAGTCACCAAACTTTGTGGTTGCTACTGGATGGTTAGTGAGAAACTTCACGTTCAACATCGGGCGCGTTCTCACACCCGACGCACTGTCGAGCGCTGCTTGAGCGGCAAGCATCGCTTTTTGATTGTTGCTTGTGGTTCGCCAGCATACCGCTTGCACCTGTAGATTCCTGATGTCCATACCTATTCCCTTCGTATTAGATACACTTACAACAAGCGGCGCACGCCGAAGACCACCTTCGCAATGGCACCGCTAAAAAGTTGTCTTTGATTACCGCTTACCCTGCGGTCGCTGGTTGGCGTCAGATGGCGGGCAGAGAATAAATTCTCAACTCCAATCCGAACGACTGAACTATACGCCAACATCGAAATGCGTCAAGAGAAAAATAAATATAAGTGTTTATTGGGCTACCGTTTAGAACGGTAGTTCAGGCGCGCTTTCTACCCAGAACCAGACGGAAATCTACACAGAAGAACGGCTTCACTTCTGGGTACGGTTTTCAGGTAAGAGCCGTCCTATCGTCGCGTCGCCTCGCCTTCTATGTTTGCCTCTGGTTTGGCCGAGGAGCTTCACACGCGCCAGTCGTCTTCGTATCACAGGAGACATCCACAACGAAAGAACGAAGATCTGGGCAGCCTGTTGGCGGAAACAACAGTTAGCGGTCGGATACGGAAAGATGGAAGTGGAGAGTATCCGCGCCCGAGCGAGGAAAGCAGCAAAGCGCTCGCGGAAACCGCATCAAACATAAGGATGAGCCTACTTTTTCAGTTCTGCATCGAGAATAGAGTCAACTTCGGTGGGACTTACGACCCCAGGCGAATCGACCAGAGATTCCTCCCGCACTTGGCGCAGAGGTTGGCGTCGGCCAGATCGAACAGGTCCAGCATTCAGCGCAGAGCATTACAAGTGCCCTCCGATACGAGCCTCATCGGGGTGCCCGAAGCATGTGTCCCTCGTGACTGCATCGAGCGAACAAGATCGGCCAGACCCGCTTGAACAGGTTGATCGAGAACGCCGCTGCGCCGCGTTCGCCTTTTCCTCGCGCATGAGCGAACTCATGCAGGTACGTGATGACCGACAGCTTGCCGCGAAGGACGATGACGTTCATCGCAGGGAAGAAACAGCTTGCTCCGCTGCATGAGGCATGGTCGTTCCCAAAAACCAGACGTGGCGGCGGGTTCAGACCGTACGCGGCACAGAGGTCATCGTGAAGCGTTTTGAACTTCTGGTGCTGCTCGTCGAGGGAGCCGCGCCATGGGTGAGAGGTTTTGAATCGGCGAACGGCTTGAATCGCGTCGGGTTTGAAGCGGAGGGTATCGTCGATGACTTCCGCAACGGTGTCGGGGTATGGATCGTTTGGCATGACGGCTTGGAGTTCATTCAGCCTGTGAATGTTTGTCTGCTATCGCTGATCTGCTGGTCGGCCCATTCGAATGCCTGTTGCTCCGTCCATTCAAGGCTCTCGCTACCTGCGCCGCCCATCCATCGCGTCTGGCTGTAGACGCGAGTGCTGGTGCGAACATACAGATTCCATCCGCGACATTTGGAATGGTTCCATCGCGCGAGAAGATGGGTTTCTGAGACAAAGACGACTTCGGCTCCGTTAAAGCAAGTCGGGTGGAAAGATGGTTTGATCCAGTTCATGCTGCTTACGCGCTCTCAGCTTCCGCGACCGTTGCCGCCGCTGCGTTCATCGGACGCGCGTAGCTGATCGTCTGCATCGCTTGATCGGCGGCGTCGTCGTACATCGTGACGTACATGTCGAGGATGTCGCTGTTCTTATGGCCCATCCAGTTCAAGGCGTACTTGTAGCTGACATGATTCCGAGCGCACATCGACGCAAAGGCGTGGCGGAACGTATGCAGTTTGAACTTCTCCCAGCCAGGAAAGCCGCATTTCTGACAGAGCTTCTTGACGATGGCCAGCAGATGGCGGTCATTGATCGGATGATGACCTTCGGGATACCGCGACGTGGGGTGTCGCAGAAAAACGCGCTCATGAACACGCGGCAGCGCATCCAGAACCTCGCGTAGTTTCGGGTGAATTGGAATGAAGCGGGACGCCTTCCCCTTCGTCGTTCCGTTCGACCCGCCGAGTCGGATGTGGAGATGCCCGTACTGACCTCGTTCGAGATCGACGTCCTGCCATCGCAAGGCGACAAGCTCTCCGATGCGTAGGCCCGAGTACGCCAAGGCTGTGAACAGCGGTTTTTCCTGCGGGCGCGCTGCGGCGACGAGTTGTTCGACCTGTTTGGGCGTGAAGCATGGCTGCGGCGTCGGCGGAACTTCGGGCACGGATTCATCCGCAATCGGATTGATCGGAATGAGCTTGGCCTTGTGAGCCGCCCATTTGAATAACTGTTTGACCAGCACCATCCGATCTTCAATCGTGTGTTCGCTCTTGCCGCGACTTGCCAGATGCTTTCGGTACGCCCAGAAGTCGCGCGGCGTGAAAGTCGCTGCATGCTTGTCGCTCTTGGACTCCCACCAATCTGTGAACTCGTTCAAGTTAAATCGGTACTTCACCATGGTCTTTGGCGAACGTCCGCGATTGGTCATCACTTCGAGGTACTGGTCTTTGAGTTCCCCGACCTTGATGCGCTTCAGCGGCTTTTCGTCGATACCCTGGCGCAACTTCTCACACAAAGCGTGGGCCGAGCGGATGGCGACGGCCTTGTTCGGACTCCCCAGAGCCTTGGACCGCTGACGACTCTCGACCGTGTATTCGGCATGCCATGACTTGCTCTTGCCCGTCGTTGCATCGGGTCGGCGATACACGCGGTGGCCGATGTAGATCGCGGGTTCGGTTCCTTCAACGTATTCTCGATCGGTCATCTGCATGGATCAGCCCATCACTTCCTGCAAGAACCGATCCGTCCAGAACAGCAAGGGGCGACCGCGCTTCACGGACTTCTTGAACTTGCCTTCGCTGACCTTTTTCTGAAGCGTCTTCACGGCCAGTCGTGAAACCTTCGCGGCTTCTTCGACGGTCATGATCGGCTTAAACTCATCGCCAAACGCCATTCGAATCTCCTTCAAGCTCAGCTTCGTGGATGTCGCGGGCTGAGCTTCCGTCTTAATCGCTTTGTTTTCGTTCATGCCTCTGCATCGAGAGGAATCGAGCGCGGTCGCCAGCCTGTCACGGAGACGATTCGAAATGCTCGAAACGCGTGTCAGCAGCGACCAATCCGCGTCGGCACCACTACCTCAAGACGGCATGAAAAGGAGGAGGGACGCGAGGGAGGGGTCCGAGGGCAATCAGGGGCAACTTCAGGGCAGGGGTCATAAACAACGGCCCGACCAATCGCTAAGTGATGGTCGGGCCATAAGTTATGAAACACAAAGAACTTAAAACGGAGAGGGGGAGATTCGAACTCCCGCTACCTTTGCAGGCAGACCGGTTTTCGAAACCGGCGCATTCAACCACTCTGCCACCTCTCCAGTGGTCGGCAAACCTTATCCGACCGGCTCAGTTTCGTCAAAAAGGTAGGCTTTTCGCTTTCTTTTCCGGCGCGCGGGCGCTGGGCGGGCCTGAGGCCTGGGGCGGTCCTGTCGAAATACCGTGCGCGAGGGGTAGATGGTCCTAAAGTCGGCCGGGGGCGTGTTCCGATAACTCCTATAAGGCTTTTGCTCTGGGAGTTCTCATGCAGACATTGTCGGCGACAGCGGAGCGCTTGCGGACGGTTCGGCGGGCACACGAGCATTTTTTGTCGCTTTGGGCGTTGGAATGCCTGATGCACCGGAATGATCCGCTGGACAAGGTTGTCACGGATGTGAATCGTCTGTCGAAGGATTCACAAGGACACGATTGGTCGGACCTGTATCGGGGTTCGGTTTTGGACGATTAAGGCACTGTCATGGCAAGCATTACCACCGCCACCGGGCTAATTAGCGGGATTGATTCCAAGAGCATCATCGATCAGCTCATTTCCCTGGAAAGTCAATCCAAGACGCTACTGCAACGCCGCGTGGATTCGACGACCAGCAAGAAGGTCGCCTTCACCGATCTGATGACGCGGCTAAGCTCGCTAAAACTGGTCGGTACGACCCTCAAGAAGGACAGCAGTTTTCAGGCGGCCAACACGCAGAGCGGGGATGAGAATGTACTTACCGCCAGCGCCAGCAATGGCGCGGCAATCGGAAGCTATCAGTTTCAGGTCGCGCGGCTGGTGACGACGCAGCAGAGCGTCAGCAACGGTTTTGCCGACTTCGATAAAACTTCAGTGGGCGCCGGCACGATCACCCTCGAGCAAGGCGGGGGCGAGCTGGTGTCGCAGACGGCGTTGTCAGAGCTTAACGGGGGAAAAGGCATCGCTCGCGGGCAATTTCGAATCACCGATCGCAGCGGGGCCACCACCGTGATAGACACAACGGCGGCAGTGACGGTGGACGACGTGCTGAAGAAAATCAACACCTCGCTCGACGTTTCAGTAAAAGCGACGATCAACAACGACAGGATAGTGCTGACCGATTTGACCGGAAAAACCACCAGCAAGCTGATCGTGCAGGACTTGGGTGCCGGCACCAGCGCTGCCGACCTGGGGCTTGCCGGCAACAGCAGTTCTAACACGCTCACCGGCAGCGACATTAACTACCTGTCGCGTGATACAGCGATCAATGCGCTGAATGACACGCGCGGGCTGCGGACGAAGGGCGGGACTTCTGACGATTTCAGGGTGACCACGCGCGACGGCAGCACGTTTGATGTGAGTGTGAGCAGCGCTAAATCGATCGGCGATGTTCTCGATGCGATCAATACCGCCAGTGCTGGGAAAGTAACGGCATCAATCCCCACCGGATCGAATCACCTGTCGCTGGCGGACAACACCACGGGACTGGGAAGTTTCGGCGTGGCGTCTTTGGCCGGCTCAAAGGCTGCCGAAGACTTGGGGCTGACGACGGGGGCATCGGGCGGGACGATCACCGGCGATACCATCCTCAGCCCGATTGATAGCGTGCTGCTGACGTCGCTCAATGGGGGCCAGGGCTTGTCGATGGGGACGATTTCGATCAAGGACCGCAGCGGGGCTTCGACGAGCGTTAATCTGGCCGGTTCGAAAACCGTGCAAGACATTCTGGCCAAGATCAACGCCGCGTCGGGAATCAATGTGACGGCGGGGCTGAAATCGTCGCAAAACGGCATCAGTTTGACGGACGACAGTGGCGCAACGGGCAGCTTGGTCATCAGTGACGTTTCCGGCACGACCGCCGCTGCGCTGGGTATCGCCGGTTCGTTCGGTTTATCAGTTAAGTCGGTGGACGGCGCCAATCTTCAGAAGCAATGGGTGACGACCAACACGCTTCTGGCCGGGCTGAACGGTGGAAAGGGCATCGCCAGGGGGAAATTCAAAATTACCAACGCGAGCGGTGTTTCAGCGCAGGTGGATTTGTCACAAGGTGATGAAATTTCTGTGTCGAACGTCCTGGCCGAGATTAACTCCAAGGGGTTGGGCGTGACCGCGAGTGTGAACGCCCACGGCGACGGCCTGCTTTTGACCGATACTTCCGGGGGGGCCGGAAAGCTGACCGTGACGGACATCGACAGTTCGACCGCAGCTGACTTAAACATCAAAGGCGAAGCGACGGGGACAACGATCGACGGATCATGGGAGAAATCGATCACGATCCTGGCCACCGACAGGCTGGCCGACGTCCAGACGAAGATTAACAACGCAGGATATGGGGTGTCGGCTTCGATCATCAACGACGGATCGAACGCCGCGCCCTACAGGCTTTCGATGACGGCGCGCAACAGCGGGCGTGGCGGGCGCGTGGTGATCGACGGGGGCACGACCGCAGTGCGCGCGCAGACGCTGGTGGAATCGCAGGACGCGGCGGTTTTCCTGGGTGGGAGCGACACGCCCAACCCGCTGCTCATTACCGCCAGCAAGAACCAGCTTTCGGGCGTGATTCCGGGTGTCACCATCGATCTGCACGGCGTAAGTTCCTCGCCGGTGTCACTGAACGTCACCCGTTCGGCCGACAATGTCGTCGCGCAGCTCAAACAATACGTCGAAACGTTTAACGGGATGGTGGATAAGATCAACGATCTGACGTCCTACGATACGACCACCAATACCGGCGCGCTGCTGCTGGGCGACAGCACGGTGCAGCAGGTGCAGCAAACGATCTACAGCGTGATGGGGACAGTGGTGAACACGGGCGGGAAGTATCGTCTGATGGCCGACATCGGCGTGACGCTGGATGACAAATCCAAAATTGCGTTCGATGAAGAAAAATTCCGTGCCGCCTATGCCGATGATCCTGGGACGGTGAGCAAGCTCTTCGGAATGTCCACATCGAAGACCGCCGACGGGAAAACCACGACGACCTACCAGGGATTTGCCGGTGTTCTGGAAGCGCGCATGACCACTCTCATCGATCCCAGTAATGGGGTGATCGCGCAAACGAACAAATCGCTTGATGCGGTGACGGCACAGTTTAATGATCGGATCACCCAGATGGACGCGGCGCTGGCCATCAAGCGCGCCCGGCTTGAGCAGCAGTTTGCCAACATGGAAAGTGTGCTGGCCGGACTGCAAAGCCAGCAATCGGCGCTCAGTTCATTCACGGGCATCTCCCCGTCTTCCTCCAAGCGATGACGACGGCTCGCCGTCAGGACAGACTTAACTTGAGCGGGCAATCAGGCCGATGAACAAATCAGGCAGTTTATGAACCCAGCGGCGTCACAAAATTATCTGAAGATGCGCGTTTTAACGGCCACGCCCGAGCAACTCCAACTGATGCTTTTTGATGGCGCGATCCGCTTTGCCGAACAAGCCCGAATCGGGCTGGAAAAGAAAGAGTTCGACACGAGCTATGCCATGATTTCGAAGGTTCAGAAGATCCTCACCGAACTCACCTGCGGACTAAAACACGAAATAGCCCCCGATTTGTGCAAGAAACTGGCCGGGCTATACAACTACGCCTATCGGCGGCTCATCGATGCCAATCTTCAGCATGATATTCCCGCCATCAATGACGCCATCGATATTTTGAAGTACCAGCGCGAAACCTGGGCTTTGCTAATGGACAAACTGGGCAAGACCAAAGCGGCAGCAGCCGCCACGCGGCTCGATATGCCCGCGCCCGACGGCCGCATGGAAGCGTCAATTTCCATGCAGGGTTAGACTGACCTGTCTGCCATGGATTTGTGCATCCCCCCCGATTCAACCGCGCCCTTTCATCCCGCCGGCCATTGATATAGCACTTGGGCATTGTCTGTCGTGTATCGATCCACTTCGGTGAGCGTAATCCCCTTCACCTGCGCGATCATGGCGGCAGTGTGCATCACCAGCGATGGTTCATTAATCTTCTGCTTCCGCATCGGCTCGGGGGACAGGTAGGGCGCATCGGTCTCTACCAGCATCCGATCCAGCGGAGTCAAACGCACCACCTCGCGCAGCGCGTCATTGCGCTTATAGGTGATCGGACCGGTGAACCCGAGATAATACCCCGCAGCCAGAATGCGTTCTGCCTCTTCGGCCGTACCGGTGAAGCAATGAAACACCGCCGCGGGGAGTTTGTAATCCTTCATCACCGCAAGGGTGTCAGTGACCGCTTCACGGCAATGAATCACCACTGGTCGCGCGTATTCGGAGGCAATTTGCAGTTGCCGATCAAAGAATCGCCGCTGGCGATCGCGCGGGGTTTCATAGTGATAATCCAGCCCCATTTCGCCCAGCGCCACCACTTGCGGGGCGGCCTGAAGTCCGCGAAGTTGGCTTAAATCGGCTTCGGGAACCTCTTCGGTATAATTTGGATGCACACCGATGACGCAGCGGAGGTTATCTCGTCCCGCGCAGAGTTCGACTGCAGCCAAGCTGTCGGCCACGCTGGTGCCGATCGTGACCATCCGGCTAACGCCTGCCAGCCTGGCCCGCTCGAGCACGCCCGCCAGTTGCTCGGATAATCTAGGATCGGTGAGATGGCAGTGGGTGTCGATCATGTCAAACGGAGGAGAAAATTTCGGCGTTGGTCCGCGGTCTAGCCATCTCCAGGACCACCTAGAATGTTGCCTCGAACGCGTTGGGCGTATGGCGAATGATGGCGTCACGATTGGCCGGCCAGACGACCGCCACCACATCAAATCGCACCGGCGGCTGCGGAGAACCATAGCGCGTTAGATAGAAATGGGCCGCCTTGGTAATCTGGTGCTGCTTTTGGGTGTTCACCTGTTCTTCGGGCGTCGGGTCATCGTATTGACGCGTTTTCACCTCCGCGAAAACAAGCGTTTTCCCGTCGCGGGCGATGATGTCAATCTCTCCGACGTTGCAACGGAAATTTCGGATGATGATCTGATACCCCTGATTGCGCAGATACCGCGCGGCCAGATTTTCCCCGCGATCCCCGAGCATGTCCCGTTTCGGTTTCCTGGCTTCCAGCCATTTGCCGAACCACTGCTTAAGCATCGCTATAGGATACCTCAAAATCCCCATTTTGCCCCTATCCCTGCGGGATCAATCGCACGAACTTCCGGTTGCCCATTTGCAGCACCGCCGGTTGGCTGAAGGTCCACTCCTGGCCCGGGTTCAGCACTTTTTCCCCGTTAATCTTTACCGCGCCCTCTTTCATCTTGCGTATCGCCTCACTGTTGGACGACACCAGCCCCGCCAGCACCATGATCGGGGCTAACTTCTGCGCCCCCCCATCCACCTTCAATTCCGGCATCTCATCCGGAACGCCATGGCCCACAATCACCTTGTTGAAATCCGCCTCCGCGGCCTCGGCCGATTTTGCGTCGTGCAGCCACGTGATAATGTGCCTGGCCAGCGCTACCTTCGCATCACGCGGATTGCTCTGAATTCGCGGGCGATAATCATTCGGGTCCAAGTCGGTCAGCAGCGTGTAATAGCTGTCCATGAGGTGGTCGGGCAGGCTCATGATCTTTCCGAACATTCCCGCTTGCCCGGCCGGCGGATCGGTCACGCCGATATAGTTCCCCTTGCTCTTGCTCATCTTAATCACGCCATCGGTGCCCACCAAAAGCGGCGTGACAATCACCACCTGCCCCTCCCCGCCCTGCTCCTTTTGAAACTCCCGGCCCACGAGATTATTAAAAAGCTGGTCGCTGCCGCCCATCTCGACATCGGCGTCGATCATCACCGAATCCCACCCCTGAAGCAGCGGATAGAACATCTCGTGCATTCGTATGTCCACATTCTCGGCAAACCGCCTGGCGAAATCTTCCCGCTGAAGCAATTGCGCCACACTCTTCATGGCCAGCAACTTAATGACATCGATCATGTTCATCTTGCCCAGCCATTCACCGTTAAAGCGCACTTCGAGATGCGCGGGATCGGTGAGCAAAATTTTGCCGACCTGGGCGACATAAGTTTGCGCATTGCGATCGATCTCGTCCCCGCTCAACACCGGGCGGGTGGCGTTGCGACCGGATGGGTCGCCCACGCGCGCCGTGTAATCCCCGATAATCAATACGGCTTTGTGCCCCCACTCCTGAAACTGCCGGATGACGCGCAGCGGAACCCCGTGACCGAGCGTCACGTCCGGGGCCGTCGGATCCATCCCCAGCTTGATGCGCAGCGGCTTGCCCGTCGCAGCACTCTTCTTCAACTTGGCCCGCAGGTCCGAATCGGAAAGGATCCGCTCACACCGGCGCGATAAAACCGCGATCTGTTCGTCAATCGTCATCACCATGCTCTCCTTCTTAAAGATCAGCCGAGCAAGTGTACGAAGGGGTGTCCAGTCGGGCAATTCCAGGATAGAAAGTCGAGGCTGGGCTATGCCGTAATGCCCAATGATCCGGGCTGTATATTGCGGAAAGATCGGGCGCAACACCCCCCTGCCCAATCCCGGAAGGTTCGGCTTGTTGCGACTTCTGCCCTCCCGGCGCGTAAGATATTCCGGCGTTGATGACTTCCTGTTCTTGCGGAGTTCCCATGAAATTGTTCCGGCTGGTGGGGTTGGTTCTGGGCGTTTTTCTAGCATCGGCCTTCGTTCGCGCCGACGATGCCGCCCCGGCCAAGATCGATTTCGTTGAGCAAAAGCTCCCCAATGGCCTGCGGGTGATCTATGCGCCCCTTCGCCAGGCACCGGTGGTGCATGTCCGTGTGCTTTATCACGTCGGCTCGCGTGACGAGCGGCCCGACCGCCAGGGCTTTGCCCACATGTTTGAACACATGATGTTTCGCGGAAGCGCCCACGTCGCCGCGGAAGAACACATGAAGCTCATCAACAGCGTCGGCGGGGATTCCAACGCCTTTACGAGTTTTGATCAGACGACGTATCACGAGTCGCTTCCCGCCGAGCATCTGGAAATGGCCCTTTATCTTGAAGCCGATCGCATGGCCAGCTTCAAGGTCAACGATGCCATCTACCACACCGAGCGAAACGTCGTGGCCAAGGAATGGGGCATCCGGCAGAACAGCCCTTACGGCACCTTGTTCGATGATTTTCTCGGTCTGGCTTTTACAAAGCATAGCTATCGCTGGACGCCCATCGGCAACATGGACCACCTCAAGGCCGCGCCGGTGAGCGAGCTGCAGGCGTTTTTTAACAAGTATTACGTGCCGAATAATGCCGTGCTGGTGATCGCCGGCGACATCGATATCGCCAAGACCCAAGCGATGGTGGAGAAGTATTTCGCATGGATTCCCGCCGGTCCCGACATCCAGCGAGATATCCCCGCCGAGCCGGAGCAGACGAAGGTGCGCCAGGAGATCGTCAAACGCGTCGTCCCGCTGCCCGCGGTGGTGCTGGGACTGCACACGCCCGCGTATGGATCGGACGATTATTACGCCTTGTCGGTAGTGGGCGCGCTGCTGGGCGACGGGCGGACCAGCCGGCTGGATCGCCGTTTGGTGAGCAACGATCAACCCCTATGCGCCGACGTGAGCGCCGGTGCCTGGCGGTTGCAGGATTCCGGGCTGTTCATCCTTCGGGCCAAAATGCTCCCGGGCAAAAAGGCCGACGACGTGCGAGCAGTTTTCATCGAAGAACTCCAAAAGTTGTTGAAGGGCGGCATCACGCCCGCAGAACTGGATAAGGCCCGCATCCAGGCGCGCAAGGAAATCGTCGAAAGTCGCAAAACCGCCGAGGACCTAGCCACGCAATTGGGCGAAAGCGAATTGTTCACCGGTAACGCCGGAAGAGTGAACGAAGAATGGACGCGTCTGAATGCGCTGAGCATCGCCGATGTGAACGCCGTCGCGCGCAAATATCTCGATCCTGATCATGCGACCATTATGGAAGTGGCACCTGATCCGCTCGGCGCTGCGACCCGCCAGGCGGCTGCGGCCAAGACCAGCGAACTGGCCAAAGCCCCGGTCACCACCAGTGAAAGCTCCGTAGAACCGCGCCATGTCGAATTCCCTGCCGGTTATCCCCAGCAGCCCCCCCGGACCAGCCAAGGCGCAACTGCGGAGTTTAAGAAAGGTGTCGAAACCAATGTCCATGGCGTGCGAGTGATTGTCATGACCGATCACCGACTGCCCCTGGTCAATTGGAACCTGACCCTCCGTCGCGGATCGCACCTCGATCCTGTGGGCAAAGAAGGTCTTGGCCAGGCCACCGCCAGCCTGCTGCGCCGCGGATCGGTCAATCTGCCGTACGACCAACTGAACGAAGACCTCGAATCGCGGGCCATTTCGATTGAAGTCGGCGACGGCGGGGATTACACGCGCCTGTCCGGTTCGTGCATGACCGACCAAACCGATCATGCCTTCACACGGTTGAAGCAGATACTGTTGCAGCCAACCTTCCCTGCCGACGATTTCGATAAACTGAAGAACCAGACCATCAGCCAACTGATCGTCGCCCGCGAAAATCCCAGTACTGTGGCGACGCATGAACTGGCCCGGCAGCTTTTCGGCCAAACCCCCCTCGGGCGACAGATCACGCCCGAATCTTTCGCGGGCATCACCCTTGAAGACATCGGGAACTTTTACAAGTCGATCTACAAGCCCACCGACGCCGTGCTGATGCTGGCTGGCGATATCGACCCCGATCGCGGGCGGCAACTGGCCGAAACGCTGCTGGCCGATTGGGCCGGTGGCGATTTGCCGAGCGTCGATTACACCCTTCCCCCGGCTGGCTCCCGGCAGATTGTGCTGGTGGACAATCCTGCGGGAAAACAGTCGGTGTTGCGCGTCGGCCTGCGCGCTTATGACAACCGCAATGACGAGCGGTTCGCCGGATCGGTCGCGGGGCAAATCCTATCTGCGGGGATTGAATCTCGCCTGGGAAAATACGTCCGCGCCGAGAAGGGATATGTCTACGGCATCGCGGCCTATTTTCAGCCGGGCCGGCACGCGGGGCAGTTTTCCGGCTTCACCGAAACAGCCTTCGATACCACCGCAGACACGATCCAGGCCATGTTCAAAGTGTTTGAAGACCTCCGATCCGCCGACGTAACCGCCGATGAGCTTTCGTCCGCAAAAACCCGCGTTGCCGGCTCGCTGGTCATGGAAACCCAAACCATCGAACAGCAAGCCTGGCGGCGGGTGGAGGCGCTGCTTAACGGCTACCCGGCCGACTATTACGACAAACTGCCCGCCAGGATCGGCCAGGTGACCGCCAGCCAGGTCCGCCAGGTGATGAATCAATACGTCAAGGACGAAACTTTCAATATAGTCGTCGTCGCGCCTGCGGAAAAAGTGAAGGACCAACTCTCGAAACTCGGCGCGGTGGAAATCATTCCCATGCCCGCCAAGCGCCCCGGTGCCACCACACAGGGGTCGGAGATGATGAAATAAACCCCGACCTGCCCCGGGATATCGCAGCCCTATTGCAGCAAAAAGCCCGATCTCCAAATGAGCCGGGCTTTTTTGCGGTCCTGCGTCGATCGGCCCATGCCGAATTTTATCGCTTAGAGAACTGGAAGCGCCGGCGAGCGCCACGCTGGCCGTACTTCTTACGTTCCTTCATGCGGCTGTCCCGGGTGAGAAAGCCGGCATTGCGTAGCGGAACCTCATGGGCTTCATCCAGCTTCGCCAGGGCGCGTCCCAACCCCATGACGATCGCGCCACACTGGCCCGATGGCCCGCCACCCTTGGCATTTACCCAGATGTCCATCTTGCCACCGGTGCTGGTGACTTCGAGCGGGCCGAAGATGGCCTTGCGGTCACGCTCGTTGGTCAGATAGTCGTTAAGCGTCTTGCCGTTGATGTCGATCTTGCCCGACCCCGGCGCGATGCGCACGCGGGCCACTGCCGACTTGCGACGCCCCACGCCCCAGATGTAACTGGGCTTGGCCTTTTTTTCAGTCGTTTCGGTTTCGGGGGTTGCGGTCTCTGCCATGTCAAAATCCTTCAGATTATGCGATCTTCAATTGCTGCGGTTGCTGCGCCTGATGCGGATGCTCATTCCCTTTATAGATCTTCAGCTTGCCAAGCATGTTGCGGCCCAGCGAGCTTTTCGGGAGCATCCTGCGGATGGCTAGTTCCACCACCTTTTCCGGGTGCAACTCGTTCATCGTCTTATACGAATACAGATGACGCCCGCCCGGATGCCGGGAATAGGTGTCGTACTGAATCACGTCCGCCTTCTTGCCGGTCACGCGGATTTTTTCGGCATTCAGCACGATGACGAAATCGCCGGTGTCCACGTTGCGGGTGTATGTCGGCTTGTGTTTGCCCTGCAGGATGACCGCGACTTTCGACGCCAGTCGTCCCAGGACCAGTCCGGTCGCGTCCACGACGTGCCAGTTGGCCGTCACTTCGCCGGGCTTTGCCATGTAGGTACTCATGAGAAATTCCTTCAAGCGTTCCGATAAACAGACAAAAGTCCCCTCAAACCAGCCAACCCGGAGGTTCGCTCGCCTGAAAAGTGGGAAGGGAGAGTCTATTGATGCGGCAAATCTTGTCAAGTGCGCTCCCCGCCAAATGTCCCACGCCATTCGCGAGCTGACTGCTTTTCGAAAGGGATCTCGCTCGTAACGGCGACTCCATACTGCTCCCAGAACACCTGCTCCGATCGCGCCGCATCCAGCCGCCTCCGCCCGCCTGCAACGTCTTGAGAGACACTTGTCCGAAGGCGAAAAGATCGATCTCCCCGAAACAATTCTCATAAACCATTGTCACATAATATTTTATGAAAATTACTCCGATCCAAAAGAGGGTCAAAATGGGGTCCAAAGGGGGTCCCAAAGAGGTCCCTTTGGATCCTTTTCCCATTCCGAGGGCCTTCAAAACCATGAAATCGGGGTCCAACATTTTCGACCGTTCCAAACCCGCCAGTGTAGGTGCGACTTCTCCGGACGATTGGCGCGGCGATACAGAAGTCACGCTCACCGTCGACACATTTTGCCTCATCCTTCCTGTAGGTCCCGCTTCGCCGGCTGATTGGCGCGGCGATACAGAACTCGAGATCGCCCGCGGCGCGCACGGCCTCATCCCACCTGTATCTCCACCTCCGCCGGACCATCGCCCCAGCCCGGATCCAACACCGACCAATAACCCCGCGGCATAGCCGCACACGGCTTGCCCAGCGGGTAATAGCGAAGTCGAGCCAATCAATTGTCTGTTCGTCATAAATATAGCCCTCTACCCTATGGTCCCGTGGTGCGCAAATTGACGCGAATTCACCTAAATTTCGGGTGGGAAAAAATGATAACTCCTTACTAAACAAGCACTTAAAATTTTTGAATATTTTTAAAATGCCCAAAAACGTGGTGCGCAAATTGGCGCCAAAAAGCGCACCAACATCTCGCGAGCCCTACAAAATCGCCGTCCACCTGCAGTTCCTGAAACTCTACGCTCAATTCACGTCGGCGAGAGGTGTGGCATGGACGAGGTGTGATTTTCACCGAAGCGGGATGCCAAACCGACACCAAAGGTCGACTCGCCTGTTGAGGACGGTAGAATTACAGAATGCCTGATTGCTGGATCACGACCCACCACGCTCATCCCCTTGAGTGCCGGAACATGACCCGGCTTCTCAACATCTATCAAAGGCGGACCGCCGAAGAGGTTAAGTCGGTCCCAAAGCCGGGCGACATTATCTTCTTCCGAGAACGGCGGAAGAAGTCGAAGTCTCCAGTTACCTTGATTGATGGCAAGCATTCAAAGCAGCACGAAAGCCGGCCAGGAACAGGAGCCATCTTTGCGAAGGCAATTGTTAACGGAAAGGGCTTCGAGCCAAGGACAGGAAAGCATCTGGTTGTTGACCACGGTGATGTCGACAATTTCCGGTCAGTCCTAGTATGCAGTCAGCACGAGTTCTGCGATTACATCAAGGCTGAAGAATTGAAAGCAGTCCTACGGAGATCCGCCAAGGACAAGCTCAGGTTCCTTGACCTCTGGCGCATCAAAGATCCCAGGCAAGCTGCCCGATTGCTGTCGCTCTTCGAGGATAGAATAGCCGGGCAAGTGGTTCCGGACCCTCGGAAAGTCATTATTTGCTTCAATACGCCAGAAGGTACGGAGTGCTGTTTGAAGATTTCCGGTAGGCCAGATCATCAGAAGCTAACTTTTCGGATGTGTGATCAGGTGCTTGTCATCGAAGGCATGTTGCTCGCCAACCTAAGGGAGATGATTGACGAAGCGAACACACACGACACGCTGACGTTAGGCAGAAGACGCATTTCCGTTCCGCCAGAGTTTGGGCAGGTGTTCTGCAACCAATACAAGAAGATGCACGGAATCGACTTGTAGGCTCTTGCGATAACCGGCACAACCGAATGGCGATAAAATGCCGGGGCAACGTAAGGGGGCCCATGTTTCTTCTGTCTATCTCGCGGTGTCACCCTGTCCTGTACCCCTAAAATGTCCCTGTTCTGAAGATTAGGATGTCGGGCCTGAAAGGCCCATTGATGAAGAAGCGATTTACTGATGAGCAGATCGTCGGTTTCCTGCGAGAAGCCGAATTGAAAACCAGGACCATCGAACAGTTGGCCCGAGAGCATGGGTTCAGCGCGAACTCGTTTTATGTCTGGAAACGAAAATTCGGCTGCATGAGCGAGCCGGACGTGAAGCGGGCGCGTGAATTGGAAAAGGAGAATGCGCGGCTCAAGCGGCTGCTGGCGGAACGT
>JBBQSU010000086.1:0-16309 GCA_038234815.1 Tepidisphaerales bacterium | reverse complement strand
ATCGTGCGACGCAATCGACGCCGGGAATCAATCCCAGATGCGTACCACCGGGAATCTTCTGGTCAAAAGCCGCAATGTCCTTTATGTGGTCTTTCTCGACCGCGAATTTGGATTGCTCTCGGCTTCGGGCAGAACTTCGGATTTTCACTGGGCCGGCTTGTCCGAATCGGACCGCCAAACCGCGCAGCTTTGCCGCTTGCGGCCGCGCAGCACGCCCGAATTCGGACCGTTTCTCGAAGTCCTGGCGCCGGTCATCGGCACGCCGACGGCATGGGCGGCTTCTCGCGGGCAGTCCCAACTAGTCGGGTATGTGGCGGTGGGGGTTTCCGATCAACAGGAACAGACGCAGCTTCAGCAGATCAACCTGGTGGTCATCAGTATCGGCTGCGCCTTAGGGTTGTTATCCGTGCCGGTCTCCTTCTTCGCCGTGCGCAGGTTGTTCATGCCCATCCGACAATTGGTGCTGGCTACTCGGGCCTTGGCTGCTGGTCAGCTTGATACGCAGGTGGCCATTGCCCGCACGGATGTGATCGGCGAGCTGTCCCGGTCGTTCAATGAAATGGCCGGCAACATTAAGAGCCAGCAGGAGCAACTCGCCGGAGCCAACATCGAGCTTGAGACCAAGGTCCTGGCGCGTACCAGCGAACTGGAAGAGGCAAACAAGCGCCTGCGCAGCGAAATACTCGAAAAGGAGGACTTTCTGCGCGCCGTCAGCCATGACCTTAATGCCCCGCTGCGCAACATCGGCGGCATGGCGACCATGCTGCTGCATAAATACCGCGAGGGCTTTGAAGAGGACGTGGTCCATCGCCTCGAACGGATCCAGAAAAACGTCGAGGTGGAGACCGGCCTGATCGGGGAACTGCTGGAACTCTCGCGGATCAAAACCCGGCGCCTGCGGATGGAGCCAGTGGAGATTGACGCCCTGGTCCGCGAGCTCGCCGGCATGTTCGAGCCGGACCTTCAGGCCCGGCAAATCCTCCTACTCATCGACACCCAGTTGCCCGTCCTTACCTGCGAACGCTCGCGCTTGCGCCAAGTGTTCCAGAACCTGATTGATAACGCCATAAAGTACATGGGCACTGGCCCGTTAAGAGAAATCCATGTCGGCTGTACGATGCAGCCCGAGCAGGTGACTTTCCACGTCCGGGATACGGGACGCGGGGTGGATCCAGACGATCTGGAGTCCATTTTCCATGTTTTTCGGCGTGGAAAAGCCGCGCATGTCAGTAATGTCGCGGGCAAAGGCGTCGGCCTGGCCAGTGTCAAAAGCATCATCGAGTCCTATGACGGAACAATCCGGGCGGAAAGTTTATTGGACAAGGGCACAACTTTCCGATTCACCATTCATGGACGATTCGTGCCGGCGCTTGCGCGTCCGGGCATGAAATCGCCGATTATTGCTTAAGGAACTACGAAACTTGTAAGGGTTAACATCCATGGTTGCGAGAAATTTAAAAGCGTCCAGTTCGGCACGGGACTGCAAAAATGTGTGGACCACAGGCGATCCGGTGGTAGTGCTCCTGGTGGACGACGACGCCGACTGCCGGTGCCTGGTCCGCGATGCCATCACCGAACAGGGCATAACCGATCGCGTTTACGAAGTTTCCAACGGCTTCGAGGCGCTCCATTTTCTGCAGAAAAAAGGTGGATTTGCTACTGCTCCCAGGCCCAACCTCATCGTGCTGGACTTGGAAATGCCGGGCCTCACAGGGCATCAAGTGCTGCAGAAAATCATGGCCGACCCGTACTTGCGCGACATCCCCGTAGTCATGATGAGCGGCGTTTCTGACGAGAAGGAAATGCAAAAGGCATTGCTGGCCGGTGCGGATCGCTATGTCGTCAAGCCCGCCAGTTCCGGTGAATTTATGCGGGTTGTAACGGCCTGCACTCGGGATTTCCTGTCCCCGGATCGGCCTTCCCACGGCCGCGCGGGGGGCCGCCAACTCCGCAGAGCCTGAATTCGAGGAACTCATTTGCCTGCACCACGCTTCATATCGTATCTCCCCTTTGCCGCCCAAAGTGGTTGCGGCAGATCGGAAGATAAACCTGTGGAACGCATCAAACTGCTCATTATCGAAGACGACAACGACCAGCGGGAGTTGATCCGCGAAACGCTCGAACAGCACTTCGGTCCGGGAACCACCGTCGGCGTCAGCTCCTGTGCCGAGGCCCTGGCCCAGGACGCCGCTTCGTTTGATCTGATCCTCTCGGACTACAACCTGTTGGACGGCAGCGGGATTGATCTCATGGAACAGATCCATCGCCGCTGTGACACGCCGGTCATCATCGTAACCGGCGAGAACGTCGGGCAGATCGCCGCCGAGGCCATCAGCCGCGGGGCCACCGACTACGTCGTCAAGCTTGGCGATTACCTCTTCACCATTCCGCTGGTCGTTCAGAAGAACCTGATCGTGGCCAAGGTCAAGGCCGAAAACGAACACCTCCGCCGCGACCTTCAAGCGGCCCTGTCGCAGGTGCGCGAGAAGAATGCGCAACTGGAAGAATCTCTCAAACGCGTCGAAGAAGTGGCCGCGACCGACCCTCTTACCGGCCTCTACAACCGCCGGCATTTCGGCCGCGTGCTCGACCAGCTCTTTGCCGAGGCCAGCCGTTATCATAAGGACCTCACCTGCGTGATGATCGACCTCGACGGCTACAAAAAATTAAACGACACCCGCGGGCACCAGATGGGCGACCAGATTCTGGCCATGGCCGGGCGGGCAATCTCCGCATCGATGCGAACGATGGACGTGGCCGCGCGCTACGGCGGAGACGAATTCATTCTCCTTCTCCCGCACGCTTCGGCCACGGAGGCCGCCGGCGTCGCCGAACGCATCAGCGCGGAATTCCAATCCACCTCGGCCCGCCTGCTTCACGACACCGGGCTGACCATGTCCATCGGCATCGGTTCACTCGGTGAAACCCCCGTCCCCCGCGCCGAACAACTGGTGGCTCTGGCCGATAAGTCTCTCTATCAAGCCAAGGCCGCGGGCAAGAACCGCATCATAATCGCCGCCGAACTCCAGGAAGCGCCAAGTACGCTTTAGAAAACGCGAGACATTGGCGCTGAATGCAGAACCACGGGCAATGTCCCCCTTCAGGTTGCTCCAGTTAATAACTTTTTGCCGTCGCAACGATGATCGCCATAAACAACGAGCCTTTGACAGCTCGTCCCGCCAGTTTCAACGCCGCTCGTTTTACCTGCCCGCGCAGGCGATACCACCGTGGGAACCTCTCGATACGCTTGCTTCGGGATACCGCCGTTTGCAATAAACCCAACCACCGTCCCCGTTCCCCGCGAGCCTTGGTAACCGCAATCGCCTGCTCCATGAATACCTGCTTATGAGCACCGAACACGTAAAGGTTGGTTAGCTGTTCATCGGCCAATCCCTGCGGAAATGCCTCGGGTACTTTGCCGCTGGCCGACAGAAACTCGACCATTGTCCGCACGCATTTCTCACAGCGGCAGCAGTTCTTCTCCGTCTCCGGTCCTTCCCAGCACACCCGCAATAGGCGCCGCGCCGCCGGCCATGTCGATATTGCTGCCACCTTTTCGATTCGCTTGGCGTCGGCGCCGTCATGCACGATCCTCATCCCATGACTCGACAGCAGTGGATCCCCGACCGGCGTCGATCCCCAGGGCTGGTGTACCTCATCGTACGCATGCGAACTTCCGAGCAGGCCCGTGTCAAATTGCTTCTGCACCAGCGCCAGTGCCGATGCCGCAGCAGCGGCAAAACAGTGTTCCCATGAATGGGGAATCTCCTTAAAATTCGTCGCGCACTCGATGAGTTCCAGCCCCACGTCCGCTAGCATCTCCCGCGACTTTTTCGCCGCCTCCGCGAACGCCGCCGGCCGTGACAGCGGAATATCAAAACCATGCACCATCAGACCGGCCGTGAGTGGCGAGCTCCACCGGGTGTTCTGCTTCCGTGTGTGTCGCCAAACCGTGTAGGTGCTGTCCACCCCACCGGAAAAGGCCGCCACACTCGCCTTGGTCTGCCCGGCCGGCGCGTCATCCACTTCATCCGGGATGATTTCAATCCGGTGATATTCCTGCGGCAACCACGTCGCCCAGACCGCCTGCCACTCGTCCAAATTCGCCAACAGAGATCGAGAAACCCGCCCATGCACCGTCAAGGGTTGGTTTAACCGCATCGCCCACTGCAGCGTCGCCAGCACGAACGAATCAGCCAGGTCGGTGACCGCCGGTTGCCACTTGCGCGGCAACCGATACCAAAGCCGATGTTGATCCGCACCGGCCTCGATCCGTGCAGAAATCTCGACCGTCTCGCCGTCAATTCGCTGACCTTCATGCCAAACCGATAGCACCAGTTCCTCCGATCGTCGTTTCAATCTTCCCCGAGTCATTCCCCGAAATTTCGCGTTTATCCAACGTCTTCCAACGTCCCGCGGGCACAGTCTGTCAGGCCCGTGAGGACGGGTCAATGCGAAAGGCGGACGAAGTTACCTGATCGGTGATCGCGGCTATACCTTCTGAGCAAAAATCGGTCAGAAGCAAAGAAGATGGGCTTGTTGCCTTTCCTAAGGCGCGTGGCTGGCATCGGTCTGGCCGTGCCGAAATGCGCAAAAATATTTTATCTGCGCGGGAGCCGTTTCATCGATGATCGGCATAACTTTATACCTTAGCCGGAGTTACGTCGTTCAATGACCACTGCAACGAACGTAAAAAGTGGACCAAAAGTGACAGTAAAGTGACACTAAAGTGACGTAAGAACCTCCGGGGTTGGCAAAAATCCCAGCTCTCCAACTATTTTTCGTCCCTTTTCCTTCAGTCATTTTGACGCCCAATCTTCCCAGGGTTCTTGCGTCCTGGTGTTCATCCGCATCCTACCACAAAATGCCCGAAAAGTCCGCTGAAAACTATGAAAATGTTAGGCGTTTGTTCGGGGTCCGATTTCATTTAACAACGAGAGGGTTAACCCTGCCGGAGAAGGCATTGATCGGCCGTGGTACGTGGCGCTTACAGGCCCGCAGTTGGCCAGAACCGGTAGTTACTGCCAAAGGTGGAATCCGGGCGAGAAAGATCTGTCAGACAGAAAATGCACGCATTCCTCCCATCAGTGAAACCCCTAAAATCTCGCGCCGGGGGTGCGTCAGACCTATGCTCAGTCTGGACGGACGGCTGTTATCCGAACCGAGGTAAAACCGATGAAAAAAAATGAAAAGACCGAGCAATGGATTGAGGCATTGATGATCGGCGGGGGGATTGTGCTGGGGATTGAAGTTATCCGGCATCGCAAACTGGTCATTTGCGCTGGGGTTTGCGCGGCGGCGGCGATGGGGGTTCGACGGATTCTGAATGACCTAACGCCACCTTCTGGCCGGGCAAGGCAGACGAAGCACCTCAATCTAGGCTCGCCGTCGTTTCCCGGTGAACACGTTTCTAAATCCACCCAGGAACCGATGGACGAAATCGATGAAGCGATGATGGAAAGCTTTCCGGCGAGTGATCCACCGGCCTCGTATCATCGGTCGGTGTAGGAAAGCGCTTTTGGTCGATCCGCGCTGTCGTTTGGCTCGCCGTGGTTCGGTAAGCTCAACCAATGAGTGCGCTCGGTGCCGCCGGCGCGGTCAGGCTCCTTCGCGGGTGATTATCTTGTATTGTTCCCGCTCGCCGGTGCCGCGCACGGGGTAGTCTTTTCGCAGGGGATAACTCCCGTAGCCGTTCCACGTCATAATTCGGCGAAGGTCGGGGTGGCCGATGAAGATGATGCCGAACATGTCGTAGGCTTCGCGTTCCATCCATTCGGCACCGGGCCAGACGGGACAGACGCTGGCGATCATCAGCCCGGGATCGCCTTGCTCCATCGCCAGCTCGTCACGCACGTCCTTGCCGGGGGAAGTATCACGCGTGGGATCGAGATACACCTTGAGCCATAGCCGGCGATTGTGATCGACGGAGGTCAAACCGTAATTGACAGCAAAGCGGTGCCGCGCCCCGGGAAAATTCAAATAATCTACCCCATGCAATTCCGCGAGCAGGTCAAATCGAAGGCTCGGCTCGTCGCGGAGGAAGCGTGCGACCTCAACGAGGTCTTCTCGGGCAACGACGACCGTGACCATTCCGCGGAATTCGTTGACGAGGAATCGCTTCTCAGGGAAGCGGGCCTTGAGGGCGGGTAATGCCGGGTGGTCGATTGTCACGGACACGGATCATCCTTTCGTAGCCGACGGTTTACTTCCGCAGGATTGTTGGCCAACCGGGCAACGTCGTCAAGATGATCGTCCCTCGCGGAGCTTCTTTTGCCAGTTGTCGTGCAATTTTTGCACGGCCGATTGAAGCAACTGGCGATAGGCCTGCAATTCCATCACCTCATGCGGGCGGACCATTAAGAGCAGATCATACGTGCCGGGGAACTCATGCTGGCCAAGGCGAAACGATTCGCGCAACAGGCGTTTGATGCGATTGCGCTTGGGCGCGCTGCCGACGCGCTTGGCCATGCTGATCCCCAACCGGCAATGCACAAGAGTATTGGGAAGGGCCGCGACACCGACCGCAGGGTGGCTGAATCGAACGCGGGCGTCATACACGGCCTGAAACTGCGCCTTGGTCGCCAGTCGATGCGTTCGCGGAAAGGTGTATCCCGAGTGTTCGCCCATGCGGTGTTGGGTTAATGCACGCCTTTGGCCGCCAGCCATCGTTCAGCGTCCAGCGCGGCCTTGCAGCCCATTCCAGCAGCGGTAATCGCCTGGCGATAAGTCGCATCGGCAACATCCCCGGCAGCGAAAACGCCTTCGACATTCGTGGTCGTCCTGAACGGCTCGGACAGAATGATGTATCCTTTGGGATCGGTCTGCACCTGCCCTTTAAGAAACGCGGTATTGGGCGTGTGCCCGATCGCGACGAAAAGCCCTGGGGCTTCGAGCGTGCACGTCTGGCCGGTGGTCAGGTGCTTGACGATCGCGCCGGTCATCCCGCTGGCTTCATCGCCGAGTACTTCAGTCACCACGCTATTCCAGACCGGTTCCACCTTGGGATTTTGCAGCAGCCGCTCGGCCATGGTTTTGCTGGCCCGCAGTTCGGCGCGGCGATGCACCAAATACACCTTGCTGGCGAATTTGGTGAGATAGGTGCCTTCTTCGGCGGCGGTATCACCACCCCCCACGACGATCAATGGTTTGTTGCGAAATCGCGGAAGCGCGCCATCGCAGACGGCGCAGGCGCTCACCCCGTAGTTCTTAAACCGGCCTTCACTCTCCAGCCCCAGGTAATTGGCGCTTGCGCCGGTGGCGATGATGACGGCATGCGCTTCGACCGTCGCGCCCGCGGAATCGACCATCTTAAATGGCCGGGCCGACAGGTCGATCTCCACGATGTCTTCTGTGCGGAGAATGGCGCCGCAGTTTTCGGCCTGCGTGCGCATATTGAGCATCAACTCCGGGCCTTGGATGCCTGTTGGGAAGCCGGGAAAGTTTTCGACTTCGGTGGTCAGGTTGAGTTGGCCGAGGGGGAGCGTTCCGCGCAGGCGATTTTCTTCGGTAATTCCGCCTTCATATACGACCGGCGCGAGGGAGGCCCGAGCGGCGTAGATGGCCGCCGTCCATCCGGCCGGGCCGGAACCAATGATTACCAGTTTTTCTGCCATATTAGCTCGGCTCGTTTCGGTGGCTTGCGGGGGTTTCAACCGCCCTCGCGCTTGCTCGTGATCGATCCTAGGCCGCGGAGGCGACCTTTTCGCAGACGGCCCGGCCCACCTCGGTGGTGCCTGCGGTCCCGCCCAGGTCGCGGGTCTGGTTCTTCTTTTCTGCAACCACGTCCTTGCAGGCCTGGTTGATGGCCGTCGCGGCCGCGGCCTGTCCTAGAAAATCAAGCATCATGGCCACGCTTAAGAACGTAGCGATGGGATTGGCGATATTTTTCCCTGCGATGTCCGGGGCCGAGCCATGAACCGGTTCAAACATGCTGGCAGCCTGCCGGGTCGGATTGAGATTGCCCGACGCGGCCATGCCCATGCCGCCCTGAATGGCCGCGCCGAGGTCGGTGATGATGTCGCCGAACATATTCGTCGTCACCACCACGTCATAGCGTTTGGGATTGGTCACCATGTACATGGTGCAGGCATCCACATGATCATAGCCCGTCTCGATCTGCGGATAATCGGCCTTGACCTCTTCAAACGCACGCATCCACAGGTTATGGGCAAACCGCAGAACATTGGTTTTGGCGACAAGCGTGACCTTCTTGCGGTTGAACTGCACCGCGTAGTCGAAGGCGTATCGAATCGCCCGCTCAACCCCGTGCCGGGTGGTCACTTCGATCTGGTTGGCTACTTCGTGCTTGGTCCCCTTGTAGAGAAAGCCACCGTTCTGGCAGTAAAGCCCTTCGGTGTTTTCACGCACAATCACCATGTCGATATCGCCGGGCTTGATATTGGCCAGCGGGGTGGGCACACCGGGCAGCAGCCGGGTGGGGCGCAGGTTGATGTATTGATCGAGTTCAAAGCGCATTTTCAGCAGGATGTCGGTTTCGATCAGTCCTTGCGGAATCTGGGCATTGCCCCGGGGATCGGCACCGACGGCTCCAAACAAAATGGCGTCATGGGCCGCCAGTTCTTTCAGCGCGGAATCGGGCAGGGTGATCTTGGTTTTCAGGTAATGCTCAGCGCCGAACGGGTAGTCGGTGGTGGAATACTTAAAGCCAAACTTTTCGGAGGCAACCTTAAGGACCTTAAGCCCCTCGGCGACGACTTCCTTCCCGACAAAATCTCCCGGCATGACCGCGATTTTCATTCAAAGACTCCATAAGGGTATTGGGAGGCAGACGATATCGGTTTTGTGGTGGAGATTCAAACGCGCTGGAAGCGCGCCGGGAAAGGCGAAATGCGGCGATGGCGAACTTCCGTCTCTGGGCCGGCCATGGCAGGCGATTGCTATCGGGAACAAGCCTGCCGGCGCACGCGCCGCAGCAGGACAGGGGCCAGGCCGATAAACAGGAGCATGGCCCCCGGCTCGGGCAGGGGCGCTGCGAACACGCCCAACGCGTTGCCGTTGAGTCGCTCAAAGCCGGGGGTGTTGGCATTGATGGGCGAGTTCAGCACGACTGCTCCGCCGGCGGCGTTGTCCCTCACCAGGGTGGTCGATCCTCCGCCGTCGAGGTTCAGGCCATTGTAAGCGCCGAAGCGCGTCAGCCACAGCGCCGATTCGTAGTCGATCGCGCCGTCGGAATAGCCCGTTTGCCGGCCGTCGATGGTGATGAGATAGAGATAGCGGTTGTCCTGGCTGATGCCGGCCAGCGAGCGTGGATGGGCGACCGTCGAATTCGGGTCCCCCAAATTAACGCCGTTAACCAGGAGCATCGAGCCACCGGCGACGGCATTCCAGTAGGGGCTGGGATCGGTGCTGGTGGTCGTGGTGATAAACGAGGCGACATTGGCCTGTGTGATCGCCAGGACCGGACTGCCCGACCCGGAGGTGGGTGCCGAAACCACCGTGCCGTTGGACATTGAGAGGCCAACGATGTCGATGTCGGTGGGAAAGAGCGAAACCGGGCCATAGAACGACGCGTTAATCGCTACCTGCGTATGGTATTGCGTCAAAAACGAACTGGTTGTCTGGCCGATGGTGTCCAGGGTTTGCGAAGTCTTAGGCGTTGAGAAGAAGCCGACGGTGGGGTTTTGCAGGTCAACACGGACGGCTTGGACTTGCTGCAAGCGAGGCTCGGTTGCATCGGCAGAGCCGGTGGCATAGTCGACGCCCTGATAGATAGGCGACCACTGCCCCACAGTGACCACCGCGCCGGCGGGCACTGCCGGGAAAAGCAGAAGCACCCCAAGACCGCATTTTCTCGTCCTGTCCTTCAACATTATTCATGGGATGATATCCGCATCACTGAAGTGTGCAATTGAAATGCTCGGGTATTGGCCCTTCGCCGCTGGGGCCGGCTGACGCGAAGGCCCGTTTGAAGTCGGCCCGATCCACCGTTAGCATCCGTCCACGCCGCATGGGCCGAACGCTATTTCGTTACATCTTCTTTGATCTATTCAAGGTTTTCATGGTCGCCTCGGGAGCGCTGGCCGGGATTATGACCTTTGGCGGACTGCTGCGCCCCCTGACCGAACACGGGCTGAATGGCGGACAGGTGCTGCGCATCATCAGCGACCTCATGCCCGCCATGACCAGCTATTCACTGCCGATCGCGGCTTTGTTTGCCACCACGGTCGTCTATGGACGCCTGGCTGCCGACAACGAACTGCTCGCCTGCCGGGCCAGCGGAATCGGGCATCTTTCCGTCACGCTTCCGGGTCTGTTGCTGGGATTGATGATCGCCATCGCCTCGCTGGTACTGAACTGCTTTTATGTCCCCAAGATGACGCTGGACGTTGAGCGGACGATCTATTCCAACCTGGCGACGATCATCGCCTCGCAGATCGAACGGACGCATCAGACGAAGCTGCGCGACATGACGGTCTTTGCGCAAAGCGCGCAGGTTCCGCCCGTGGACCCCGCCCGGCCCGACGATCAGGTGGTGGTGTTGTCCGGCCCGATGATCGTCCGCTACAGCAAGGCCGATCCGAAGCACAACATCCCCCGCCTGCCGCGGGAATTTTTCATGGCCCGCAAGGCCACCTTGCACATCCGCCCCAATCGCGCCGACGACGAAGAAGTGCTGATGGAAGCAGTTCTGGAAGGTGGAACCAAGTTTCCGCGCGATTTTGAGAGCGGGATGCAGGTGGGAATCGAGGCAACGCAGTTCGGGCCGTTTCCGCTGCCTTCGGGCATTCGGGAGCGTGCCAAGTTTATGGACATCTACCGGCTGAAGGAGCTGGACGCCGATCCGACCCGCAGCATCAAGGTGAAGTCCATCCTCGGCGATTTCGTGCGCGACGCTCAGGTTAGCGCCGCGATGGAACAGATCATCGCCGAGCTGGATGCTTCGGGCGCATCGGCGAAGTTTCAGACGGGTGAGGCCACCAATACGATTCGGCGCGGAAAGAAATCGCCGGTGGTCGAGGGCGCAACGCTTCGCCTAATCTCCGATCCCGAGCTGGAGGATCATCCGATCGTGCTCCAGCAGCATCGCGGAGAACGCGCCGCGCTGAGCGTTCAGGCCCGCGAGGCCCGGCTGCATCTGTCCGCCGACTCCGAACGTGCCCGCATCATCGTCGCTATCGACCTGTTCGATTGCCTGATCGACACCGGTTCCGGGCCAATTCCTCGGGCCAGCTTTCCTGTTCGATTTTCCTTCCCCATGAACGCGCGAATGCTGGCGATGCAAAACCGGACGATCGAGGACTTTTTGGCCGATAAATCCAGTTCCCAGAAACAGCGCGCGACGCTGCTGGAAGCCCTGGTGCGTCTCAGCAACCGCGTGCGCAGCGAAATGCACGCCCGGGCCAGTTTTTCGGTCAGTTGTCTCATCCTGGTGATGATGGGAGCGGCGATGGGCATGATCTTCAAGAGTGGAAATTTCCTCAACGCCTTTGCCATCAGCGTGATCCCGGCGATTCTGACGATCGTGCTGGTGGTGAGCGGGCAAAACATGAGCGAGGGCATCCCCAACAGTCTTTATCTGTTGCCCAACCCGGTGACCAATCCTCTGAATCCGCTGTATGCGGGTCTTTTTGTGATGTGGAGCGGGAACGTGATCGTGCTGGTGATCGCCGTGGCCCTGCTCTGGCGGTTGCATCGGCAATAGCGTTGTTATTCTGATCGGTGACGGTTTTTTGATGCGCATACTCGATCGATACATTCTCACTAACTTCATCAGGAACTATGTCATCAGCCTGATGGTGTTAATCGGTCTGTACATCGTGTTGGACATGGTGTTCAACCTCGACGAGGTGGCCGCCATTCAGCGCCGCGCCGGCGTGACCGGGGTGGAAGGCCTCTGGCGGACCATGCTGAATCTGCTCGACTACTATTTTTACCAGGGCTTTCTGATTTTTGTGCAGTTGTCCGGGATCATCCCCGTGGCCGCGGCGGGGTTCACACTTCTACGCATGAGCCGCTTCAACGAGTTGACCGCCTGGCTCGCGGCAGGCGTGCCCATGCTGCGACTGGCCATGCCGATTATCGTGATGGCGGTGCTGCTCAATGGCCTGCTCGTCGTAGATACCGAACTGGTCCTGCCGAACATGATCGACAAGCTCAACCGTTCGCATAGCGAGATGTATGCCGAGGGGAGCAGCGCCTTTGAAATCAGCGGGATTCAGGACGACCAGCGGGCCGTGCTGTCGGCTATGCGTTTTCAGCCGGCGACCACGCATACGTCGGCCGCCATGTATGATCTGGATATCGTGGAGCGCGACGAGAATTTGAACGTGTCGGCGCACACCCGTGCTAATCGCGCGGTCTGGAATTCGGCGAAACAGCTTTGGGACCTGACCGGCGGGCTGCGCTACACCGGCCTGATGCCTGATCAAACCCGTTCGACCGGCGAACCGCGTGCCCAGTTCATCACCAGCATCACCCCGGAGGAAATCGCCATCTTTCGTCGTGCCGGCTTCGTCCAACTGCTTTCGACCCGGCGGATCAATGAGCTGCTGGCCCGGCCCGAACAGTACGGCCGGGCCAATCTGCTGCGGATGAAGCATCTGCGCTTCACCCAGCCGATTATGAACGTGATCCTGCTGCTCCTGGCTATCCCCGCAGTGCTGAACCACGACCCCACTCGCCTGAAGATGGCGGCGACCCAGTGCCTGACGCTGACCGGGCTGGCGATGTCGTCAGTGTTCCTGGCCCAGCAACTTGCCGGTCGCCCGCCCGCCGGACCTGGCTGGACCGAGCTTTGGCCGGCCCTGATGGCCTGGATGCCCATCTTCGTCTTTGCGCCGATCTCGGTGTGGCTGTTGGATCGGGTCCGCACCTGAAAATGCGATGATCGGTGTCGAATCGGCGTGCGGTTTCGCGAGGGGTCACCTAGCCACTTTGCGCTTGCCTTTGCCCTTGGTTCGCGGTTCCCAAATCTTTTGCCGATCGCTTTCGTCGCCGCTGCCGTCAAATGCCGATCCACTCCGGATGATCGGCGCGCCTTTCACTTCGTTGATCTTGTCGCGCAATTGGGCGGCGCGCTCGAATTCAAGATTCCTGGCCGCGTCGAGCATTTCTTCTTCAAGCAGCTTGACCAGTTCGGTGCTGTCCATCTGCTCCTGATTGGCATTGATCGCGGCTTGGGCCGTCTTTCGCGCGGTCACCTCGGCTTCGAGGCTCGTGCGAATGGCCTTCTTCACGGTCTGCGGGGTGATGCCATGCTTGGTGTTGTATTCCATCTGAAGCAGCCTGCGCCGCTGGGTTTCGTCCATCGCCTTCTGCATTGCAGGCGTGATCGAATCGGCATAGAGGATGACCTTGGAATTGACGTTCCGGGCAGCGCGGCCAATGGTCTGAATCAGCGATGTTTCGCTGCGCAGAAATCCGGCCTTGTCGGCATCCAGAATTGCCACCAATGAAACTTCCGGCAAGTCCAGACCCTCGCGGAGCAGGTTAATGCCGATCAGCACGTCAAATTCGCCTCTGCGGAGATCGGAAAGAATCTCCACTCGCTCCATCGTATGAATCTCGCTGTGCAAATACCGCCCGCGGATGCCGGCTTCTTGAATGTATGCGCTGAGATCTTCAGATAATCGCTTGGTAAGCGTCGTGACCAATACGCGCTCGCCTAGGGCCGTACGCTCCTTGATCGCCGACAGGAGGTGCGGCACCTGTCCTTGGGCCGGATGCACGACGATTTCCGGGTCGATCAGGCCGGTCGGCCGAATGACCTGTTCGACAATCTCCCCGCCGGTCTGCTCCAGCTCAAGTTTGCTCGGTGTCGCTGAAACATAAACGGTTTGGCCGATCATCTGCTCGAATTCCTCGAACTTCAGCGGGCGGTTGTCCATGGCGCTGGGCAGCCGAAAACCGTGATCGACCAACACCTGCTTGCGCTGCCGATCGCCGTTATACATGGCCTTGATCTGCGGAATCGTGACATGCGATTCGTCGATGACCAGCAGAAAATCCTTTGGGAAATAGTCGATGAGCGTGTACGGTCGATCGCCGGGCTTCCGGCCGTCGAGGTGACGGCTGTAGTTTTCAATCCCGCTGCAAAATCCCACTTCAAGGATCATTTCCAGGTCGTATTTGGTCCGCGCCAGCAGGCGCTGGGCTTCGAGCAACTTGCCCTGCCCGCGCAAGTGCATGACCTGCTGATCCAGTTCTTCGCGGATCGATCGAACACCATCGGCCACGCGGTCTTCCGGCATGACATAATGCACCGCTGGGTAGATGAATATCTGACTTTCTTCTTTGAGTAACTCGCCGGTCAACGGGTTAATCATCTGGATGCTGGTGATTTCGTCGCCGAAAAAATCGAGCCGATAGGCGAACTCTTCGTAACTGGGTTGGAGTTCGACGACATCCCCGCGGACACGAAACGTGCCCCGCTTGAAGTCGATGTCGTTTCGGGAATATTGCAGATCGACCAGTTTTTCGAGCATGGCGTTGCGGTCGGTGGGTACGCCGGTGGAAATCGGCAATACGCTGCGCTTGTAATCGACCGGCGAACCGAGACCGAAAATACAGGAAACCGACGCGACCAGCAGGACATCATTTCGACTGACGAGATTGGACGTGGCGCTTAGGCGAAGGCGATCGAGGTCGTCGTTTCGGGAGGCATCTTTCTCGATGTAGATGTCCCGCTGCGGGATGTACGCCTCGGGCTGGTAGTAGTCGTAGTAGCTTACAAAATAGCCGACGGCGTTATGGGGAAAGAGGTCCTTAAACTCCTCATAGAGCTGCGCCGCAAGGGTTTTGTTGTGGCTGATGACGAGGGTGGGACGCCGGAGGCGCGCGATGGTGTGCGCCATGGTGAATGTCTTGCCCGAGCCGGTCACGCCCAGCAGTGTCTGGTAGCGCTTGCCTTCCTGCACCCCTCGCACCAGGGCATCAATGGCCGCAGGCTGATCGCCTTGCGGTTGGAACGAACTGACCACTTCAAATTCGGGCATGGCTGCGTCTCCTGATCACCATTTGCGGGCTTTCTACTCTCAGGATAGCGCGCCGGTGCCCGGTGCGTCTACTCGTAGCGAAGGGCTTCGATGGGATCGAGCCGCGAGGCTTTCCAGGCCGGATAGAATCCGAACGCCACCCCCACGACCGCAGAGACGACCACCGAAGCGACAATGGCCGAGGGGGAAATTTCCGTCGGCAGGCGCAGCAGCATCCGACAGAGGACCGAGCCGACTCGGCCAAAAACGATCCCCGCGGCCCCGCCAGCCAGGCACAGCAGGATGGCTTCGATCAGAAATTGCAGCAGGATGTCTCGCCCTCGTGCGCCAACGGCCATGCGCAGGCCGATCTCACGCGTGCGCTCCGTCACGCTCACCAGCATGATGTTCATGATGCCAACCCCGCCGACAATGAGCGAAATCACCGCTACGCCCAGCAGCAGCCCGCTCATCATGCCCGTGGTGGCGCTCATCATCTTGATGAATTCGCTCATGTCGCGGATTTGAAAATCATCAGGTTGCCCTTCACGGATGCGGTGCCTGCGGTTCAGGGTTTGGGTGATCTGCTTGATGGCGGTCTGGACGGTTTCGGCGCTGGTGGCGGCGCAGAGGATCTGATCGACATTGGTAAAGCGGACGGGCATGGGGGAATCGGCCTGCTGGGTATTGGAAAGCTCGGGATAAAGCTCCAATCCACTGTTCGGATAGATGTTATTGAGCGTGTTGACCGCCGAGCCATTGGAGGTGGATTTGCCCGAGGACGTGGACGCCTGACTAGCCACGCGGTATTTGATGGTCGTCCAGGGCGCGACGAGAATATCGTCCTGATCGCTGCCCATCATGTTAGCGCCTTTGGCCTTAAGTACGCCCATGACCTGAAAAGTGACACTGCCGATGCGCAGGTCTTTTCCGACGGGGTCTTCGCCTTGGAAAAGCTGCTTGGCGATGGTCTGGCCGATGAGGCACACCTTGCTGGAATTACGCACGTCGCGGTCGGTAAAGGCCTGCCCACGATCCATTTCGGTCCAATCGCGGATGACCAGGAATTGAGGCGTAACCCCGACGACCTGCTGCGGCACCCAGTTTTGACTGCCATAGACGACCTGTGGGCCACGGGCGCGCACCAATGGCGAGGCCGCGCGAACCGCCGGGCATTCAGCAATAATGGCGTCACAGTCTTCGGGCGTGAGCGTCATGACACTGCCCAGGCCGAATGACACCCCGCCACTGGCTGCGGTGCCCGGGAGCACCATCAGTGTGTTGGCCCCCATGCTGGCAATACTCTTTTGCAGATTGGTCTTGGTGCCGTGCCCCAGTTCCATCATGGCTATGACCGCGCCCACGCCGATGATGAT
>JBBQSU010000085.1:0-16398 GCA_038234815.1 Tepidisphaerales bacterium | reverse complement strand
GGGGGGGGGGGGGGGGTTTTTTTTTCCCCCCCCCCGCCGCGGCCCGGCTTGGAGGGCGAATTAGGCCGACACGTCGATTGTGTAGACGGCCTTGGGAACGCGGATGGTGGGCAGGGTCGTGGTGCCGTACACCAGCTTGATCGTTACCGGGTCCGCCGTGACCTGGGCGTACATGAACTTGCCATGCACGACCGACACGTTGGACAGCATCTCCACGCCGTCATGGGCCACGTCAATGCTGTTTGGGACGGGATACCCGCCGTTGATCCAACCGAGCCAGTCCTGGCTCGGTTCGGGCGTGAAACAAATCTGGTTGTCGCCAACCAGAGCTTGGTTCGTGCCGTTTTGGTCTTCGTAAAATCCGTGGTACGCCGGCAGCCACGTCAGATTGGCCAATTCAGTGATGCGGCCAGTGCTGAGGTAGTCGTCGTTTTTCTTCGCGTTGCGCGAAAGGTAGCTGGCCATCTTGGTGTTGCTGGTCAGGTACTTGGGAATGTTCTTCCCGTAGAAGGCGTACTTGAGTTCGTAGCCGGTCGCGCGGATCGCGGTTTGATCCAGTTGCATCATCTGGTCGGGGATGTCCGCGCTGGCGTTCGTCCACACGGCCGCACCGGACAGCACGCTGGTCAGGTTGCCGATGTTGCCAGTGTCGATCGCGCTGGGCGAGGTCGTCTTAGCGCCGGCGCTGCTGGGCAAAAGGTTGCCCGAGGCGTCAAAATAGTTGTTCCCAAGGAAGAACAACTGTGTCAGCATCGACACGGTGAGGTTATCCACCGTCTTGACCGCATTGCGGACTTGACGGCTGATTTCCTGCACGCCCTTTTCGTCGATGATGAGATTGCTGCCGGCGGAATCCGGGCGAATCAGTCCCATGAGCTTCGTGTAGGGAATCGTGAGGTTTTCGCAGCTGTGCATCAGCTTGACCGGGATTTCGGTCACGCCCTTCTGCTGTCTCGCCACGCTGGGCGAGCCGTAAGCCACGATACGCGCCACTTGGCGCTGGCCTTGGACCTGCAAGTAGCTGCCGGTGTCGGCGGCTACTTCCTGGTCGGTCGCATAGAATCCCGATGGGAAAACATTGGGAATTCCGGTCTTCACTGTCTCGTACATGCCGCATAGTTGCGGCGCGCCGAGAACGTCTTTAAGAGAAACGCTTGCCATTTTGATGTCCTTTGGTGTTGGGGGTCAGCCTCCAAGCCGAGCCAAGCCGTGGGGCCACCTGGCCACTTACGAATTGATGAGGTCGTTTCTGAACTGCGCCTGCGGAATTGCCGTGCGAATCGACGCCTTGATCCAAGCCTGGGTCGAGGTGTCCGCCGGCCAGTTCTGCAAGAGCGACTCATTGACGATGCCGCCGCCGGCCCACAATTCGGCGTCGTATACGTCAACGCGAGTGGTGTTCATGGCGCCGATCACCTTCAAGCCCCATTGATCGCAAACGATCGACAGGGGCAGGTGCGAGCCGTCCGCGGCACACACCAGAGAGTCCGTCACCTTGTTCACGCTGATGTCCGACACGGTGAGAATGCCTGTGGCGGTATCGACGGCAGAGTAAGTGACGGCCGACACGGCGACTGTCCCGGCTGCCGACGGCGGGCCGACCAGTTTCAACGTGCCGGAAGCGCCGACACGTCGAACGATTTCTGCGGCGGTCGCAACACTCACCGTCAAGGCCGTCGCGCCGCTGGAATAGGCGGCGGTCGTCTTGCCGATGATGCTGTTTTCGTACTTGCCGCTGGACGTGTCTTTTCCGAGCAGCGTTCCGCCGCGGATCAGCCACGTATAGGGGGTGTTCGCGGCGTCGGCGGTCTTGGTGCCGTCAATCGTCACGGGGCCGGGAATGAACTTGGCGTTTGCCCGGCTGTCGTAAAAAACGTCGATAGGGGTGGCAGAAAAGCCGGTGAGAGTGCCGGGCTTGCCTGCGATAGCATTGAGTGCCATTGGGTATCTCCTGAGTGGGGTTGATGAAACGGGGTTAGGTCTTAGCCGAACGGCTAGACCCGGCGGTTACTTGGCGTTGCCAGCGGTGGCGTACTTATTCAGCAGGTTTGTCGCCTCTTCCCTGCTGGTTTCTTCAAAAGTCTTTTCTGGTGTGCGGGAAAGCACCTGAATGCCGGTGCGCTCGCCGACTTCCACCGGCCTGTTTTCCGACAGGATGTCGGCAAGGGCAAAAGCCAGCGGCTTATCGAGCTTCGGATTGGCAGCCCGGGACAGGCCGAGGGTGTTGGCCTTCTGTCCGTCCTGCACAAGCAAGGTAAACAGGCGGTCTTTCACGCTGGGGGTGATAGCGCCCGACATAACGAGGTTGTCGTACTTGACTCGTGCCGAGTCGATGGCCAAGTCCTGCGCGTCCTTGTCGAGGTCTTTGACCACCCGGGCCGACAACTCCTGCACCTGCTTTCGCAGCGTGGTGTTGTCCGATCGCAACTGCTGGCTTTCGGCCTTCCACGATTGCCGGTTGGCGCCGGCCTTGGTGTGGATTTCGGCGCGGGACAGCGTGGCGATGGCGTTGGGTCCGCCGGCGTCTTCATCGTCGGTGTCCGACACGGCGGAAAGGTGATCGACGATCTTACTCATTTTCTGGTCGTCCGGGGTTTCGGACAGGCCGGGAACGAGGGTGTTGAGTTCGTCGATGTAGGCACCGGCCGACAGGCCGATCATGCCACGGAGTTCGTCGATGGTGGCCGTCAAAAGTTCGACGGCCTGCTCATCCGCCACGTCGTCAATGCCGAGGCATTGCATGACGCGGGCTTTTTCGGATTCAGTAAAGGGCATTGGATTGCTCCATATTGGTGATTGCAGCGCCCGCGCGTGTGAGAAACGGGCCTGCTGCCTTGGGCGCTGCAAACGCGGCAGTGGGCTTTGAAAACTGGTCGCTAGGGAAACAGAATCAGGTGCGTGAAAGCGTGACGAACCCGGTGCCGGGAATGACCGGGACTGGCGTCGTGGCAACGTGACGGATCATTTCGCCGTAACTGTTGCCGTAAGAGTCTTTGAAGTTTGGATCAATGCCGATGGAGAAGCGGTTGCGTCGGGCTGTGTTCATGGCATCGTCGCCGTAGAACCCGACTAGGAGTTGCAGTTTTTCGCCGTCACGCTTGGCGTCATAAATTCCGCCAAGGCTTGCGGACGATGTTTCTTTATGGTCCTGGCACGCGGGCAGATCGACGTTGCGACTGCGGGCGAGCTTGATGCCAGCCACCCATTTATCGACGCGGGCAGCGTTGATGGGGATCGCCTGGCCGGTCTTGGGGTGCTTCCAGCTGCCGCAGGCGGCGGCATTGATCCAGCCGTATTTGATCGGCAGATTGTTGAAGTTCTGAGGGAAGGCGCTGCCGACTTCTGTTGATGCAATCGTCGGGCTGGCGGAAAGGTAGATGGGGTCGGCGGCGGCAGAATGATGCTGGGCTAGTGTCCTGGCCACACTTCGTACTCGCTCTTCGCGGGAGAGCGATTGCGTGGCTTGTGATGCCTTAAAATGGTGCTGCCGAACAGCGGCCAAAAGTCTTTCGAAGTGCGGAGCCATGTGGGCAGTTTCCGCTGGCGTAGGCCAAAGCGGGTGGTCTTTCGCACTGGTCAAGTATGTGTTTTCGCGGCCCTGACCGCGCAACTTAACCTGCGTATGCTTCTCAAATGCGCGAGCAAACTTTTCCGGGTCGCTTCTCCAATACTTCTTCTTGGTATCGGATATCTTGAGGGCCGATATTTCTTTGCTAAGTCGCTCGTTGAACCCGCTTGACTTCATTGCGGCGCGAACGTCGTTCATGGCTGACCATATTGGGTCTTTGCTATGGTCAATAGAATACATCCTGCCCTTGTCGTTGCTTGCGTAACTACCGTCCTCATTGGTAGCAATCCTCTCTGGCGATGTATGCTCGCTCATAAAGTCAGCACGCTGAGCCGAAGTTTTTCCACCCGCAATCGCGTGGTCTAAGGCGTGGCCCCATTCATGCGAGAGTGAGCCGACCCCCTTCTTGCGGGTCAGGTTGATGACTTTTGTGCCGGCTTCGTAGTGGGCGAGAGGCAAGCCGTGCCCGCGAGCGCCAATAGCGAGTCCGAGTGTTCCACCCAAGCTCATGTGTGAATCGTCAAGTCCAGTCGCGTCCGCAAGGTCAACAAAGGCTTCGGCGGCGTGTTTCAAGTGCAACTGACGCTCATCGTCGGTAACGCTATTTCCCCATTGCAAACCGCGCATTCCAAGTGATTTTGTAATGAAGTCGGCGCTTGCATCAATGGACCGCCCGCCTTTTCGGTCGGCGCGATCGGTCACATAGACCTGGGCAGGATCAAAATCGTTTTCGCCCTTTCCCTTCACTGTCTCAAACGTCTTATTGAAAGAGTCGCCGTCAAGAACGTCCTTAACGTGCGATGCGATTGCGTTTGCGATCTCCGGGCCGATCTTGCCGTATTTCCGCCCAACCCGATTAGCAAAATCCGACACGCGCCCGCGAATGCTGGTTGAGTTGCGTTCGCTACCAGACATCTTTTTGTAAGTGTTTAACAATCCACGTCCGACCGGGTTGTAGGCGTCGTTCGTCCATAGACTATGGTTGGGTTTATCCGCCGACACTCCAAGCGCCTTCTTTGCCTGCAATAGCGTTTCCTCTGCGAGGAATGCTGTCGCTTTGATTGGGTCTTTTTCGCTGGCGGCCAGTTGTTCAGCCTTGGCCTTGATAGCCCGATATGCGTTGTAATACTGTTCGCGCAGTTCGGCGGGCTTCTTCGCTTCGGGATACGAATTGCCATATCGGTCCTTAAACTGCGGGCCGTAGGATTTGGGGTATGTTCCTACTTCTGTCGGGAACGCCTGAATCGCAAGGTGTGCCGCCAGAGACGCCATTGCGTTATGCGGCTTGAGGTTCGTCATTAGGTTGTGCGGCTCGTTGCGTAGCAGCATATCCCGCGTCACCATTGATTCTGCGGTCCCGTTCGCCTCGGCATCGGCAAGTGACTTCCATGCGTTGCGGACGTGCCGGGCCGATCCTTTCAGGTCTTCACCCGCGTTGGGAACTTCTGAAGTTCTCGCAAACTCATAGTCGGAATCGAGTTGCTTCTGATGCGCGGCCGCTTCGCTGCGCGGGGTTGCTTCGCTGCGCGCGGCCGCTTTGCTTTCGCCGGCGGACATCTTCTCCGCGATCTCTTTCGCCTGCGTCTGAATGGGTGATTGCGCTATTTCCTTCGGCTGAGATGCGATAGCGGGAGTGATTCCGTACCGTTTCTGTAAATATTCGTGAGTTTGACGGGTGTAGACATCTGTTGGAGATTTCCCTTGGGATGCTGCAAAATCCGAAAGACTTAAACTGGCGGCATCTTTTAAGCTGGCGGGCGGGGCGATGCGTTTTACTTCGGCCGTCGCCTCGTCTTTCGGCTTCTCCGCAATAGCGGGGGCGGGCTGCGGCTCGTTAGCCTTCCCCACCTGCTCCATTGTCGTCTGGTGCGGGTCGATCTTCTCCGCCTTCACCGGCTCCGGCTTGGGCAGAGGCTTCGCATCCCCGAACATCGACGTTTGCCCCGGCTTCTCGCCGATCTCGACGGGCTTGCCGCCGGCGCCCTTCTGGAACAGGCCGAACTGACGGGCGGGGTCAACGGGGGCGGATGCGTTGCGTTCTGCCTCTAGCCTCGCATCGAGCCTTTGTTGTGCTTCGTATGCCGCCTTGCGCTCGTTGTACATGCGCATCCGCTTGGCATCGGGCTTGGGCATCGGATACCACTTTCGTGATCCAGTGCGATTGTCTATTACTTCACCATCGATACCGCTGGCGTGCTTAACGGCTTCGGAATACGAATTGAATCCCTTGTCTCCGACACTATATCCAAACGTCGGTTTCTCCTTCGGCTTTTCCGTCATCCCCTTCGCAATCTCAGCCGCCTTCACCTGCATCGGAGTCCGCTCGACGGGCTTCTCCGTCATCGCCTTTGCAACTTCCGCCGCCTTCACCTGTATCGGAGTCTTTTTGATCGGCTTGGGGATCGAGGCGATCGGTTGCTTTACAGCGTGTTTCTTTTCGTCGATTATTTCTTGTCGCAGGTTTTTCGCGCGTTCTGCGTCTTGCTTCTGGTTGCGAAGTAAGGCGCTATGCCAATCACGGTTGGGATCGTTCCATTTGCTGCCTGGCTTGATCTTTTCTTTTTCGGCAACAATAGATTCCCGTTCTTTCGCAAGCGCGTCACGTTTTGCCTGATGTTTGGCAATCTCTGGTTTATGGCCCTCAATGATCTTGCGAGTGGTATCTATTGCTTTTTGCACTCGCTCTACGCTACCTGGGTTGCGATCGGCATTTCGCTGCGCGTTGCCCAAAGCCGACTCAAAGTTGGCAAGGTCTCTTTGTGCAGCTTGCAGTTTATTGATTGCGCGATTATGGGCATTTGCGGCGTCTTGTTCGTGAACGTAGTAGTATTGCTCGTGGGTCTTGTGAAGGTCACGCCAACGGGCCTCACGATCCTCTTTGTCACCGTGTTCACTCTTCGCGCTGGCTGGCGATGTCAAGTGTTCCGCTATCGCCTTGGCCTCATCGGCGATCGTTTTGGCGGGGGAAGCCGACGGCCCTTCCTTCGTTCCTGTTACCGGATGATTCTCGCCATGCTCGGCGGTGATCTTGTGCGCCACTTCCGACTTGCGTTTGCCCACCAGCGCCGACGGACCCTTGTCGATCTTGCCTTCCCCGCTGATATGGACGTGCGTGCCGTCGATCGTCACCCAGTGACCACCGGAAGCCCGCTTCGCAAACAGATGCCCGGTGCTGCCGCCTGTGCTGCCGCCGCCGAATAGATGGCCCTGGGAGAGGAGAATATGATTGACGATGGACCGCGATTGGTCGATAATTGCTTCGGGCGTCACACTGGATGCGGCTGGGATGGCATCCCAGAGGGCCGAAAGGCACTTAATGTCAGAGTTCGCCACTGACTCCAAGTGGACGCCTTTTTCTTTTAACTGCCGAACGATCTTCCCCGCCGCTTCAACGTAGAACGTTTTCAGGCTGCTCTGGCCTTTCTGGATACCATAAATTGCCAATGCCAATCGGTCTCCCTCTCGCTGCTTGATGAACCAGATGCGTTTTGTATTGTTTGAAACGGAAACGCCAACCGCAGTTGGATAATTAAGAATCTCCGGAATTTCTGAAACATCATCGGCACCAAGCTCCGGATGTTCTTTCTTGATGTGCTTGATGCAATCCGCTGAGACGTAGCGATGGGTGGCTTCTGGAACATTCAGCCCCAGATTAGCAACAGCCTCTCGCACCGGCGCGGGAAATGGGCCTACATCGACAACTGCAGCATTGCTCTTTCCGTCAAAAATGTCGCGGATTTCCGCCGCCGCTTTCACTGCAAAACGTCCGTTGCGTGGATCGTGATTTGAGTTCGACAGCATCAGCATGTTATCGACGATATCCGCCGCGCTGAACGGCGCGATGCCGTCACCAGCGGTCATGGGTGCCTCTTTGCGTTTCTTGAGACTGCCCTTGTCGATCGGGATATGCCAGTCAGCGTCCGAAGGAATCTCCGGGTAATGCGCCGGGCCTTTGATCGTCTTGCCGTCCTCGGTTTCTTCCACATCAAACTCATCACCGTTGATGGTGAATCGGTGGCCGTGCTGCAATTTGTTTATCGGAAAATGAATCTGCTTTGTGCCTGGCTGGCGGTTCTGGTAGATCGTTCCGAGCAGTTGCATTTCCTGGTCGTTCGAGTGTGTTGCCGACTTGACCGCCGCTTTCATCTCGCTGCCGAGTGCGCCTTCAAGCGTGGCAAAATACCTGTCCACGCCCATCTCACCCATCGCGTCGGCACCACCGGCGTCTCTGGCTTGTTCGGTAACGTGAAAAAACTTCCGAAGATGCTGCCGGCCGTCCAAAAAGTGCCTTACTTCGCCGGGCAACTTCTTCCAGAACGTCGTTTGCCGATCAGTTATGGTCTGGTTTTCGTCGTCTTCGTTTATTCCACGCTCGTTCCCGCCTACCATTTCGTGGTAGTCGAGCAGCCGCTTCTCGATACTGGATTTCGTAGCGACCTGGGACCCCTGCTCGCTGGCCGAGTCGGAGTCGTGGTCCTTGTTCTCCTGCAACGCCTCGGCGGCCTCCGCGGCTTCCTTCCGCTTCGCCGCAATGGCGTCAAAGTCGTTTTCGTCAAGCACTCCATGCTTGGCTTCGTATTCACTATCCAAAAAATGCTCGAACCGCTTTTGCTGCTTGTCGCCGCGATAACCCATCTCGCTACCGTGTTTCGGCTTGGCTACTTTTGCGCCGGACTTGCGGGCTTCGACGTATTCCTGCAATCGCTCCTCGCGGGTCTTGGCGTCAACAAATTGCGGCTTGGCGGCGTCTTCCGCGTTCTTCACCAACGGATGATCCTTGCCTAAAATTCCTTCGGCCAACATGCGGTGATAGGCCGTCGGCTTGTCGCTTCTGTTACGAACCACTCGCCTCGCCCAGTCAACCTGGGGCTTTCGGTACGATACGGGGTTGCTTTCAGCGTGCTTAGTGTCCGGGCGTTCGTGTCCATGAATGGCGACGATCTTGCGCCCGTGGGCGTGTAAATCGCCCGGCTTCTTGCCCTCCAGCGATTTCGGGCCTTTGGTGATGCGCCCGTCCTGAATCTGGACGTGTACGCCGTTATCCAGCGTCACCCAATGCCCCTCGCTACGGTTGGCGTGAAGCGCAATTAATCGGGCCGTCGTTTTAATGTCGGCTAGAGTGGTCATTGGAAATTTGAGTTGAACTTCTCGATAGCACGGTCAAAGGTAGCTGCGGAATTTTGCAACGAACTTCAAAAACTCAATGATGTCGTCATTCGTCACGTCCGGCTCGATGGTCGATGGCTCGTTAAGTGCCGTCGATTTCCAGACGGGAATGTTCACGCTGCGGCAATGCCAATGGAGCGGCAACTGCCACGTTTGCCAGAAAGAATCGTCTTTCGGTGCAACCACACCGTCGAACGCACGGCAGATTCGTGACGTTCTGGTGTCCAGAACCGCGCACCGATGGAACCCCCATAGTGTTTCGTAAACCCGCGGCTTCCTGAACCCGTCGAACCGCCCTTTTTCATATTCCTTTACCGCGATCGACTCCACCCACGCATTAGCCAGCCACGGATTTTCAATGCCCATCCCGCTGGCCCTAAAGGCTTCCTTTGCGTCGTCGATCAAGGGACGCAACGACGCCGGCCCCGATATCTCTGGCGTTCCCACCGTCGCCGCCCGTCGCATCTTCGCCTGACGCTCCAGCCGATCGGCTAAGCCGGGAATCATCTTTTCGACTCTTAGTCGGGCCTGCGCCAATGCGGCCTTCTGCGTGCCTGCAAACTCGGTTGCTGACAAGCCCAGCAGGGCCAGCAGCATAAGCCATACGTCGCGGTGCTTGTGGTCGTCGTTCTCCCGGGCCTGGTCAATCTCGATGTTCGGGACCATCGGGTAGTCGTGGTCCAGTACCCACGCCCGCAACCCGCGCAGGTCGTTGGGACTATCTTCGTTTTCCCGTGCCTCGCTGTACGTCCGAAGATGCCCGATGATGCTGGCCTTAGTCGCCAGTTCGGCAAACGTCGGCACTAATCCGGGCTGCCCGATCTCGCTGTTGCCGAAATACACGTCGCGCACGGCCCGCACGGGGTCAACGCCCAGCCTTACCGCATGGATCGCATGTCGCTGGCCGTTGCGGACTACCGGCGTCAAGGCGAGTAACGCCATGAGTTCCACGGCGCGCCGGTCGGCGTCGATCCGCCTGGCCTTGGCTTCAAGTTCAATGTCGGTCATGGTGATGGGCATTTTGTCGCTGCCGCCGTGAATTATCGCAAACTCAATCCACTTCCATCAACCGCGACAGTTCCTGCTGTATCTGTTCGTCCGTGGCGCCCGGTTTGGCGATGGTCCGATGGGGCGTCTCGATCTTGATCGTACCTTCCGACCCTTGGACCATCGGAATGTCAAGGTCTTTCAAAATCTCGTCCACGTCGATCTTCCCGGCCACGCTGGCGGATGTCGCCTTGTCCGAAAGCATCTGCTTCAAAAGGCTCATTTTGTTTGCTGCAGTCCCGTCCGTAATGGGTGACGGCACCGCGAACACGGCACCGCGGGCCTGCTCCCCGAAATTCATAGCCAGCACGTCGTCAACCACCCCGCGATTGAATTGACTGGCAAAGTCCTGGTCAACCAATTCGCTATCCGTCATGCCGGTGTCGGTATGCGCTGACGCCTCAGCCATCGTGCCGTGCTGGCCCTCAATCGCCGATCGCTCCGGGCGCAACCAACCGCGAACCAGCCGCTTATCGATATACTCCAATGCCGCCAGTAGGCCGGTGGAATGATCGCTTCCGCCAATGTCCAGTGCGGACAACACCCATTGCGACTTACCAGCAAGCTCCGCGGCTTTTAGCGGCTCTTGGTCAGCCATTGAGGCGAACAGGTTTGGCAAACGAACACTCTTGCCCTGGCTCACCGCGTCAAGAATCTGTTGGGCAATGAAGTCGTTGGGCCGATCGGCTCCGGCAACGTCCTTGCTCGTGCCGTCGGGGTAGTGCAACTGCACCACCAGCCCGGCGATTTTCTTCAGGTATTGTGCCAGCCGGTCGGCAATTTGCAGCGAGCGGTCATAGTCATTGCGGATGTTTTCGTGACGCGAGCGACCGTACAGGTTGCCAAACTCCGCATTGTGTGTGTAAAGCCAAGCCTTTGAATCGAAAAGCTCTATCGTGTCACGTCCGGCCACGCCGTTTTTTAGGCCGCGAAAGTTTCCGCCCCGGTCCACGAGGATTTCGGTATGCTCGGGAATTAACGGCTTGAGCCTTTGCAGCACTAATGAGCCGTCTTCTTCCTTCCAAACCTTCTCGAAGCCCGCCCAGCCGAACTCCAGACCGCGCAACCCGTCATTTATCGCCTGATGCCGCATTCCGTCGAGCATTTCCTTGACCGTCTGCAACCATTCATCTGGCGTGCCGTCTTTGACATGCCACGCCCATTCGTTGCTGATGATCGGCGACTTGACGATCTCCATGACCAATGCGACGGTCGGATGCGAGGAAATTTCCCGGTACAGCTTATAGTCCTGCTTCTTTTCCGGCTCCCTGAATCCCGGAATCTGCATTTCGGTGGTGACGCCGGAAAGCCCGCCTTTTTTGCGTGGGTCTTGCTCGCCCGTCTGTTCGCCGGTCTTGGGCCGCTTGGTTTTGAAAAGGTCTCGAATAGCCATGTTTAGGTTGAAAAGCCGACTGTTGCGGACATCTGGCGATGCGATCCACGGACGCTCATAATCTGTGAAATTCTGTAGCCGTCTGCGTCCGACATGTGGCTTAGTTCGACGTTCGATGTCTTATCGATATCGTCTTTGTCCCACGCCACTTTTTGCAGGTCAATGATGAGCTTGGTGCAACTCGGATGAATCCGATATCTCCGCTTCCCCTCGGCGTCACAGAGCGCGTTGTTTACCGATTCCACCCGGTCATGCACGCCGGGGTTTCGATTCGGCACCCACGACCGAAACGGAATGTCCGCGTGCGACAATTCTCGATGGACTGTCTGCCACGCGCTCTGGCCGTCCGTCATTACCCCTGAACCACCGCTGGCGTCACCATACAGGTGTACCCGGGGAACTTCCGGCTTGTGTGTGTTCCACCACTGGACGAACGCCTGGGCAATGTGCTTGGCAACGCCGTTGGGCGTGAACAACTGGGCTATTGCTGTGGCCGCGTCGGCGTCACGGTGGTACTGGCCGATTACGGCATGGCTGCCGGGGCGCTTGTTGAAGTCGATCGATAAATCAAGCGGAACGCCCTCGGCAATCTGGACTGACGCATCGACATTGCCGGCCGGAAAGTCGGCGTAGCGAAACGCATAGTAGACGTTTCCGCCGTCTAGGTTCGGGGGTTTCTGTTGATACAGTGCCTTCCAGACGTAATCGCCGACTTCCACGTGCCGGCGGTGCAGTTCTTCGGCCGTGTATCGTTCGGGCCAGAGCGGGTCGCCCACGTTGCGGCCTATTTCGTCGGTCGATTCGGCGATTGCCGGCAGACTGACAACCTGCCAGAATTTAGCTTGTTCCGGGTCGGCCAGAATCCGGCCCATGAGGTCATCGACGTGCCACCGGGTCATGGTCAGGACGACGACGGCACCCGGCTCCAACCGGCTCATGTACGTCGATCGCCACCAATCCCACACCCGCGAACGATAGACAGCCGAATTGGCTTCGTCGCTGTTTTTTATCGGGTCGTCGCAAATCAGCAGATGCCCCGGCTTGCCGGTGAATCCGCCGCCTACGCCCTGCGCCATCATTCCACCGCCAGCGGTCGTATTCCATCGTCCGGCCGCCTGGGAATCTTCGGACAATCGCAAGTCTAGCCGATCCGCGTAGCGGACTGCGGTATTGCGTACCTTCCTACCCCATTCCGCGGCGAAGTCGGCTGAATACGTCCCAAGCATCACGCTTTTTTCCGGCCACCTCTCCAGGAACCAAAGCGGTGTGTACCACGACACCAGCACCGACTTGCCGTGCCGTGGCGGTGCCGACACCATGATTCGGTCGGGTCCGTGGCCTGCCACTGCCCGGGCAATCATCCGGCTGATGTGGCCGATGTGCCTAGGCACAAGAAACCGATCGGACGCCAACGGCTCATTCGCTGTCAGCAAGCGGGCTAAGCCCGCCGGACTCACAGAGGCGGCGCTCCAAATCAAGCGCTCGTTCAAGGGCTTCGGGACTGCCATAAATTTGCTTAATGATTACGCGGGTCTGTTCGGCGCGCACGTCTCCGGTCAATTCGACGGACTGCTTCGGCTTGCCTTCAGTTCGATCCATGATGCGGTCAAAATCAGGCCCGGCGATGGGCGAACCACCGCTGGTCATTGACTGACTGCAAGCATGGAGCCAGACTCGCGCTGCAGCTTTTTTTTTGGCTGAGGCCGTTCTTGACTTCAAAACGGCCATGACTTTGCCGAGTGGCCATTCCTGCATCTGATTGAGCCATTCACGGATTGCCGCTCCGGCAGAGGGTCGGCCCTTCGGATTACCACTTGTCCCAGGCTGGAATTGGTACTCCTTTGGCGGCTGGCGGTTTTTTTTGGTGTCAGTTTCCATTGGCCGTCCCGCCTACTGGCGAAGTGGGTGACGGCCATCGGCGTTGCACGCCAAGCCGGCGGATGCCGCTCTTGTGCAAAGCCATTTCGGCATACACCTTTTTGACCATCTCGGTGTACTTGTTGCCCACCTGCTCGTCCCTGATTCCATTGGATTCATACAGCCACGATCCGGCTATCACCGCGTACCAATTTCGAGCCATGACGCGCGAACTGGAATCGATGAATGCCAGCGGAGTCGAAAACGCGCCATCTCTGAAGTAGGCGTTTATCTGCCCGTCGGCGTAGTCTGATGCGGCCTGGATGCGCGTGAAATTGGTTGTCGGCGGATCGGATCGGGTCATATCCGAATAGCGGGCGATGTTGGTGTCTCCGTAGACATTTTCCATGTCCACCTGGCTTCCGTAGTAGCCAGTCACGTCGTCGGGTGAAATCGGGGTAAGATCGATTGGCATTAGAGCATGAACCCGTAGACGTCTGCCAAGTTGCTCCCGTCGGTGATGCGCTTGATCGTCACCGCCTGATTCTCGATTCGCACGGACAGGTCGAGCCGCGCCGAAGCCGGGAGCCGCCCCCACGTCGCACCGCCGTCGATTGAAAAATATCCAGCAACCGACCCTTCGTTGACGATTACGAGTTGCTGAAAAAACTGGCCGGCAACGGCGGCGATTAGCGTAACCGACGCATTGCTGGCAGTGGCGACGGCTGTTTCACCAGAAGAAATCATGTCATTTTCCTTTAAGTAACGGTAATCCGTGCGATGGATACTTGCGTACCGACCGAAGTGATGACCAAAACGTAAGCATCGGGGTCGAGCATCATCGGAGTGATCCAGCGTCCGTCCGATCCTGTCACGGCTTTGGCTATCGCACTATACGAGCCAGCATCGTACGCGCTGGCCACGTAGGCGCGAATAACGGCGCCGTCTTTTGGGATACCACCTTCGGTAATCCGTAGTGCATCGGTCCCACCATAGTTGTGGTTCACCACTACGTCGCCATCCCCGCCCCCACCACCCGTTTCCACGGCTGCGATAATCGCGTTTTTGTTGTTTGTCGCGTTGGTCTCGCTCGCAGCATTCTTGGCCGCGTCATAGGCCGCAGTCAGTTCTACGGGCGTGTCAGCCTGCATCGGACTACCAAGCCCAGCCAACATTCCACCCGCACGTTCAATGCGGTCGCTGATTTCAGTCGGCGTCGGATAAGCAAGCGTTGTGATGAAATCCACGATCCGTTTGCCGATGCTGCCTGCGGTGGTCGCCGCACTGGTGAGGTAGTCCCAGACCTGCGCCGCCGTGAGAGTGCTCAGTCCCGCCTGCATTTTCGCCACCGCGTCGGCCTTGACGCTTGCGGCGTCGATCCAGTTGGCCGGGGCAGTCGTGCCGAGCGTGGTCAGGCAGCTGCTGACCGCCGCATTGAGATTGTCGAGATTCGCGCCTCGCCCTTCGGTGTAGCCCTGATTGGTAAGAGCCGTTTGCACGTCCTCAATGGTGAGCAGTGCGGGCAGCGTGCCCGCGTCCGAGCCGGTAAGCACCGTTTCGCCGAATTGGATTTTGGATTGGTTCGAGTTCACCTCGGCGATGTCCGTCCACAGTTGCCCCGCTCGCTGCGCTGCCTGATCCGTCGAAAGATTGAACGTGCCGGATTGCCCAAGGATCGTCACTCCGCCGTCCGCCGTGCGGATGATGCAGGATGCCGCGGCAAGCACTGCGGCTTGGTCGGTGTAGAGCTGGAAAGACGTATCGACCGTGTCTATCGTCGCCATCGCGGCGGTAAGCGCCGCCAGTGCCACTTCCGATTGCACGGCGCATCCAGCCGCGTTGTAGTGAACGTGATCGGCTTGAAAATACGTTTCGTTTGTGTTCGCGCCGGCGGCTCCGATTCTGCTGTCTGCGGCAAAATCACAAAGTCCGACGGCATGATCCCGCCAACCGGCTCGCTGCAATGCTATCTGTTGCTGCCGAATCGTCTCGTTCACGCTGACGGTCGGCGTCGGCGTGCAGACGATGACACGGTAGCCCTGCTGCCCGAGCATCAGCGCGGCTTGGCGAATCTGCGCGTAGTTCGTGGCGGCGCTGTTCGAGTAATTCACCAGATCGTTTTCGCCAAGATGGAGAAACGCAATCGGAGGCGTGGAATTCGACCAAGCCCGCCATGCGTCTACTCGCCCCGTCTCGCAAAACATCTGGCGCAGCACTCGCCCGCCGTAGGCCGATTTTTCCACGACGTATGACGCACCGAGAGCAGCTTGCATCAATGTGGGGTAGTCGGTCGAAGAACCACCGTTCACGGTATCCGTCAGACTGTCCCCGACACACAGCACGTACTGGCCGGGCTGAATGGCCCACTTGTTCGCCAGCCAGTCAAATATCACCGCGTCCTCGCCGTCGGACACCATTCGATTGACAATGATTAGTTCGCCAATTTTGCCGAGGTGGCCAAAGCTGCCCGCAAACGATCCGACGTGCATATTACCGGCGATGTTAAGTGTGCCTCCGTGTGTAGCGTACCGATCCCTGAGTGCCATGTTCCCGCCCCGCCAGGTGGAAAATATGCGGGTATATCGCGTCTGCGATCCGTTGAACGCGAAGGACACAATCATCGGATTGTGGGTGAACGGCAAAGCTGCCGAATTGGGTGTTCCACCGTCGCCCGTTATTCCGGGCGCGTAAACGCCATCAATCTGGCTCGCACCGTTATGGGACATGTCGAATGTGGACGTGCTGTTCGATAACCAAATGTGTGTGCCCGAATCGCCGCCGGCGAGGACGGCATAAACCGTCAGAGCGGTGTCAAACGCGGAGGTCCAGAAGCCCGCTCGCGTAAGTTGCTGCGAGCCGTTGAAATTGACCGCAGGTACGGAGTTGATGCCGCTCGATAGGTAGGTAGGCCACGCCGACGCGCCGGACAGGTGATTTGCGTTCCCGCTCAAGTCGTCCCACGTCTTGACCGTCTGCCCGCTAGTCGTCACGGCGGATGTTCGCGCGGTATCCTGCCACAATGTCGCGGAGTTCGTCGCGTCATACCATGCGGATGCACCAAAAAACCTAGGGACCAATGTATTGATTTTAATCACGCCACACCTCCCGGCTTGCCGTTCAAAATATTGTCCGACCCGGTCACCTGGATGCCGGGATGGTCCGTCAGCTTCCAGCCGTTCAATCGCACGAACGGCTTGCCCGCCGTCGTCAGCGTGCCCGTGTTGTCTCGCACGGTGATTTGACCCGACGTGATGACGCCGGGGACGACTGCCGACGTGACCGAGATGACCACTGGCGGGGTATCGGTCTCCGAAAAAACGTTTCGCTCAATCACGATCGGGCCGGTCGATCCGGCACCGATTTCCCA
>JBBQSU010000084.1:0-16500 GCA_038234815.1 Tepidisphaerales bacterium | reverse complement strand
GCTGTACATTTCATACAAGTCTCTACCGAACAGCGCCGCTTCTTCCCCGCCGGTCCCGGCGCGAATCTCCAGAAAGAATGAATCGACGGCGTTGTCCTCTGCGGCAAGAAATTCATCCTTAAGCTGTTCCAGCAAGCTGGTGGCATGCGCCGCCATGTCGGGTAATTCGCCCCGCGCCAGTTCCGCCATCTCGGGATCGGTCACGTTCACCGACATTTCCTTAAGTTCCTCAACCTCCCGATCGGCCTGAAGATATTCCCGATACCGCGTGGTCACCGGTTCCAGTTGCCCCGATTCCTTGCTGATGGAAACCACGCGAGCGTTGTTCGCCAGCACGGTCGGATCACTCAGCGAGTGCTGCAAGGCGTCGTAACGATGCATGATCTCGTCCAGCTTGCGCAGCAACGGAGATTTTTCAGGCGCGTGATTGCTCATGAAGCGTAGAAGATACAACCCCGCCGAAGGTTTCTCCATGCCCCGCGGCAACAGGCACGGCTGTGCAGACCTTTTGCTTGGCCCTTTCTGCCCCGCACTACAAAGGCTATTCCTCTGTCGAGACAGGCCGGCGCAATGGCTGGGCTGATTTGAACCGTCGCGTTAGACCTGGCAACGGCGCGTTTGAAATATTCCGCGTTTTCACACGCTCGGCCACCCAACTCCTGAGTTCCCGCTGCATCAGCGCCATCAGCCCTTCGTGCCCGATTCAAGCGGCTTGGCCCCCGAAAGATCACCCGCCGCCTCCCGCGTTTGTTCGTCTGCCCCCGACGCCCTTGCGCTGTTCCTCCACTTTGTCGAGCAGGCGAAGAAGTCCGTCAAGGATCGTGAGTGGATGAGGCGGACAGCCGGGGACATACAGGTCTACAGGGAGCATCGAGCCAGCTCCGTTTTCGACTTCAGGATGCCCTTTGTACGGACCGCCCGAGATTGCACAGGCTCCCACGGCGATCACGATCTTTGGATCGGGGACGGCGTCGTAGGTCTTTTTCAGTGCCAGGTGCATGTTTGTTGAAATGGCGCCGGTAATAAGTAGTCCGTCGGCATGACGGGGAGAGGCGACGAACTGGATGCCAAATCGCGAAAGGTCCCAGCCGACGGTGCCAAGCACATTTACGTCCGCCTCGCACCCGCCACACCCGCCGGCGCTCACGACACGCAGCTTGAGTGATCGGCCGAACAGCTTCATCAGTTTCGGAGGCAAGGCATCGGCCAGCCGAAGGTCATCTTCCGGCGAGATGACCAGATCCTCGCGCTGCCGTACCGTAAGCCGGTAGTCCTGGGAGTATCGCACGGCGCCGGTCGGACAGGCCTGGAGACAGTCGGTACAAAAGAGGCAGCTACCCAGGTCGATCTGCGGTTTGCCATCGATCATCCGAATTGCCTCGGTCGGGCACGCGCCGGCGCAGGCAGAGCAGCCGTCGGCGCATTTCTCCGTATCGAAGACAGGCCGACCTCGGAACCGCGCGGGCATCTCCGGAGGCGGACCATCGGGATAGTCGATCGTGCGATGGCCTTGTTGCAGACGGGCAAGCAGAACTTTCAACATCTTGGATTCCTCGTCTCTCGGGAAACTTCCGGGGTCTACAGGTCGTGGCCGCAGTACGAAAGGTTGAAACTCTTGTTGCACAACGGAAAATCGGAAATCTGCTGGTTTCGCAAGGCGATCGCCAGTCCCATCCAGTTATGGAACGACGGATCGACAACCTTGTAGCGTTCGAATCGGCCTTGCGCATCCGTGATCCCCACATGGCAGATCTCTCCGCGCCAACCTTCGATGATGGAGACGGCAAACTGGTTCGGTGACATCGGCTTCATCGGATTCCGAATCGCCCCGCGCGGGAGTGCCTGAAGTTGTTCTCGCACGAACACAAGGGATTGCTGAATCTCAAGCCAGCGCACAAATGCGCGGGCAAACACGTCCCCCGAGTGCCAGGTGGAGGCCGGGATGTGGGCGAAGCGAAAGATTCCGGAGGGCTGGTCCTGGCGGGCATCGCGGTATAGCCCGCAAGCTCGCGCCACGGGTCCGACGAAGCCAAAGGTTTCGGCGGTTTCGGCCGTGAGCTTGCCGGTGTCCTCGAACCGGGCCATGACCGATGGTGAATCCCAGAGGAGTTCGATCGCGCTTTTGCAGTCTTTCTCGATGGCCCTCAGGCGATTGAGTAAATCATCAGCCATCGCTTCATCAAGATCGAAACCCACGCCGCCGGGCCGGATCATTCCTCTCCCGAATCGGCTGCCGCAGAGCACGGCCGTCAGGTTCAGGCAATCCCCTCGCAATCTGCCGCAGTAAGACGCGGTGGGGAGGAATCCAACGTCGTTGGCCAGCGCGCCCAAATCTCCGACATGGTTTGCCAGCCGTTCCAGTTCCAGCGCGATGCCCCTTAGTGTCTGCGCCCGCGGAGTCTTCTGGCACTTGGCGAGGGCTTCGACAACCTGGCAGTAAGCCGTGCTGTGGCCGATCGTGGTGTCGCCGGCCAGCGTCTCGGCATAATGGATCGATCGTGAGTTCGGGCCGCCAATCATCGCTCGTTCAACTCCGCGGTGTTGATAGCCGAGCGCAATTTCCAGGTGGAACACGTCTTCGCCGTGGCACTGGAATCGAAAGTGACCAGGCTCGATGACGCCCGCATGGACCGGCCCCACTGCCACCTCGTGAATCTCGGCACCCTCGACACGATAAAAATCCATCACGCCCGGGACCGGCGATTCACCGACACCGCGGTTCCAGGCATCGTGGCCGGGCCGATACGAAGCGTGAAAACGCACGGGCTTAAACCAGGGGTGACCTTCTGCTTTCACCCCAAATTGCTCGCAAATTTCGCGCTCGAAGAGATGGACCTGCGGACAGAGTGGGGTCAGGGATTCAAAGCCGTCCTGATTCAAAACGGTTGATGCCAGTCGAAGGCGCGCCTGCTGGTCATCAGCCAAAACAACGAGCAGGCGGAGTGCACCGTTCTGTTCCACCATGCCGAAGAAGGCCGCGACCCGCTGGCCGGAATCGACGACATCGAGAATGGTCCTGCGGAACTGCGGCTCGGCCAGTTCGGGAATGTCACTGCGGTCGATCGCTCGGCCGTTGCCGATCGTTGCCAGGTGATTGTTCGTAGTCATGGCCGCACCTCCAGGAAGCGGACGGCGTCGTTCAGCATGGCCCGCAACGGGGGCGGGATGTAGATGCCCAGAAGAAGCACGACGGCAAATGACGCCAGTATCGGCAGGCCTGTGAACCATCCGTCGCGATAGGAACTTCGCCGCGCCGCCTTCGAGGGCCGACCTAGGACTATAGTCAAAACCGTGCGTCCCATCCCGATGAAGATGACCAGCAGGAGAGTCAGGAACAATCCGCCGACGACAAACCGCCGCCGGTTAAACGCGCCGATAAGAATGGTGAACTCGCTGATGAAAGGACCGAAGGGAGGCGAGCCGGTAATGGCCAGGAAACCGAAGAGAAACAGAGTGCCCGAGAGCGGGAGACGCCGCATGGCCCCGCGTACTTCGTCGGTGGTCTTGGCGTCAAAGGCTCGGTGAATATTTCCCGCCGAGAGGAACAAAACACCCTTGGTCATTGCATTGTTGACCATGTGCAGCAGTGACCCGAAGACCGCCAGGCCGCCCAGGCCTATGCCCAGCGTGAGGATGCCCATGTGCTCAACGCTCGAATACGCCAGCATCCGTTTGAAATCCCGCTGACCGACCATAAAGACCGCTGCAAAGATCATCGACAGAAGGCCCATAAAGACCAGCAGCCGGCCCGAATAGGCGCTCTCTCCGGCGGCCCGGCAGACATGATCGACGCGCATTAGTGCTAAAAACGCGCAGTTGGTGACCCCACCAGCCAGAAGCGCCCCGACCACGCCCGGAGCCTCGCCGTAGGCGTCGGGCTTCCAGGTGTGCATGGGCGCCAGCCCCATTTTCGTCCCGTATCCCACCAGGAGCAGAATGAACGCAACGTGCAGCCACGGTTTGGACAGGAGCGACGCATCGCGCAGGAGTTCCTCGAAGAACAGCGAGGACTCCACGCCCTGACGCACCGCGGCATAGGCGAGGAATAACGACCCGAACAGCGCCAGCGCGATACCCACCGATCCCACAAGCAGGTACTTCCAGGTGGCTTCAATCGACCTCGGCGTATGGTTGAAATAAATGAGCGGGGCGGTCGCCAAAGTCGTGGCTTCCATGGCCACCCACATCAGGCCTAGGTGACGCGCGCAGGTCACCAGCGTGGTCATGGCCAGAAAGAGCAGCAGCCCGACGCAGAAGATGCGGTTCGAAAGTTCCAAGCGGAGGCGGAGATATCCCACTGAATAGAAGGAGCAAATCAGGAACAGACTGCTCAACAGCAGAAGTACGAGCCGGCCTGGGGGATCAAACCCGATCCAGCGGTTGAAGATGGCAGTCTCGGGCCGCAGGAGAATGTAGATCACCAGTCCCAGATGGCTCACTGCCGCCGCGGGCAACACCCATGGACGGACGCGGTTCGTACGCACGACGGCGGCGACAACCGCGGCGAGCAGCGGGAACATGATTAGCAAAACGCACATACGTTCATTCCTTGAGGGAAGAGAGGCGCCGGGTGTCGAGCGAATCGAACGCGCGGTTGATGTGGTGGATGATGATGCTGATGACGAACACGCCGACAAACAGGTCCAAGAGCACGCCAAGCTCCACCACAAAAGGCATCGCTTCCAGGAGCAGCAATCCGAAAATGAAGATGCCGTTTTCCAGCACCAGATATCCAACGGCTTGTGTGATGGCCTTGATTCGGGAAGTCATGAGCAGGAACCCTGTGAGCACGGTTGAGAACGAAGCGGGAACGATAAGCGTCTGGGCATGCCCGGGCGCCATAGGCAGTTTCCTCGCCAGCGCGATGAAAATGGCCGTGCCCAAGGCGCCGAGAAGCATGCTGGCCATGAACCCAATCATCGGCTCCACCTCTCGCTTCATTTTCACGTCCCGCATGGCCGCGAACAAAATCCGCGGGATCAGCGCACCTTTAACGATGATCGTGATAATCGCAATCAGCGATGCCACCAGGTTGGGGTGTGGGTGCGCCAGCAGAGGCGTGAGTCCGAGCACAATCCCCTGCAACGCAACCGCCTGGACGACCGCGCGAATGCGGCTGGTGCCCAGCGCAAAAAGATTGAGGAGCAGAACAACGACCAGCGCCATGTTGAGAGCGGAGACCATCTTTTACCTCAGCATCAGCAGAAAGCCGAACCCGCAGAGCAGCGAAGCGGCGACAAGGAGCGTGGGTACATGGCGGAGTTGCAGCCGGGCCATGATCGACTCTACCGTTCCGATCGCCACTGCAATTGCGATCATCTCCAGCACGAAGAGAATCCAGTCGGCTGGTGCCCAGCCCACTTGGAACGGCGCGATCACGTGCAGCACAATGACAGACAGGACGAAGAGTTTCATGGCCGCGCCGTAGAGAATGATGCCGAGGAGGGGACCACTGTGATCGAGCACCATGACCTCGTGGATCATCGTCAGTTCCAAATGGGTGTTCGGGTCGTCTATCGGAATCCGCGAGTTCTCCGCGAGCAAGACGATGAAAAGCCCGGCGGCGACCAGGATCAGCGACGCGACCGTCAGCCCGATCACCGGAACGCTGAGAAGACCAAGGAGCATGGGTGTGAGGCTAAGTGAGTTGGACAACTTGGCCAGCACGAGAAACGCCAGGAAGAGCGCCGGTTCGGAAAAGCAGGCGAAAGTGACCTCGCGAGCGGCACCCATTCCCTCGAACGAAGAACCGGTGTCCAGGGCTGCGGCCGTGGTGAAAAATCGCGCAAGCCCGAACAGGTATGCGAACAAAATCAGGTCACCGGTGAATCGAACCGGAGCGTTGAAGCGTCCAAGAGGGACCATGAGTCCCGCCAGCAGGATCGCCGAAAGCGTGACGAGCGGTGCCGCGCGGAAGACCCACGTCGTGGTCGTACTGAAGACCATGCCTTTTCGCATCAACCGTGCAAGATCGTAATACGGTTGCAGGAGCGGAGGCCCCGTGCGGCCGGCGAACCAGGCTTTGGTCCTGTTGATGACCCCGAGAAGAAGGGGTGGCATGATCAGGAGCAAGAGCACGTGATTGACAGCAGTTGCAAACGCCATGATTCGTTCCCATACCCGAAACTACCGGAGCATCCTCCTCAGCCGATTACCGCCCGGGCTGGCGACGATCGTCCGACACGATGGTCCATTTCCTGCATTACCGCGATCGCTCGTGCGATGGCAAACTCCAGGTCTGGACAGAGATTGCTCACGTCCATCATCCGAGCTACGCCCAGCGCGTCCAATGCCTTGAACTGCACCGTCGTGATCCCCGAAAGGATGAGCTTTTTCTTCTCACCATGCAGTCGCTTAACTGCCGCTTCCAGGTCCAGCACCGTGTTGGCGTTGAACTTTGTCAGCGGGCTGACGGCCAGAACGACCACGCGACAAATCTCGGGAACGCGGTCGAGCCAGAGTTGAAAGTTGGGTGCCCGATGGCCGTTTGATCGGCGTCCGTGACCGCTTGTCGATCGGTACAGGACGACTTCCGGTGGGAGCAGTTTGCTGATAATTCCTTCAAGCCGCAGCTCGGGGTCATTGAGCAAGTCCAATTCACGGATGTCCGCTATCGGGCTTCGCCAATCCATGTACACGATCCAGAATAGGAATGCGATAGGCGCGATCAGCGATAGAACGCTCCACCGGCTGAAAGCGAGCGTTCCCAGGATGGCTCCAAACCCGAAGGATCCGGCGATACTGAACAGCAGGACCAATCGCAGCGCCGCCGGGTGCCTGCGCGAGACTTTCAGGAGTCGCCCCACTCGGGCGTGGCGTTTTTTCGCCAGTTCGTCGCCCCACCAGAACAGGTACTGGACGCCTTCCAGGCCAAAATCGGTGAAAATCCCGGTCAGATGCGTCGTGCGTACGACCGCGCCAGAGATCTTCGTAATCGTCGCATTCTGTAGGCCCATGGCGACCGACGCTAACGCGACCGCCTGATACAGGTCGGTCCCGCCGGTAGGCTTGCCCCGTGACGACAGCAACAGCATAAGAAGGCCAAGCAGGACGGCTTCAAGCCCGATGGGGAGTATGTACTTTGACCGCCAGCCCGAACGCCTGGCAGTTTCAGTCAGAATCGCCGACAGCGCCGCCCCGACCAGGAATGTGAGCAGGATGAACCCGAAAAACATCGCTTGTCCCGCGTCACGCGCACCGATCCCGTGCCCCAATTGCGTCGCGCTGCCGGTGACGTGGGACACAACGGTCCCTAGCGCCAGCAAGGCGATCACATTGGTGTATCCGCCAACCCAGGAAAGCGAGATCGCCAGGCGGGACTTTTGGCGAAATGAATATGCGCGAGCCGAAAACATCGGACTTCAACCTCCATTGATTCAGAAACTTCAAACCTCTACCGATTCATGCCGCTATTAGAAGCACGAGCAGAATGACCATGACGTAAAGTAGATAAACCTGGATAGGCCCGCGCTGGAATATCCGAACCCGACCAAAGAGCCACGCGACAGCACCAAAACTCGGGCGCAGACCGCGGTCCAGCACCGGATCAGGCAGGTCACTGAAAAAGTGGGCCGATAGCGGGAACGCGCTTGTGATCACCGGTCGGTTCTTCCGCGGCCAAAGGACCCACGCGAGCAAATCCAGCAGCATCTGCGTGAACGACGAGCCGGTGTATTGAATTCGCGAGGTCGGCCGAGCATATCCACAATCCCAAGTCACACCCTTCTGAACCGGCTTTCGGATAGTCCAATACCAGAAGTAAAGGCATGCCCCGCCCACAAGGGCCAGAAGGGCGATTCCCATCCCGGATAGCCACCCGAAGGGCACGTATTGCGCAAGGTCGGTCGGCAGGCGCGTCGGTTCGGCTTGCACGAGCCAGCTATCAACCACCCGGTTCAGAAACCAAACCAATGCCGAGGGGTATAGACCGATCATGAGACAACAGCCTGCCAACACGACCATCGGCAAAAGCATCGGCAAGTGCGGATCGTGGGCGTGGGCGGCGCGGTTGCTGCGCGGAGAGCCGGAAAAGACCGTCCCTAAAAGCTTTACAAAACTGCTGATCGCCATGGCTCCCACCAGTGCCAGCGCGGGGGCAGCCAATGCCGCCCAGCCCGCCGTCCCGGCACCGGGCCTTAGTGTGCGAAACAGCCCCAGATAAATGAGCAGCTCACTGACGAATCCATTCAGAGGCGGGAGGCCGCAAATCGCAATTGCGCCGATGACGAACACTCCGAAGGTCCTTGGCATGGGCTTGCCCATGCCTCCCAGCAGGTCCATTTCGCGCGTTCGCGCCGCGTGAAGAATACTACCGGACCCCAGGAACAGCATGGGTTTGAACAGGCTGTGGTTCAGCACGTGCAGCACGGCCCCGGCCAGGCCCAGTATTATCCAGTCGGGATGCCCCGTTGCGCGCCCTAAAAGCGCCAGACCAATCCCCATGGTGATGATGCCCACATTCTCGATGCTACTGTAGGCAAGCAGCCGTTTCAGATCCCGCTGGCCGGCCGCGAAGGCGATACCCAGCAGCGCTGAGACCGTGCCGGCGATCAGCAGTGTCGCGCCCCACCAGACCGGGGGATGCGGCAACATGCCACCGACTCGCAGTAGCCCGTAGATCCCGTTTTTCAACAACACGCCCGACATGATGGCCGACACATGGCTCGGGGCGTTGGCGTGAGCGCCGGGCAGCCAGATGTGTAGCGGAATGATTCCCGCCTTCAGCCCGAAGCCGACGGCGCCGAGAACAAAGAGGCCCGTTGCCACACCCGGCGTAATGCCGGAGGGAAGGGAGGGCCAAAGGTCGAATGAACCGGTCGCATGTGCGAACAGCGCAAAAAAACCGAACAGGCAGAGCGTCCCAACGTGGGTCGCGACGAGGTATACCCATGCCGCATCTCGAACTTGTGCCTTGTTCTCTTCCGTACAAACCAGGAAATAGGCGGAGATCGCCATCACTTCCCAGGCCATGAGGAACACGACCGCGTCGCGGGCCAGAACCACCGAGGCCATCCCCGCTGTCACAAGGCCCCAGCACAGCCGCAGCTTCCGCCCATTACCGGGATGTCTGCCCTGGCTCCAATACTCCAGTCCATAGATCGCCCCCAGCGCCGAAATGCAGAATATCGGCACCAAAAATAACGCGCTCAAATCATCGAGGCCCACCGCGAAATGCCCCAGCGGCAGGCCCCAGTCGATGCGGATCATCGGTGACGAAGCCGGATGGGCATAATGAACAACGACCGCAGCGCACCCGATCCCCGAGCCGACGACATTGAGAAACGTCGCGACGTACTGGCCCAGCCGCGATCGACGACCCGCCATCAGCCCGGGAACGCCGCTCGCTCCAAGGCAAACGACCGCAATAAGAAGCCAAACCATCGTCATGCGCCAACTCTCTTCGCATTTTGCCTGAATACAAGCCCAACTATGGAGTTTCCCTCGCCCAAAACCACCGAAGGATAACCACCATCGCAACCGCCGGGCGCTGGGCGCAGGGTAAGCGCCGGCCCATCCAGAAACATGGCACGCCGCTCCCGGCCACGCAGAGAATCCCTGCCATTACAGGCATCAGACCCATACCGGCGCTCCCATTCGTTAACTAATTAACCAGATATTGTCTGACCGGCCAATGCCTGATTCGGAGCACCCGGCGACGGAGTCATGGCGATTTCCACACGTCGTAAGGCTTCGAGGATCTCTTCCCGCGACGCTTGTTGCGTCAGAGTCTTCTTGAAATCCGGATCGCGGAGGGCAAAGCCTAGTCTCGACAGCAAATGCAGGTGGGCACGCACAGTGGGGCTAATGAGCGTAAACAGCGTGCTCACCGGCTGCCCGTCGATCGCGCCAAAATCCACGGGGTGTTCCAGGAAGCAGAGCGTGACCAGTGGCCGGGACAGGTGCAGGACAATCGGATTGCGGACGTGCGGAATGGCAATGCCATCCCCAATTCCAGTAGACCCCAGCGCCTCGCGCGCCGCTAGAACCTGATAGAGGAAATCCCGATCCACTTCCTCAGGCAACTTGATCACGTCCACCACCGCATGGAGTACGGAGGCCTTGTCCTTCCCACTCAGACGATAATGCACCCCGCCAGCGCGCAAAGCTTCGCTCAGCGTTGGAGACGGTGATTCGCCACCCTCGGGTTCGGCAAAGATCGCCGGAGAAACGTTGATCTTTCGCGAAGTCGCCCACTCCAGAAGTTCGGCGCGGCTGAAACGGTACTGCTCATTGATCTGGTAGGCAGGGATAACACCCTGCTTGATCCAGCGGTAAATGCTTTTCTCCGAGACGTTCAGGAGGCCCGCTGCATCACGTACGGTCAATTTCAAAATCGGCCTCCTTTCTCATTGGTGCCACCGTTATCGTGCGCGTGTCCACGAATGTCCAACGCTGTCTCATCATTTTGCAACGTGCGATAAGGAAGGGGAGGGAGATATTCCTGTCCTATCCTGCGAACCATCTTGAATCGACGCGAACCATGACAAGGCCAAAGTATTGGCCCGACTTTTGCCATTGGATGCCCAGGGAATGCGCCTGCCTCGGGGGCTGGAAACAATAGAAATAAAGTGGAGCGTTCTGCAGAAAACCGGTCACGACGCCGTCGCCAAGGCCAGTCTCCCCGCAAACTGCCGAAAATGAGTGAGTGCAGCCTGCAGGGGTCGAACCTGCAACCCTCAGCTTCGTAGGCTGAATTTCGACGTTTTTGTTAAGTGTCTGTTATCCCTGCAAATAGAGCAAATTCGCCCAAAAAAACAATAGTTTCATAGGGAATCGTCATATATTCTGACTTGCTCCGAAATACTCTGATATTGACTGCGGTTGTAGGATGGGTGTAGGATGGAACAAATGCAGACGAATTCACTACGCATCGCAGATGACGGAAATCGACCCCTTCCCAAGCGCGTCAACCTGACTGAAGCGAACATCGTCACGATGAAATGCCCAGCCAGAAAGTCGCGCGTGCGGGTCTATGACACGAAGGAAAAAGGATTGACGCTGGTAATCACCGCCAAGGGCGCCAAGTCATTTTACTGGTACGGGCGGGCCAAGGGATTGCCGACGCCGATTGATTACCACCTGGGCGACGTGGAACGGCTGACACTGGCCGATGCGCGTATGCTCGCTTCGCAGGTATCCGCCAAGGCCGCAATGGGCATCGACCCCCGACAGCAACGCCAGCAGGCCAAACAGCAGGCCAAGGTTGCCGTCACCGTCGGCGCACTATGGGAAGCCTACCGCGATGAGCACGTTATCCCGAACTGCAGCCCGCACCTGCTGCGCGTCGATGTCAGTCAGTACAAACTTTATCTATCGACGTGGGCCAGCAAGGTTATCCAGACGATTGCCCGCGACGACGTGGCCGATCTTCACCGCACCCTCACCGTCAAAAAGGGCGGGAACATCGCGGATAAGACGGTCAAGTTGCTTCGCCGGATGCTTACCTGGGCGAAGATCAACCCGAACCCCGCCGCCGGGGGGGCGGTCAAGTTTCATGGCGACGATCAACGCGAGCGATTCTTGACCCGCGATGAAGTCACCCGGCTGATTAAGGCCCTGGACGATTGCGACAACCAGACCATTGCCGACGCAATCCGCTTCGCCCTGTTCACCGGCGCCCGCAAGGGTAACGTCTGCGGGGCGCGGTGGGCCGATGTTCACCTGGATCAAGCCTTGTGGATCGTGCCGAAGGATCAAAGCAAGAGCGGCAAGTCGATGACGATCAACCTGGCCCCCGACGCCGTGGCGATTCTCCGCCAACGGAAGGAACTGGCCGAACCGGATGCCGTCTATGTTTTCCCCGGTCGATTGCATGGCAAGCCGATACAAGAACTCAAAACGACGTGGATTGAGGCCCGCAAAGCCGCCAAGATTCCCGACGTTCATTTCCACGATCTACGGCACACTCTGGCCAGTTGGATGGCTATGTCGGGCGCGTCCCTGCTGCTGATCGGGAAGCAACTCGGACACGCCAACAAGCAAAGTACCGCTCGCTACGCTCATCTGGACGTGTCCGCCGCGGCAACCGCAACCAGCACGGCGCTGGCGTCGATGTTCGCCAAGCCCGCCGAGACACCCGGCATAGCCAGCAAGAAAACGAAGCAAGGCAAAAGACAATGACCGGCGCGCGTGCGCCGGCAAACAGAAGGCCCCCGCGTGGCGCGAACCACCGGGGGCGTGGTCACACCTACGAAAGAGGTGCAACGTGAAGAGTGTAGCAAAGAACCGCCGCAATACGCGGCACACGCTCAGTGGTGAATTCAGAATCCTGACGAAGAGAGGAAAGAAGTGGATCAATGGCTTTGGCCACAAGCTGGGGGCGTGGGAAATGGTTACGCCGAGCATCGCAGAATCCCGATGCTCGCTTTGCGGCAAAGCGCATCAGGTTGAGATCGTATCTGACGATTGCGTACGGTTCGGGTCGAGTGGCGAAAAGGGTGGGCGGTGGGGCATGGGCGGATGCCCTGCGTCACGAAAGGAAAAGCGACGTACCCGCCTCTTCAAGAGACGACTTGCGGCGGGTCGCATTGAAGTTCAAGAGTACGTACCGAAGATTGCGCGATAGAATGTATTCGGGTAGCGCCCTGATCCGGCGCGAACGATTCATGCAGCGGTGATTACTTCACCGTCGTCACCCTGCATGGATCGACCCGCTTTTGAAAGACGGTGAAACATGCCAATTGACGTTGCCGACGTGATTCAAATCAAACAATGGATGACTGGCCAGCGCGATGCAAAGGCGCTCGAGGCCGTGGTGAAGATGGCACGGATGCAGTACAAGATCGTTTCAAATCAAATCGGCCAACTAAACGCAACCAATCACCCGCTGGGCGTGATGCTGGCTGACAGTCAGAACTGGGCCGAAGCCGCGGACAAACTCGGCATTGTGGATCGTCCGCGGATGCTCCCTGCAAACCCGACGTGGGCGCAAATGACCGCCTGGATGGATCAACTTCACGGCGCGATTGTGAAGCACCTGGCCAATATACGGCTGTCAAAAGACGACGCCGCCAAACGAATCGGCATCGACAAGCGACATTTGAACCGCGTTATCAGGGAAGGGAAGTTGTCGGCAGGGGCAGATGGGAAGATCGACGGTTCCGAAGTTGATCGGTACAAGGCCGAATGCGCCAAGGCCAGTAAAAAACGCCGGAAACGACTCCTTACTCCGACTCAAATCGAAGCCAACAAGAGACGGGAAAACAGGCTCAAGGTGAAGGCAAAATACCAATTGTAATTTGCGCCCCGTTTGCGCCCCGCCCACAATCGTATACGCATTTCACCCCTGTTTTTTCAGGGGTGTTTTCATGTCCCGTCGGGACGTACTACGGGACATGCCGCGTAAATGATTGAATGCTCCCCGTGACAAACAAACGAGGTGCATCTATGCCGTCCGCTGCTGAAATACTTTCCGACGTACTGCCCGACAAGCCAATGCTCACACGCGAGGAATTGGCGGAAGCAATCGGTTTCCGCGTGCAATCCCTGGCGTCCCTGACCTGCAAGCGGCAAGGCCCGCCGATGGTGAAGATCGGCAGAGCCGTCCGCTACCCCCGGCAAGCCGCGCTCGAGTGGCTCGCCCGCAAGGCAATCATCCCCACCATCTTGTAACAAAAAAACGCCGGCAAGCCCTGGCAGGCCACCGGCGTAAAAGGATCGTGCAATGCAAGCATATCACAACCAACCAAAACCAGCAAGCGAATTTATAAATCTCGCTTCCCCGCTAATCGCGTCCCATATCGAGGCCGCGATTGACTCATCCGGCGGATGCGCCACCATCCTCATGCCGAACTTTGTCGGCATATTTCCCGACGTGTTTTTTCAGCTGCTGAAGTCAGGCCGCTACGTCGCGGAATGGGATCGGACCACCCTCACCATCGAGCATACCCCCGAACGCATCTATGTTGCCCGAACTGGGGGTGCGCAATGATTGCCACCGCCGAACTGCCGACATGGGCAACCGACATCCTGCGGGCTACTCCCGTTCGCGGCGGGGGGCTAAACCGCTGGCTGATGAAAGCCGCCATTGCGCTACGGGCTTGCGGGCGCGATCCGCGGGACATCGAACACGAATTGCACGTCGCCACCGCGGGCGAACCATTGAAGCCTGGCGAAATCAAGCGGGCCGTAGACCGATCCGCCGAGTTCGTTCGTACTGATCGGACATGGAACATGCCCCGCCTGCAGAAGTGGCCCGGGCTGGACGCCGAAGCCCGCCAGCGGATTATCGCCGCAAGTGACGGGTACGGGGGCGCTGATCTACACGCCGACTCGCCATATCAGTGCATCGACGACGACCCGGCAACCGAAATCGTGATAGACGCCCTGTTCCCGGGCAATCCTTTGCTTTGTGTGGCCAAAGAAAAAACCAATGCAATCACTGCCCCGCGTGAATCTTTTCGCGGCAAGTCGGGCGAACTCCAATTCATCGTGCCGTCGGCGATGAGCGCCCCGACCGGACAGAATCAAGAGGGCCGGGAATCAACGCGATGCCTGGGTAACACCGGGCCGCGTCAATATCTGGTAGTCGAACAGGACACGGGAACGCTCGATGAGCAGGCCGCGATTATCGCGCACTTGGCGACCCGTGCGCCGCTGGTGCTGGTTGTCTTCAGTGCCAAGAAATCTTTGCACGCCTGGTTCAATTGCCGGGGGGTGCCCGAGCAACGGCAGCGCGATTTTTTCGCCCGTGCGGTTCACCTGGGGGCAGACCCGGCGACGTGGACGCGCTGCCAGATGGTCAGGATGCCCGACGGGTACCGGCTGGGCATACAAGCCCGCCAATCCCTGCTTTTTTTCTCACCCCCAAAGGTGTCGCCATGAGTGTTCAATTTGCAACAACCTGGACCGATGAACCCGAAGTCATTCCGCCCGGCGTGGCCGACGACGCGCAGGAAACACCCGCGCAACCGCAGTTTTTGAGTGTGGCCGACTTGTGCGCGGGCAATCCTGCGATGCGACCACCGATCATCGAGGGATTGTTGCGGCAAGGCGAGACGATGAACGTAATCGCACCCCCAAAAGCTGGCAAAAGCTGGCTGGTGCTGGACCTTGCGATTGCGACGGCGCTGGGCCGATGCTGGCTGGACACGTTCCCCACTGTCGGCGGGCCGGTGCTGTTGATCGACAATGAATTGCACAAGAACACGCTGGCCAATCGTATCCCCGCCGTCGCGTCGGCACGGGGCGTAACGATGAGCGAATTGGCCGAGCGGTTGTATGTTGAATCATTCCGGGGGCGCTTACAGGACTTCGGCAGGCTGGCCGGATACTTCGCGGCAATCGAGCCGGGCAAGTTCAAGCTGATTATTTGCGATGCCTTCTATCGCTTCCTTCCCCCGGGCGTGGATGAGAACAGCAATTCCGACCTTGCCGGAATCTACAATCTGATTGACCGTTACGCCGATCAAACCAAGGCCGCGTTTGTGCTGATCCATCACGCCAGTAAAGGCGTTCAAGCGAACAAGGGCATCACCGACGTGGGCGCGGGGGCTGGCTCCCAAGCCCGCGCGTCTGATTCTCACCTGATTCTGCGCCAGCATGAGGAAGACGGCGCGGTGGTGCTGGAGGCCGCTGTCCGGTCATGGCAACCCGTCAAGCCGATCTGCCTGCGCTGGTCATGGCCGATCTGGACACCCGCGCCCGACCTGGACCCCGAGCAACTACGCCAAGAGCGCCGGCGAAAGCGGAAAGATGAACCCGGAACGCCCGGCACGGAAACGCCGAAGCCCTGGGACGTGGACCGGTTCGTCCGCGAGTTTGTCACCCAGTCAGCAAAAGACAAAAGAACCATCATGGCCAGCGCATCGGTGATAGGCGACTTATCGAACCGCATGGCCGAAAATTTTCTCACGCTGGCAGAATCATCCGGCAAGGTGTTTCGGTGGACTTTTCAAAAGGACCGGGGCGTTTACTTTTCGACCCGTCAGCAGATGGTGACAGATACCGTCAGGGGGCAGGCATGAATCATTTTGACTCACACGCGCGCACCCCTAATACCCCCCAAGGGTGCGCAAGTCGCACCTTGGGGCGGGGTATTGTGCGCGAGTCACCGTCAGAGTCACCGTCAAACTGGCTGATGGAATTTCGACCCGAAGGCCAAGGCCCGCCGGCAGCGATCCGCGTGCGTCGCCTACTCAAAGCCGCCTTAAGAGCCTACGGACTTCGATGCGTGACGGTTTACCCAGCGGGCGTAATCCCGCCAGTGTCAGCGGCTAAAGCGTCCGAGCCGGTTCAAGACAACGATATCGAGGTGTTCTGATGACCGATCAACCCTCACAGGACGCACGGAGAGCGACGATAGGTATGGCCGATGACCCAGAACACGTTGACGCGAAGAAACGCGCCAGAATTGAAGCCATTGAGATATTTGAAATGTCAGAATCTTTGCAATCTCCAAAACATCCAATCCATTCTGAAATGAGCGGGCTGGGTTTGTTCGTCGAGTTATTCCGTGGGGCGTTCCCGCGGAATGATCTCCGCCGGCGGTGTTCTTCGACC